>NZ_CP067420.1:2267500-2586500 GCF_016653635.2 Skermanella sp. TT6
GACAAGCCGGCCTGCGCCGAAAATGTACCGGGGCTCAAGCCACCCACCGAAGCTGCGGGTGCCGGGATCTTCGATCCCAGCGCGGTAGCGGAGCGTTCCGTAAGCCTGCGAAGGATGTCCGCGAGGCCATCTGGAGGTATCGGAAGTGAGAATGCTGACATGAGTAGCGACAAAGAGTGTGAGAAACACTCTCGCCGGAAGTCCAAGGGTTCCTGCGCACGGTTAATCCGCGCAGGGTGAGCCGGCCCCTAAGGCGAGGCCGAAAGGCGTAGTCGATGGGAACCTGGTTAATATTCCAGGGCCTGGCAGAGGTGACGAATCCCGAAGTGCGTACGGCCTTATCGGATTGGCCGTGCGCTGGAGGGGTTCCTGGAAACAGCCCTGCCATACAGACCGTACCCGAAACCGACACAGGTGGACAGGTAGAGCATACCCAGGCGCTTGAGAGAATGGTGTTGAAGGAACTCGGCAAATTACCCTCGTAACTTCGGGAGAAGAGGGCCCCGTTCCCGCGCAAGCGGGGGCGGGGGGCACAGACCAGGGGGTGGCGACTGTTTACTAAAAACACAGGGCTCTGCGAAGTCTGGCATGACGACGTATAGGGTCTGACGCCTGCCCGGTGCCGGAAGGTTAAAGGGAGGGGTGCAAGCTCCGAACTGAAGCCCCGGTAAACGGCGGCCGTAACTATAACGGTCCTAAGGTAGCGAAATTCCTTGTCGGGTAAGTTCCGACCTGCACGAATGGCGTAACGACTTCCCCGCTGTCTCCAACACCAACTCAGCGAAATTGAATTCTCCGTGAAGATGCGGAGTACCCGCGGTCAGACGGAAAGACCCCGTGCACCTTTACTCCAGCTTTGCAGTGGTGCCAGGGTTCCCATGTGTAGGATAGGTGGGAGGCTATGAACCGCAGGCGCCAGCTTGCGCGGAGCCATCCTTGAAATACCACCCTTGGGATCTCTGGCATCTAACCGCGCTCCCTGAACCGGGAGCCGGGACCCTGCATGGCGGGGAGTTTGACTGGGGCGGTCGCCTCCCAAAGAGTAACGGAGGCGCGCGAAGGTTGGCTCAGAGCGGTCGGAAATCGCTCGACGAGTGCAATGGCATAAGCCAGCCTGACTGCGAGACCGACAAGTCGAGCAGAGACGAAAGTCGGCCATAGTGATCCGGTGGTCCCGCGTGGAAGGGCCATCGCTCAACGGATAAAAGGTACGCCGGGGATAACAGGCTGATCTCCCCCAAGAGTCCACATCGACGGGGAGGTTTGGCACCTCGATGTCGGCTCATCACATCCTGGGGCTGGAGCAGGTCCCAAGGGTTCGGCTGTTCGCCGATTAAAGTGGTACGTGAGCTGGGTTTAGAACGTCGTGAGACAGTTCGGTCCCTATCTGCCGTGGGTGTCGGAGTGCTGAGAGGCGCTGTCCCTAGTACGAGAGGACCGGGATGGACGCACCTCTGGTGTACCGGTTGTGGCGCCAGCCGCATCGCCGGGTAGCTAAGTGCGGACGGGATAACCGCTGAAAGCATCTAAGCGGGAAACCCCCCTCGAAACAAGCACTCCCCTTAGAGCCGGGACAGACCATCCCGTCGATAGGAGGCGTGTGGAAGCGCGGCAACGCGTGAAGCTAAGCCTTACTAATCGCTCGAGCGGCTTGATCCTGACTGCGCGCGTCACGCGCAGCAGCAAGCCCGCACAACAAGCATCCGTCGAAGACGCATCACATTCCTCGATACACACACCTCGAAGCGCCCGGGCGCTTGGTCGACTTGGTGGTCATAGCGAGGGGCCCGCACCCGATCCCATCCCGAACTCGGCCGTGAAAACCCTCCGCGCCAATGGTACTGCGTCTCAAGACGTGGGAGAGTAGGTCGCCGCCAGGTCCACCAATCGCCCGTGCGCTTCAAGGACAAGCAAACCGTCACGAATTCTCGAACATGTCCGTCGCCCTGACGCGGGGTGGAGCAGCCCGGTAGCTCGTCAGGCTCATAACCTGAAGGTCGCAGGTTCAAATCCTGCCCCCGCAACCAAGTCCCAGCGAAAAGCCGCCGAAACCTGACCGGTTCCGGCGGCTTTTCGCTTTTCCGATTCTGGCAATGCGCCGGCACAAGGACAGGCCGCGGGATTACTCCCGCGGCCTGTCCGCAAACCTCAATTCGGTATCCGCAACACCGATTCCCTGAACGTGATGCGGTCCTCCTTCCGGGGCTTCTTCGCGATGGGCGGCACGTTGTCCCGGGTGATCGCAGGCGGCGCAGGAACGCCGGTTTCCCGCGGAACGGTGTGGACCACTTGGGACGGCGGCAGCGCGTCGCCCTTGGTCAGATGGTCGTACAGATAATCCAGCCCCTCGTTGAAGTAGACATGCAGCGGCACGTAAGCTGCGGCGAAAGCCGGGAGGGCGTTGAAGGCGTCCAGGTGATGGGCGTTGGTCACCTCGTAGTACCGGATGTTCTGCTTCTGCCTCAGGGCCGAACCATAGTACGAGCGTGAACTATGATTGACCGCGATCAACGCGTCGGCCCTGCCATGGACGATTACGGCAGGCTTGCCGCGCAGGTTGGCCGTGGCCAGAACCTCTTCGACGCCCTTCGCCAGACGCCGCGCCGGGGACTTTCCACCCCCACCTCGCCGCTGATGGTCACGGTCGCCCGCCGTCCAAAGGGACCGCAGGCACGCGGCTCCGTCTACGTCCGCCATCGGAGCCGCCGCCCCGCCGACCGTCGTGGTCGAAACGCCGTTCCGGATAAGCTGGATGCCGATCGTCGGGGGAACGCCGTTCGACTGCGCGAAGGCAAGCTCGGCATTGGTCCGGGGCAGGGGAGCGGGCCGATCCGTCGCATCGGCGAAAGCGTAGGAGAAGCCGCAGAGATTGTCGGTCACGCTGGCCTTGGAATAGGCGTTCGCATAGGCCACGGTCACGGACTGGTAGACATTGGCCGACCAGTAGAAGGCGGCGAGCGCATTCTGCTCCGGCACGATCCCGTAATCCTGGATCAGCTTCTGTGCCTCGGCCGGCGTTCCCTCGTTCAACAGCCCGCGAGCCTTGAGGTCGGTGCAGACCTGCAGGGCCCGGGTGTTGCCCGGCACCGCCGCGGCGCACCCCTCGTACAGGGTGTAGAACGAGATATAGTCATAGAGCGGCCGTCCATGTTCCGCCAGGGCCGGACCATTGCCCTGCTGTATCTTGAAGGAGCGGTCCCGCTTCGGGTTGACGTTCGGCTCCGACACGGCGACGCCGTCGATCCAGCCGCGCCTGTCCTCCTCCGCCGCCCGCAGGGCCGCGGCCCCGCCGTTGGAAACGCTCGACGCGATGACGACGGTGTTTTCCGGCGTGATCCTCCTGAAGCCCTTGTCGCCGGCGAAGTGGCGGTTCAGCAGATGGAAGCCGAGCTGGACGGAGCGCAGGGTATCCGTCCCCCAGTCCGCCTCGGGGTTCTCCCGCGAGTGGGCGTGCTTGATCGCCCAGCGGTCTGGGCTGTCCTCCAGGTACCGGTCCAGCTCTCGTTGCTGAATCCTCGGTTGAAAGTTCAGCGGCTTGCTCGACCCAGACGCCTCGACATGCTCGCCCTGGACCGTGTAGCTCTTGCCGTTCTCCAGATCGAAGAAGCCGGTACCCGTCCCCTTGTCGTTGTAGACGACGGCGCAGCCCTTTTTCAGCCCCCATTCGCCGGCGGTGCCGATCGCCCCATAGACTCCGCGCGAGCCGGACGATGTCGCGGTCACCATGCAGGGCTTGTCGGGGCGGAAACTGTCCGGGATCTGCACGGCCACGGTGATCCGCGAGTTGCCTCCGTCGTCGCCGTCCAACAGCGCCAGGTATTCCGTCCCGGGAATTTTCCCGTCGCGCTCCTGCGCCTTCTCGCCGGCGCCGACCAGCGGCCCGTAAAGCGTGCCGTACCCGCCGCCGGCCGATACATCCACCAGCGCCCGGTAATTGTTGTAGATCGCGATCCGGCGAAGCTCCTCGGTCGTCGGGGAGGAGGGATTCGCCGCCTGGGGTGCCGGCCCGGCCAAGCCCGCGGCTCCCAAGCCCGCCGTCAGCAAATCGTCGCTGTATCCGTCGTAATCGGCCCGCAGGATCTTGCCGGTCACGTGCCTCTCGATCCTATCCCGTCCGTCCCGCCGGTCATCCCGTCCGCGGTCGTCCTCCGAGTACGCCGCGGGCGTCGTGCCGATGATCAGGCAGAGCGCCGAGACGGCTGTGGCTGCCGCTCTTCCCATGGAAACATTTCCTCCCCAATTGGGATTGATTTTCTTCAGCCCCGGATGATGGAGCAGCGCTTGCCAGAATAGAGTGCACTTTCAGGATCATATACTTGCCTGAAGGGGCAGCACCAAAGGGATGCTGTCCTGATCGAAGTCAGCTTTGCGGGCACGGCGTCCCACAATCCTGACTGCGATTCAATGCCCCGGACTGAAGATCCCCGCTCAAGAACTCGGCCGGCTTCGAGATCGCGCCCGGTTCCATACGTTCACCGAACGCAAGAACCGCCCCTATACCCTGATCTGCACCAAGAACCGGGCAGCCATGACCGCCGCGTGGCACAGCGCCGCCGGGACCTCGATGCCGTCGCCAGGCTGGAAGGGTGAGGCGGCTCCGGCCGGCCGGCGACCGGCACCCGAACCTCAATGCCGCGGCAGCGGTCTTCCCGGAATGGCCCGGGCGCCGTGCCGGGCGTCCCAGTCGTCCTGGACCTTCTGGAGCACCTGCATGGCCGGCAGCACGGACGGGCCGGACGCGCGGGGCGGGCGGTTCTCGCGGATGGCGTCCAGGAAATCCAGGGTGACGCGGGTGCAGTTGTCCTGCTCGCCCTCGATCTCCATCGTGCCTTCGGACGTCTTCAGCGTTCCGGCCAGTATGTCGTAGAAATAAGTGTCCCGATCGGTGACGATCAGCTTGTCGTAAAAGCGATAGGCCGCATGGTACGACCCGTGGACCAGCAGCGACTGGTCGGCCTCGGTCTCCACCATCACGATGCACTCCATGGGAATGCCGGTCGTCGGGTGCAACTCGCCCAGGTAGCTCTGGACCCGCCGGATCGGAGCGCCGTCGAACAGGTACATGCCGAGATCGACGAAGTGGCAGAAATGGTGCCACAGGATGTTGTCGGTCCAGCTCCGCCGGTATCCGGTAGCGCCGATATTGACCAGCCGCTTTATGAAGAAGCGCCCGGCGATGTGGCGGATCTTCTCCTCTCCGGCGCGGGTACGGGCGAGCAGCGACTCCCGCTCGCGGCGGAAGCGCATGGGGTGCGACAGGCCATATACCTTGCCGCTCCTCTCACCCGCCTCGACCACGCGTTTCGCGCCGCCCAGGCTCATGGCGATGGGGATCTCGATCAACGTATGCTTGCCGGCCTCCAGGCATTTGATCGCCTGCTCCTCGTGCAGGTCGCTCGGCGTGCCCAGGATCACGGCGTCGATCTCCGGGTCCGCCAGGGCCTCGTCGAGCGACACCGACCATTTGCGGTAACCGTGGCGCTCGGCGAATTCCCTGGCCCCGTCCGGGTTGCGGCCGACGATGGTGTGCAGCACGGCGTCGGCCCTCTTCAGGGCCTCGCTGTGCCAGACGCCCATCATGCCGTAGCCGACCATGCAGACATTCAATGTCATGGATGTTTCCCTATCCCTTGAACTTCGGCACCGGCACGCCCGGAACATCGACCCGCAGCGCGAAGATCCCGCCGGACAGGGGGAACGCCCTCAGCCGGTCCTCGGCCACGTTGTGGCGCAGCGACGTCACGTAGATCGTCCGCATGTCCGGCCCGCCGAAGCAGGGCATCGTCGGTGCCGCGCAGGGCATCGGGACCTGCCGGTCCAGCCTGCCGTCGGGCGACCAGCGGTTCAGGACCCCGGCGGAGATGCCGGCGCTCCAGTAGAACCCCTCCATGTCGGTGGCGGCCCCGTCGGGGCGGCCGACTTCCTCGGAAGGCTCCGCGATCACGCGGCGGTTGGACAGGTCGCCGGTGCCCGGCTCATGGTCGTAGGCGCAGATCAGCTTCCCCTTGCTGTCGGAATGGAAAAGGGTTCGGCCGTCGGCGCTCCAGGCCAGCCCGTTGGAGACGATCAGCCCGTCCAGCATGCGGCGGACCGCACCGTCCGGCGCCACCCGGTAGAGCGAGCCGGTGCGCTTGCTCATGGTTTCCTCGTCCATCGTGCCGGCCCAGAAGCTGCCGTCCGGCGCCACCTTGCCGTCGTTCAGCCGATTGCCGGCCATATCGGGTTCCGGATTGGCGACCGGCGTCAGTCCGCCCGTCTCGAAGTCGAACAGGTGGAAGCCGTTGCGCAGCGCCACGATGGCGCCGCCTCCCTCGCGGAGCCCGAAGGAGCCGATCGAGTGCGGCATCTCCCAGGTCCGGGTGGCGCCCGTCGCGGGGTCGAGCCGGTGCAGGGCGGGGGCGAGGATATCGACCCAATACAGGGCATTTTCCTCGGCCGACCAGACCGGGCATTCCCCCAGCGATGCCTTCGCATCGAGAACGCAATCGACTTCCACCCTGTTCTCCTTTTCTTCAAGAATGCGGATCGTTATTGAACGGCGAGGCCGAGCTTCTCGGCGGTCGCCCGAAGGTGGGCGTAGCCCTTGCGGGCATAGGTCAGGGGATGGGCCTTGGCGGGGTCCTGCTCGGCCTCGCAGATGATCCAGCCGGCGTAGCCCGCATCCGCGACGGGGCGGAGCGCCGCTTCGAAATCGACCATCCCGTCGCCCGGAACCGTATAGACGCCGTTGATCACGGACTCCAGGAAACTCCAGCGCCCCTCCCGGGCCCGCTTCAGCACGTCCGGACGGACGTCCTTGGCATGGACATGGTTGATCCGCCTCGCCCATTTCCGGGCAACCTCGGCCGGATCGTCGCCGGCGAAGGTGAGATGGCCGGTGTCGAACAGCAGCCCCACGGTGTCCGGCGTGCCGGCGAGCAGCCGGTCCACCTCGTGGGCCTTCTCGATCACCGTGCCCATGTGGTGGTGGAAGGCGAGCCGGACTCCCTTGCCCGCCATGTACCCGGACAGCTTGGCGATCCGGTCGAGGAACACCGGCCACTCCGCCTCGGTCATCACCGGCCGCTCAGATACCGGCACGTCGCGCCGGCCCTGGACCGTGTCCGATGTCTCGGCGAAGACCATGACCTTGCAGCCGCAGGCCGCCAGCAGGTCGAGATGGGGCTTCATGACCCCGATCTCCTCCTCCACGGTACGCTTGCGCAGTTCGGCGCCGTACCAGCCGGAGACGAACTCCAGCCCGTACTCCGCCAGCTTCGCCTTCAGCGCTTCCGGCTGCCGGGGAAACTTGTTGCCCATCTCCGTCCCGGTGAAGCCGGCTTCGCGGGTCTCGCGCAGGCAGGTCTCCAGCGGGGTGTCGCCGCCCAGTTCGGGCAGGTCGTCGTTGCTCCAGGCGATCGGGTTGGTGCCCAGCTTGACGGTCATCGAGGCTTCCACTTTCCTGGTTGGGGTTCAGCCCTGGGCCTGGTTCCGGCGGGCATCGGCATAGGCGGCGAAGGCCTCCCCGACCTGCGCGCGCTCCGACACCTCCGGCACCGCCACGTCCCACCAGGCGCCGCCCGCCTCGGTGGTAGGATTCGGGTCGGTGTCGATCACCACCACATAGGTCCGGTCGGACCGGCGGGCCCGCTGAAGGGCCTGTTCCAGCGCGGCGATGCCGGCGACCTTCTCGGAAACCGCGCCGAGGCTGCGGGCATGGCCGGCGAAGTCGATCCAGCCGTCGTCCGCCCGATGATCGACGTTCTCGATGAGGTTGTTGAAGCTTTCGCCGCCGCAGGCCCGCTGAAGCCGGTTGATGCAGCCGAAACCCCGGTTGTCCAGCACGGTGATGATCAGCTTGCGGCCCAGCATGACCGAGGTCTGGAGTTCGGAATTCATCATCATGTAGCTGCCGTCGCCGACCATGACGAAGACCTCGCGGTCCGGCCGGGCCATCTTGACGCCCAGCCCACCGGCGATCTCGTAGCCCATGCAGGAAAAGCCGTACTCCATGTGGTAGCCGTTGGGCGAACCCGCGCGCCACAGCTTGTGCAACTCGCCCGGCAGCCCGCCCGCGGCGCAGACGACGACATCGCGGGCTTCGGCCGCGCGGTTGACGGCGCCGATCACCTGGGCGTCGGTCGCCAGCGGCGCGTTGGTCGGCGACGTCACCCGGTCGACCGCGCCGTTCCACTCCTCGACCAGCGCCGCCGTCCGCTCCCGCCAGCCCGCCGACGCCTGGTAGGAGCCCAGCGCCGCCGTGAGATCCTCCAGCGTCCGCTTGGCGTCGCCGACCAGCGGAACGGCCCGGTGCTTGCCCGCGTCGAACGACTGGAGGTTGAGCTGGATCAGGGTGGCATTGCCCGGCACCAGGGCCCGGGAACCGGTCGTGAAGTCCTGGAGCCGGGTGCCCACCGCCAGGATCACGTCGGCCTCCCGCGCCAGCGCGTTGGACGGCGAACTGCCGGTGACCCCGATGGAGCCGACCGCCTGGGGATGGTCCCACGGCATAGCGCTCTTGCCCGCCTGGGTCTCGGCGACCGGGATGCCGTGCCTGGCCGCGAAGTCCTGAAGGGTCCGGCTCGCCTCGGAATAGAGCACGCCGCCGCCCGCGATGACCAGGGGACGTTCCGCCCTGGCGAGCAGGTCCAGCGCCCGGGCGAATTCCTCCGCATCCGGAGCCGGGCGCCTGATCCGGTGCGTTCGCGGATGAAAGAAGCTTTCGGGATAGTCGTACGCCTCGGCCTGGACGTCCTGCGCCATGCAGATCGTCGCCGGGCCGCAGTCGACCGGATCGGTCAGCACCTGGATCGCGCGGGGCAGGGAGGTCAGGAGCTGTTCCGGACGGGTGATCCGGTCCCACCAGCGGGAAACGGGACGGAAACAGTCGTTGACGCTGACGGTGGCGTCGTTGAAGTCCTCGATCTGCTGGAGGACGGGGTCGGGGCGCCGGTTGGCGAAGACGTCGCCGGGCAGGAGAAGCACCGGCAGCCGGTTGACGTGCGCCACCCCGGCGGCGGTCACCATGTTGGACGCACCCGGCCCGATCGAGGTGGTGCAGGCCATCATGCGGCGCCGATTGCTGGCCTTGGCGAAGGCGACCGCCGCCAGGGCCATCCCCTGCTCGTTGTGGGCGCGGAAGGTCGGCAGCGTCTCGCGGGCGTGGTACAGGGCCTCGCCCAGCCCGGCCACGTTGCCGTGCCCGAAGATCCCCCAGCACCCGGCGAACAGCGGCACTTCCGCTCCGTCCACCACCGACCGCTGGGCCGCCAGATACCGCACCGCCGCCTGCGCGGCCGTCAGCCGGATCGTCTTTTCCATGGTTTTCCCTCCCGCGTTTCTTCTTCAACCGTTCTGCGCGCCGATCGGATGGCGCGTCAACGTTCCAGCCGCACGACTCCGCCCGTGCGCAGGGACTCCAGCCCGGCATCGGCGAGGCGAAGCGCCTCCCGCCCCTCGGCGAAACCGGCCAGGGGCTTCGCTCCGGTCTCGACGCAGTCGACGAAATGGTCGATCTCCGCCATGTAGGCTTCGAAATAGCGCTCGATGAAGAAGTCCAGCACGGGGTCGCGGGCCTGCGTCCGCTCGGCTCCCCAGGACTCCACCGTGGTCGGCCGGCGGTTGTGGGCCTGGAGCATGCCCTTCTCTCCGAAGGCCTCGATACGCTGGTCATAGCCGTAGGCGCAGCGCCGGCTGTTGTTGATATGGACCAGCGCGCCGGACGCCGCCCGCAGGACGATCATGGCGCTGTCGATATCGCCCTCCCCGGCGATCATCGGATCGACCAGGGTGGCGCCCATCGCCTGGATCTCGACGATGTCGCCGACCAGATAGCGCGCCATGTCGAAGTCGTGGATCGTCATGTCCCGGAACAGCCCGCCCGACCCTCGGATATACTGCGCCGGCGGCGGGGCGGGGTCGCGGCTGGTGATGACGACCTGCTCGACCTTGCCCAGCTCGCCCGCCTGGATGCGGTCGCGGAGCGCCCTGAAGGAGGGGTCGAACCGCCGGTTGAAGCCGATCATGACCAGCGGGTCCAGCGTGCCGATCTCCCGCCAGCAGGCCTCGACGCGGGCGATGTCGAGATCGATCGGCTTCTCGCACAGCACCGCCTTGCCGGCCTTGGCGGCGCGGGTGATCAGGTCCACGTGGGTGTCTGTCGTGGACGCGATGAAGACGGCGTCGATCACCGGATCGCCCAGCGCCTCGTCCACGGACCCGAGCACCCTGGCGCCCAGCTCCGCGGAAAGCTCCTCGGCTGCCCCCGGTACCACGTCGTAGACGCCGACCAGCCCGGCGCGCGGATGGGATCCGATGTTGCGGGCATGCATCCGGCCGATACGGCCGCAGCCGAGCACTGCGAAACTGACCATGTCTTCTCCCTGTCCATCCGTTCTTCCGCAGCGGCGCAGTGGCCGGCGGCGATGGTATCCATGCCCTTTACGATGTCCCGGATACCGGCACATGGCAAGGCTGTGCCTGGGCAAGGCCCCGGCGTCCTGGACTTGCGGCTTTCCGCAGGGCAAAACCCTGTCTCGGGAGCAGCGGGCCCGGAACCAGCGGGCCCGGAACTAGTGGGAAGTATGGGATGGCTTACGCCGTCAAGGAACTGTTCAAGACGTTGCAGGGCGAAGGCGCCCATGCCGGCCGGGCCGCCGTGTTCTGCCGCTTCGCCGGCTGCAATCTGTGGTCCGGGCGCGAGCGCGACCGGGAGACCGCCGCCTGCCGCTTCTGCGACACCGATTTCATCGGGACGGACGGGGAGGGCGGCGGCCGTTTCGGCACCGCCGCCGGGCTGGCCGCCGCCATCGCGCGCACCTGGGGATCCGGCGCGTCCCATCGCTATGTCGTCTTCACCGGCGGCGAGCCGCTGCTCCAACTCGACGGCGCGCTGGTGGACGCCGTCCATGCCGAGGGGTTCGAGATCGCGATCGAGACCAACGGGACCCTGGAGCCGCCGCCCGGCGTCGACTGGATCTGCGTCAGCCCCAAGGCCGGCGCCGACTGGGTTCTCCGCCGCGGCCACGAGCTGAAGCTGGTCTTTCCCCAGCCCCAGTTCGATCCCGCCGGGCTGGAGGACCTGCCGTTCCGCCATTTCTGGCTCCAGCCGATGGACGGTCCCGACCGCATCGCCAACACCGCCCGCGCGGTCGCCTATTGCCGGGACCATCCGCGCTGGCGCCTCAGCCTCCAGACCCACAAGCTGATCGGCATCCCGTGAGCGCCGAGCCCACCAACCCAGACATACCCGGGGGAAGCATGACGGACGAGAAGGCGCTGGTACTGTTCTCCGGAGGCCAGGATTCCGCGACCTGCCTCGCCTGGGCCCTGGACCGCTTCGCCCATGTGGAAACCATCGGGTTCGACTACGGCCAGCGCCACCGGGTCGAGCTCGACTGCCGGGCCCGCTTCCGCGACAGGCTCACCGGCGGGATCGCGGGATGGGGCGCCCGCCTGGGCGACGACCATAGGCTGGACCTGTCGGTGCTGGGTGCCGTCAGCGACACCGCGCTGACCGGCGAGGCGGAGATCCGTTACCAGGAGAACGGCCTGCCGAGCACCTTCGTGCCCGGCCGCAACCTGCTGTTCTTCACCTTCGCCTCGGCCGTGGCCTATCGGCGCGGGATCCGGCACCTCGTCGGCGGCATGTGCGAGACGGATTATTCCGGTTACCCGGACTGCCGCGACGACACGCTCAAGTCGCTCCAGGTCACCCTGAACCTCGGCATGGACCAGCGCTTCGTCGTCCACACGCCCCTGATGTGGATCGACAAGGCGGCCACCTGGGAGATGGCCGACCGGATCGGCGGCCGGCCGCTGGTGGACCTGATCGTCGAGGACACCCACACCTGCTACCTGGGCGACCGCACCGCCCGGCACGACTGGGGCTATGGCTGCGGCACCTGCCCGGCCTGCGAACTGCGCTCCGCCGGGTGGAGCCGTTACCGGTCCTCGCAGCCAGCCGTTCCACTCGGTGCAGGGCGGAGGTGATGCGAGCTGACGACCGTAGGTTGCGCCCATGGCGCAACGCATCGGATCAACTGCCCCGGGCGGATCGATCTGATCGGGTACAGCCCTGAAGCGGAGCGGCAGCGACAACGCCGGAGAGCGGTTGTCGGCTGCCGCTCCGCTCTGCCCGGACGTCGGCCTCCCTATGCCGGATCGGGCGACGTGATGTAGAGCGCGGTCGCCTTGGACTGGGTCAGCGCCTGGTAGCGTTCGTACTGCGCCACCACGTCGCTGACGATCTGCTCGCGGGTGAAGCCCATCACGTCGTACCCCCGGCTTCCGTCGGAGAAGAAGGTCCGGGCCGCCCAGCTGTGCGGCCGCCGCTCCTCGGTAGAGGCCGCTTCCGCCGCCGTATAGGCCGGCAGGAGCTGGCGGATCGGCCGCACGCCGTAGACGAAGCTCCTGACCTCCGTCGCCGGGACGGTCAGCGCGATGCCGTCGTCCCCGTCCGCGCCGACCATCACGGTCAGACCGCGGCCCCGCATCTCCTGCGCCACCATCTCCAGCGCCGGCGACACGGTCCCGGTCAGGAACCGGGCGACGTCGTCACGGTGCGGCGTGTGCAGGCTGAGCTCGAGCCGCTGGCGCCACGACAGCTCCGTGGCCGGTACTGCGGCAGGGACGGTGCTGCCGCGAGCCAGGTCCGCCTGCATCCCCCGGATCAGGCCGGCGGCCAGCATGATCATGATGAAGGTGAAGGGCAGGGCGCTGATCAGCGTCATGGTCTGCAGGGCGGTCAGCCCGCCCGCGAGCAGCAGCAGCGCCGCCGCGGTGCCCTCCAGCGCGCACCAGTAGACCCGCTGCCACAGCGGCGTGTTATCGGAGCCGCCGGCCGCGATGGTGTCGATCACCATGGATCCGCTGTCCGAGGAAGTGACGAAGAAGACCGCGACCAGCAGCACCGCCAGGGTGGACGTGACCGAAGGCAGCGGCAGGTAGGTGAAGAACTGGAACAGCGCCACCGACACGTCGGCCGAAACGGCCTGGGTGATCGCCCCGGCGGCCACGCCCATGTCGAGCGAGATGGCGGTATTGCCGAACACCGTCATCCACAGGAACGAGAAGCCGGTCGGGATGAACAGCACGCCGCCGATGAACTGGCGCACGGTCCGCCCGCGCGAGATCCGGGCGATGAACATGCCGACGAACGGCGACCAGGCGATCCACCAAGCCCAGTAGAACAGCGTCCAGGAGCTCAGCCAGCCCTTCGGTTCATAGGCGTACAGGGTGAAGGTACGGACGAAGAAATGGTCCAGGTAGGTCCCGATGTTCTGGACGAAAGCCTTCAGCAGGAAGGTCGTCGGGCCGACCGCCAGCACGAACACCATCAGCAGGATCGCGCAGATCAAGTTCAGCTCCGACAGCCTGCGGATGCCGACATCAAGGCCGGTCACGACGGAGACGGTCGCCAGGGCGGTGATGACGGCGATCAGCGGGATCTGGACCGACAGCCCGACCGGCCATCCCAGCAGGTAATTCAGCCCGGCATTGATCTGGAGCACGCCGAAGCCCAGCGAAGTCGCGATGCCGAACAGCGTGCCGCAGATCGCGAAGATGTCCACCGCGTTGCCGATCGGCCCGTTGATCCGGTTCTTGAACAGGGGATAGAGCCCCGATCGGATCGTCAGCGGCAGATTGTAGCGGAAGCTGAAGTAGGCCAGCGACAGCCCGACGATCGCGTAGATCGCCCAGGCATGGACGCCCCAATGGACGAAGGTGATCACCATCGCCTCGCGCGCCGCCTCCATGGACAGGGGCGCGACCTCGGGCGGAGTGGCATAGTGCTGGATCGGCTCCGCAACGGCGAAAAACATCAGCCCGATGCCCATGCCGGCCGCGAACAGCATGGCGATCCACGACGGATAGCTGAAATCCGGCTCGGAATCGTCAGGCCCGAGCTTCAGGTTGCCGGATCGGCTCAAGGCCAGGTAGATGCAAATGAAAACAAATGCCGCGACGGATAAGATGTAAAGCCACCCGAATCCTTCGATGATCGAGGACTGGACGGAGGCGAACATTTCCTCCGACTCTTTCGGATAAATGATGCCGACTGCGAGCAAGGCCACAATGATGAGGCTCGCTCCCCAGAAGACAGGGGGATTGATCGTCTTCTGCCCCATATCAGACGTGCTCCTTTTCCCTCTGGCTCGACTGTCGCCGAAGCTTCAGGCGGTTCAACGCTTCCAGGGGCGGAAAAGTGTCAATCCAAAGGCATTCGACGACGGGCGGAGGTCAGCGCCGGGAGACGTCCGCCCGCGGGTCCAGTGCGTCCTGCAGGCCATCGCCGACGAAATTGAAGGCGATCACGGTCACGAAGATCAGCAGGCCCGGATATATGGCCAGCATCGGCGCCGACCAGATCAGCTCCTGCGCGTTGGTCAGCATGTTGCCCCAGCTCGGCAGCGGCGGCTGGATGCCCAGGCCGAGGAAGCTCAGCACCGATTCGAGCAGGATGATGTTGCCGACCGACAGCGTCGTGGCGACCACGATGGGCGAGGCGACGTTGGGCAGGACATGGACCAGCATCAGCCGCAGGTTCCCGGCCCCCAGCGCGGTGGCGGCCCGGACATACTCGCGCTGGCGCACGCTCAGCGCGGCTCCGCGGACCAGCCGCGCCACCGTCGTCCAGCCGGCCAGGGAAACGATCACGATGATCCGGTAGAGGCTGACCTGATCCGACTGCGCCAGCCCGGCCGGCACTCCCAGCTTGCCCAGATCGACGGCCGCCAGCACGATCAGCAGAGGCAGCAGAGGCAAGGCGATCACCCCGTCGGTCACCCGCATCAGGAACGCGTCGAACCGGCCGCCGAAGAAACCGGCCAGCAGCCCGATCACCGTCCCGACCACGGCGGAGGCCACCGCGGCGGCCAGCCCGACGAACAGCGACACCCGGCCGCCGTACAGCAGCCTGACCAGCACGTCGCGCCCCAGCTCGTCGGTGCCCAGCCAGTTCTGCGGGGAGGGCGGCGCGAAGCGGTCGAACAGGCTGACCGCGTTGGCATCCACGCCGAGCGCGGATTCGACCAGCGGCGCCGCCAGCGAGGCCCCCGCCAGGAGCATCAGGAGCACCAGGCTCAGCACCGCCGCCGGGTACCGCAGGAAGCGCCGCCAAGCCGTCACGTGCGCGTCTCGGTGAAGGTGATGCGCGGATCGAGCGCCGCATAGCCCAGATCCGCCAGGAGATTGCCGGCCAGCGTCATCAGCGTGGCGAGCAGCAGGCCGACCAGCGCGATGTTGTAATCGTTCCCCAGGATCGAATCGTAGATCAGCTTGCCCATGCCCAGGTACGCGAACATCGTCTCCGTCACCAGCGCGCCGGAGAACAGTGTGCCGAACCCCAGCGCCACGATGGTGACGACCGGGATCATCGCGTTCCGCAGCGCGTGGCGCCAGACCACGGACCGCTCCGGCACGCCCTTGGCGCGGGCGGTGCGGATATAGTCCTGCCGAAGCTGCTCGATCACGGCGGCCCGGACGAACCGGGTATAGCCGCCGACGCTGACCAGCGTCAGGGTGGCGACCGGCATCACCAGGTAGGGCAGGCGCTCCCACAGCCCGCCGGTCCCGCCGACCGGGGCCATGCCGCCAGCCGGCAGCACGCCCAGGACGACGGCGAACAGGATGATGAACAGCAGCGCCAGCCAGAACGGCGGCACCGAGATCCCGGCGAAGCAGGCCAGGTTGATCGCCGTGTCCGCGGCGCCGTAGGGCCGGCGGGCGGCGAAGACCCCCAGCGGGATCGCGATGGCGAGCGACAGCGCGAACGAGATGCCCAGCAGCAGCAGGGTGTTCACCAGGCGCGGCGCCAGCACCTCCGGCACCGGGCGGGAGAACAGCCGCGAATAGCCCAGGTCCCCCTGGAGCGCCGCGGACAGCCAGTTCAGGTAACGCTCCCAGATCGGCTGGTCCAGTCCGTAAAGCTCCCGCAGCCGCGCCGCGTCGGCCGCCGTCAGGTTGGGATCGGCGTTGATCATCAGGTCGATCGGGTCGCCCGGCATCAGCCCGATCAGCCCGTAGATCAGGAACGACATGATCAGCAGGACGACGAGCGCCTCCAGAAGCCGCACGGCGACGAAGCGCAGCATCAGCGGCTGCCCATCCCGGCCCGGGTCACTTCGAGCGCCACTGCTCGATCCACAGCGTCGAGGGGTACTGGTGACCCGTCGGCCGCACGCCGTCCAGCCAGGGCGGCATGATGTAGCTGTCCGACCGGAAATAGAGCGGCAGGGCGGGCAGCTGCTCGGCATAGATCTGCTGCAGCCGCGTCCACAGGGGCCGCGCCTCGGCCTCGCCGCAGGTCACTTCCAGGTCGTCGATGATCCTGTCGGTCTCGGCATCGCGGAATCCCACGTAGTTCTGGCCGGAAAAGCCGTTCTCCGGCGTCGGGATCATGGTCGAGTGCAGGATCGTGCGCGGGATGTTCTCCGGCGCGCTCAGCCACGCGAACATCGCCATGGCCGGGAATTTGCGCTCGCGCATCGTCTCGCCGAACAGCACGCGGGCCGGCTGGTTGTTGATCCTGACCTCGACGCCGGCCTTCCGCCACTGCTCCTGGAGCACCTGCTGGACCAACTCGCGCGTCCGGTTGCCGGCGGTGGACTGGAATTCCAGGCTGAGCCGCCGGCCGGCGGCATCGTGCCGGATGCCGCCGCGCAGCTCGGTCCAGCCGGCTTCCTCCAGCAGCCTGGCGGCCGCCGCCGGGTCGAACGGGTAGCGGGTGAAGTCCTCGCTGTAGAACCGGTCCAGCGGATTGACCCCGGTATGGGCTACCGGCTGCTTGCCGCCGAACAGCTGGCGGGAGATCGCGTCCCGGTCGATCGCGGTCAGCAGCGCCCGGCGGACCCGCACGTCCGCAAGGATCCCGTTGTCGAGGTTAAGGTCGATATGCTCGAAGAACAGGCCTGGCTGGTAGACGACCCTGAACCGCTGGCCGTGCCGCTTCTCGAAGGCGAGCGCCTGCTCGATCGACAGCCCGACTTCCCCGGCGACGTAGTCGACCTCTCCGGACAGCAGGTTGGCCTCCATCGCCGAGGTGTTCTCGATGGTGCGGACGACGATCCGGTTGAAGCCGGGCTTGTCGCCCCACCATGTCGGGTTGGGCTCCAGCACGACGTAGGCGCCCGACTCGACCCGGCTGATCCGGTAGGGGCCGAAATAAAGGCCGGGGTTGGTGCGGTCGGTGTCGTAGAGGGTCCGATTGCGGTACTGGGAGGGGTCGGCCTCGAATACCGGGCGCTCCAGGTGTTCCGGCAGCACCAGCAGGTCGTTGATCGAGTCGTAGCTGCACCGGTACTTGTCCCAATGGACGGTGAAGGTCTTGTCGTCCACGGCGGTGATGCCGACGATGTCCTTCGAGAACAGCTGGGCGTTGGTGACGCCGCTCAGGGGATGGCGCCCGACCTCCCAGGTGAACAGCACGTCGCGGGTGGCCAGGGGCCTGCCGTCGCCCCAGGTGGCGCCGGGCTGGATGGTGAAGGTGGCGTCGATCGCCCGCGTCCCGTCCGGCCGGGTCACCTCGACCGCCGTTCCCTTCTCCAGGCTCGGCAGTTCGGTGCAGAGCAGGCAGATCAGCTTCCAGTCCTGGTCGAAGGTGGTGAAGGGCCGGCGCGCGGCGCCCAGGATGTAGCTCTTGGTCGCCATGGCGTCGATGCTGGGGTGGAACGTGCCGGGAAACTGCACGGCGCCGATCACCAGCTCGTCCTTCGCGGCGAG
Organism: Skermanella sp. TT6; assembly: GCF_016653635.2. Taxonomy (NCBI): domain Bacteria; kingdom Pseudomonadati; phylum Pseudomonadota; class Alphaproteobacteria; order Rhodospirillales; family Azospirillaceae; genus Skermanella; species Skermanella cutis. Next base: position 2,285,201 of record NZ_CP067420.1, read on the forward strand.
CGCCGCCGATCCGAAACCTCCAAGACCCACGGAGAGGGCGAGCGCGGCTCCCGCGCATCCTAACAAAGTCCGATTAATCGCCACCGGCCGCTCACCTTAAACGTTGCATGCACCACGTCACTCGAACTATGGGTTCTGTCCAGCCTCGGGTCCAGCGCCGATCGTGCCTGCGGGCACGACCGGCACCGCCTGCTCGAAGGCGCTTCAAGGAGGATTTGCATGGTTCCCAGGATCCGGTTCAGTCTCGGCGCCGCTCTGCTCGCCCTGGCGGCCCTCGCCGCCGGCCCGGCCTACTCCGCCGAGGAGAAGCGGTTCGACGACTGGAAGCTTCAATGCCCTGACCGCCCGCCGGAAGGCCTGCCGAAATGCTTCATCACCCAGAACGTGGTGTCGAGCGAGACCAACCTGGGGGTGCTGAGCGTAACGGTCTATTTCCGGCCCGGCGCCGACACGCCGTCGCTGGGATTCATGCTGGCGCCCCAAGCGGTCAAGGAAGCGGGCATGGTTCTCCAGATCGACGCCCGCCCAGCCCTGGAGATGCCGATCCAGGACTGCAACCCTAATTTCTGCGTTGTCCGGGCCACCCTGCGGGACCAGGTGCTGACGATGTTCCGCAACGGCACGCGCGGCGTCGTGGCCTTCAAGATCCCGCCCGACCAGCGGATCGCGGCGCCGATCTCGTTCAAGGGTTTCACCAGCGCGTTCAAGGCCCTGGAGCAGCGCAAGGCCGGGTGATCCCGGCCTGCGGCGCTCAGCGGTCGTCCCATTCCGCCTCGTCGGTGCGCAGCAGCTCGACCAGCCGCGCCACGCGTCCGTTCGCCGACTTGCCGAGATCGCCGCCGAGGTAATCGTCGGATGCGAGCCACGTCCGGGCTTCGGTGAGTTCGGCTGCCGTCGCTCCGGTGCCGATGATGCTGGCGATGCGCAGGTCGTCCATGCGGCCGCAGATCTCGATGACCTGATCGCGTGTCAGTTTGACCATTTGGGAACCCTTCCCATGGCTGTGGCTGATCCTGCGGGCAGATAAGCGCCGGACGCCGGGGAATGCAATAGGGTCGGTTGGGTGCATGGCGCGGCACCCGGGTAGCGTTGACAAGCCGGCCGGGGGGATCGAAACTCCGATCCCTTCGCAAACGGTTCCGTCACTTCCAGGATTGGTCATGTCGAGCACTTCCAAGCCCCGTTCCGGTGGGCAGATCCTCGTCGATTCGCTGCGCGTCCACGGTGCCGACCGGGCGTTCTGCGTCGCCGGCGAAAGCTACCTGGACGTGCTCGACGCCTTCCACGACGCTCCCGACATCGATCTGGTCACCTGCCGGCAGGAAGGCGGGGCGGCCAACATGGCCGAGGCGGCCGGCAAGCTGACCGGCAGGCCGGGCATCTGCTTCGTGACCCGCGGCCCCGGCGCCTGCAACGCCTCGATCGGCGTCCACACCGCCATGCAGGATTCCACGCCGATGATCCTGTTCGTCGGCCAGGTGGCCCGGGACCAGGCGGAGCGCGAGGCGTTCCAGGAGATCGACTACCGCCGCATGTTCTCTCCGGTCGCCAAGTGGGCTGCCCAGATCGACGATGCTGCCCGCATCCCGGAATTCGTCAGCCGCGCCTTCCATGTCGCCACATCCGGGCGGCCCGGCCCCGTCGTCCTGGCCCTGCCGGAAGACATGCTGCGCGACCGCGTCGCCGTTCCGCCGACCGGCCGCTACACGGAAGTCCAGGCCCACCCCGGCGCCGACGACCTGGCACGGGTCGCCGACCTGCTGGCCGCATCCGAGCGGCCGCTGGTCCTGGTGGGGGGCAGCGGCTGGACCGACCGGGCCTGCGCCGACCTGAAGCGCTTCGCCGAGGCCTCCCGCCTGCCGGTCTGTTCCTCGTTCCGCCGCCAGGACGTGCTGGACAACACCAGCCCGTCCTGGATCGGCGACCTGGGCACCGGCCCGAACCCGAAGCTGCTGGCCCGCGTCAGGGAATCCGACCTGCTGCTGGTGATCGGCGCGCGGCTGGGCGAGATGACGACCCAGGGCTACGAGCTGATCGACCTGCCGGAGACCCGCCAGACCCTGGTCCATGTCCACGCCTCCGCCGAGGAACTGGGCCGGGTGTTCCGTCCCGACCTGCCGATCCAGTCGGGCCCGGCGGCCTTCGCGGCGGCGCTGGCCCGCCTGGAACCAATCAGGTCGGACCGCTGGCGGGTCTGGGCCGAAGCCGGCCGGCGCGACTTCCTGGATTGGCTGGAGCCGGCGCCCTACGACGGCGCGCTGGACCTCGGCGCGGTGTCGGTCTGGCTGCGCGACCGGCTGCCCGCCGATGCCATCGTCACGATCGACGCCGGCAACTTCTCCGGCTGGGCGCAGCGTTTCCTGACCTACCGCCGTCCCGGCCGGCAGCTCGGCCCGACCAGCGGCGCCATGGGCTACTCGGTCCCGGCGGCGGTCGCCGCCAAGCTGGTCCATCCCGAGCGCATGGTCGTCAGCTATGTCGGCGACGGCGGCTTCATGATGACCGGGCAGGAGCTGGCGACCGCCATGCACACCGGCTCCGCCCCGATCATCCTGGTGTTCAACAACGGCATGTTCGGCACCATCCGCATGCACCAGGAGAAGAACTATCCCGGCCGCGTCAGCGCCACCACCCTGACCAACCCCGACTTCGCGGCGCTCGCTCAAAGCTACGGGGCCTTCGGCGCCGCGGTCGAGCGGACCGAGGACTTCGCCCCGGCGTTCGAGGCGGCGGTGGCCTCGGGTAAGGCGGCCGTGATCGAGCTGCGCATGGACCCGGAGGTGATCAGCACCCGCACGACCCTGTCAGCCCTGCGGCAACAGGCGCTGGGGAAGAAGTAGGGCCGGCCTGAGGAAGGAAGAGCTCCGACGGTCGGGGGGCCGGAACACTGGCGTAGGGCACGCCGTTGTGCGATCCAATGGGCCGATGGCCCAGCGCCATCCGGTGAGTTCAGGGAATTGCAGGGGGTAAGCTTTCATGTGCGTGTGCCACGGCTCCGGAAACCACCATGAATCATCCACCTCCATGAGCCGGCGGGGCTTCATGGTGGCGCTGGTGGGAGTGAGCGGGACGGCGCTGGTCGGCTGCGTCGGCGCGGGCCAGACGGGGCTGGGCCTCGGGCTGGTCTCGGCGGAGGAGGTGCAGCAGCTCGGGCTCAAGAGCTGGCAGCAGATCCGGTCGGAAACGCCGGTCTCGCGGAACGCCACCTATCAGCGGGCGCTCCAGCAGGTTGGCACCAACATCCTGGGCGCCGTCGGCGAGAACCCCGGACAATGGGAAATGGTGGTCTTCCAGGGCCAGGAGGCCAACGCCTTCGCCCTGCCGGGCAACAAGATCGGCGTCTACGAGGGCATGTTCGCCATCGCGGAGAATGTCGACCAGCTCGCCGCCGTGGTCGGCCACGAGATCGGTCATAATCAGGCCGAGCACGCCCGCGAGCGGCTGAGTTCGGCGGCGGCTACCAGCATGGGGCAGCAGCTTCTGGGTGCTGCGCTCCAGATCGGCAACATCGGCTATGCCAACGAACTCGCCGGGCTGCTGGGTGCCGGCATACAGTACGGCCTGATCCTGCCCTATTCGCGTAACCAGGAGTTGGAAGCCGACAGCATCGGCCTGCTCAACATGGCGCGCGCCGGGTACGATCCGCGCGCCTCCATCCAGCTGTGGCAGAACATGCAGGCGGCCGGGCAGCGGGCACCCGAATTTCTGTCCACCCACCCGGCGCCGGATTCGCGTATCGCCGCGCTGGAAGCCAAGATGCCGGAGGCCATGAGCTTGTATAACCCTCGGCGGGGTTGAGGCGGTCGTTCGGGTTATTGACCCGGTCCGGCGGCGATCCAAAGTCTGGAAGGAGCCAGGTTCAAAGGAGTTCTCCGCAAGGACTTGGCGTTCCTGCTCCGGAACGGAAGAAATCCGCCGAATGCCGCCTCCCTCGCCCGGTTCCCACCGACATCGCTCGGCCAACCGTTTGCATACCGTCCTGCTGCTCGCCGGCATGATCGGCCTGCTGGTCGCCTGCGGCTGGATCGTCGCGGGGCCGGAGGGCGGCCTGTGGGCGCTGGTGCTCGGCGGCGTGAGCCTCGCCTTCGCGCCGCGCCTGTCGCCCCAGATGGTCCTGGGCATGTACGGCGCGGTGCCGGTCCGTGCCTGGGACATGCCGAAGGTCACCGCGATCCTGAACGAGCTGGCGGAGCGGGCGGGGCTGCCGCGCACGCCCCAGCTCTACTGGATTCCCAGCCCGACGCTGAACGCCTTCGCCATGGGGACCCGCGGCGATGCCGTCATCGCTGTGACGGACGGGCTGGTGCGCTCGCTGAGCGCCCGCGAGCTGGCCGGCGTGCTGGGGCACGAGATCACCCATATCGCCAATGGCGACCTGTGGCTGATGGGGCTGGCCGACACGGTCAGCCGGCTGACCCGCATGATGTCGCTCTTCGGCCAGATCCTCCTGCTGTTCAACCTGCCACTGTTGATCGCCGGCGCCGTCACGATCCCTTGGGGTCTGATCCTGCTGCTGGTCCTGGCGCCGACCATCGGAGCCTTGCTCCAGCTGGCGCTGTCGCGCACGCGGGAATACGACGCCGACCTGGGCGGCGCCCTGCTGACCGGCGATCCCCTGGCCCTGGCGGGCGCCTTGAGGAAGCTGGAGCAGTACGGCAGGGGCCTGTGGGAGTCGCTGATGCTGCCGAACCGGCGCAATCCCAGCCCGTCGCTGCTGCGCACCCATCCGCCGACCGAAGAGCGGATCCGCCGGCTGGTGGACCTGCGCGGGCAGCTCTCCGGGCGTCCGGCGCTGCCGGGGATCGACGCCCTGGCGCAGGGCGGCGCGCCCGTCGCCGGGCGCTTCCGCATCGTCCCGGCCCAGCCACGCCACCGCCTGACCGGGCTCTGGTACTGACCGGACCCACCTGGGACCGGACCCACCTGGGACCGGACCCACCTGGGACCGGACCTGCGGCCCGGCTCCTCAGCGCTTCAGCCGCTCGACGAAGGTGACGATCGCGTCGGCGAGCTCGTCGGACTTCCGCGACAGGCTCTGGACCACCGTCAGCATGCCGGCCAGCTCCTGACCGGACTGGGTCGCGACCTCGGAGATCCGGCGGATGTCGGTGTTCACCGCGACGGTCTGGGTGGCGGCCTGCTGGGTTTCGCGGCTGATCGACAGGGCCACGGCGGCCTGCTGCTCCAGCGCCGCGGCGGTCGCTCCGGCCCGGGTGCCCATCTCGTGGATGGTCTGGACGATGGCGCCGATGGCGTTCACCGCCTCCCGCGTGGTGCCCTGGATCTGATCGATCTCGCGCCGGATGTCGTCGGTCGCCTTGGAGGTCTGGGTCGCCAGCGACTTGACCTCGTGGGCGACGACGGCGAAGCCCTTGCCGGCGTCTCCCGCCCGCGCCGCCTCGATGGTCGCGTTCAAGGCCAGCAGGTTGGTCTGGGCCGCGATGTTGGCGATCAGGTCCACCACGGTTCCAATCGCGGAAGCCGCCTGGGACAGGCCGACCACGATGTCGTTGGTCCGGCGCGCCTCGTGGGAGGCCGCTTCCATCGCGGCGGTGGTGGCGCTCGCCTCGCCGCGGGCGGTATCGATGCTGGAGGTCAGTTCCTCGATCGCGGCCGAGACGGAGGTCACCGACGCCGTGGCGGCACCCGCCGCGTCGGCCACGGCCTCTGCGGTCGAGGACGCCGTGTAGGCCTGCTCCGACGTGGTCCGCGCCGATGTCTCGACGTTCACCGTGGCGTCCCGGACGGCGGTCGCGATCGCGCCGACCGACTTCTCGAAATCGGCTGCGGCGGTGACCTGGTCGGTGATCAGGCGCCAGGTCAGCAGCGGGCCCTTGTACTCGCCCCGGACATTGCGCATCGCGCTGATGTTCAGGTCCATCCAGTCGTCGCCCAGGCGGATCCGGGCATGGTGCGGCAGCCGGTCGGGGTCGGAGACGATCGCGCGGATCCTCTGCGGATCGCGCTGGTGGAACACGTCGATGCTGTGCCCTTCCAGTTCGCCGACCGGGATGGTCAGGTTGTGGGCGACCCTGTTCAGCGCCTCGACTGCCGCGGGGTTCATGTATTCGATCAGGAAGTCGGTGCCCGACGCGGTCATCACCGGCAGGTCGAGCTGTTCGATTACCTGCCGGCGGGCGAAGGCGTCGCCGACCGTGCCGCGCAGGTTGAGCAGGGCTCGGGCCAGCCGGCCGATCTCGTCGGTCCGGTCGGTAGCGACGATCTCCACCTGGTCGTCTCCCGCGGCCAGGGCGATGGCCGCCCGTTCCAGCCTGACGATCGGATGGATCGTGCGGTTCAGGAAGAACCACAGCACCAGCCCGAACAGCGTCATGCCGACCGGTATATAGACTGTCGCGGTGGTGATGGTGTCGTCGAAGGCGTGGAAGACGTCGTCCTTGGCGACGCCGACGAAGACGATGCCGGCGACCGCGCCGTTCCGGTCGAGCAGCGGGCGATACCCGGTGAAATAGGGCTGGCCCAGGATGTCGGCCTCGCCGAAATAATCCTTCTTGTCCCGGAAGATGCTGTCGTACACCGGCCCCTGGGCCAGCTTGGTGCCGATCGCCCGGGTGCCGTCCGCCTTCAGCACGTTGGTCGCGACGCGGACGTCGCCGGCGAAGATCGTGGCGACTCCGCCAGCCAGCCGCTGGACGCGGTCTACCAGGTCCAGATTGCCGTTCAGCGTGACGCCCCCGGCCGTCAGAACCCCGTCCTTCAACTGGTACTCCGTGCCGATCGCGCGGATCTCTCCGAAGGCGACTTCCAGCGTGATCCGCTGGCGCCGCGCCGCGTCACTGCCGAGGCTGCCATGCAGCGCCGAGAGCAGGATCGCTTCAAGGACGACGGTCAGCGCTACCATGCAGAGGAGCGCGATGCCGGTCACCTTGGCGGAGAGCGGCAGCCTGCGCAGATGTCTGACCATATCTCCAATCCCGATCAAAAATTATAAGAATGAGATTAAAATGTACTCTTTCGGGGTAGTCGCGCAAGGCCGGGCATTGCCGGATCCGTGCATGGCATCGGGTCCATGGTGATTAAGTCATTTCCCGGGTCCCCTGTACGGCTGCTGTCCCGCTTCCCTGCAAAGCCGTTCCTCGGCATTCCCCGACGCCTTGGTTTTGTCCATTGGTCTCTTTAGGGGTAGTGTTTGGAAGCTTGATCCAGGTCAAACTCCAGGATCGCCAAAGGTGAGATGATCGGTTCACAGTAATGGAGCAATGCGGAGCGCCGGACAATACGACGGTGGTTGTCAGTTTTCAAAGATCCGCAGTCGCGCCGTCATGGGAAGGAGACCAGCCATGAAGATCAGCACCTTTCTGGACCTGAAAGGCCGGACCGTCGTGACGGTGCGCCCGAATGACAGCATTTCCAAAGTCGCTCATCTGCTCAAGCTGCACCGGGTCGGCTGCGTGGTGATCAGCGAGGACGGCAAGCATGTCGACGGCATCGTCGCGGTGCGCGACATCGTCTATGCCATGGCCGAGCGCGAGAGCAGGATCCGGCATCTCAGCGGGGCCGACCTGCTCGACGCGCCGGTCAGCTCCATCATGACCAAGGCGGTCAAGACCTGCGGGCCGGACGACTCCGTGCGCCATGTGCTCGAGAACATGACTCGCTGGCATATCCTGCATGTGCCGGTGGTCGATCGTGGGGTGCTTTGCGGCATCGTCAGCGTCGATGACGTGGTCAAGCTGGCGATCGCGGAAATGGACCTGGAGAAGGGTGCCCTCCAGGACCGGGCGCGCCTCTACCAGACGCTGGAGGAGCTGCGCTGACGAAGCAGGCCCGCCTCGGCTCCGGCCACCGGGCATGAGGCGGGGTCCGGGGTGGAGACTGAATCCGGTACCGCCGTGAAGCCGGCGCCGTTCCATTCCACCAGCCACTCTCCCGGCCGGCCGCCCCGGCAGCGCGTCAGGCCGACCCGCCAGCGCGGGGCTCCCAGGCCGGGCTCGGCGGCAGGCGGAAGGCTGGCGGCCGGCTTCAGGCTCCAGCGGGTCACGGACGCGGTCGCCGCCAGCCTGGAGCCGGCGCCGCGCAGCAGGAAGGCCGTGACGCCGCCGCTCTCGGCCGCAAGCTGGAGACGGCGGCTGGCCACCATGTCGATGTCGGAGACTTCTCCCAGCACCGCTCCCAGCGACCGGCAGCGCAGCGACTCCTCGATCGCCCACACGATGTCGCCGTCCCGCCGGGCGCGGACGGTGATCAGCCGGTCGGGCATCAGGCCGTAGGGCGCCAGCCCCGGCGCGTGGAGGTCGTCGCTCCGGGTGATCCAGACCACTTGGCCGCATCCCGCGGAGTTTCCTTCGGAACCCTGGCGCCCGGCGATCCGGGCGAGCAGGGCGGCACCGAATCCGCTGGCCGCCGCACCCGGCGGCCCGTCGCCCCCGACGATCTCGTGCAGGCAGCCCAGCGGCAGCCCGCCGTCCGGCAGCATGCGGTCGATCTCCGGAACGCCGAGCGGCAGCAGACGGTCGCCGTCGGCTCCTCCGATCCCCTCCATCCGCAGGATGCGCCCGCGCAGTTCGGCCAGCGCCGCTGCCCTGGCAACCTTGGATGAATCGGGCATGTGCTTGGATCCGCTGGCTGTTTCCGGATTATGTTCACTTTTTGTTCTAACCCTGCGCCGGTGCCGGTGTCAAGGCGCGGGCACTACAGAAGCGACCGGGCGAGATCCGTGCCGGGACCGCCGGTGCGGCGTTTCTTGCCGGTCGTCGTGCTGACCAGCCGCGGCGCCTTGTTGAAATTCATGGTGATGATCAGGGTGGCTGCGTCCTTGATCACGTAGAGCGTCTTTTCCGCATCGACCGGAAGCGGGATCCTGCGGCCCATGCAGAACCCGATCAGGGCCGCGGCGACTTCCGTCTCCGGCAGGTCGACGGACGTGATCTTGCCGTAATCGTCCTTGATTTCCATGACCGTCTCGATGGCCTCGCCGGTCTTGAACGTGACCGATTCGACCGTCCCCGCCGGCAGGGCCTCGCCGCGCTTGCGGCGGCGGTCGATGACGGCACCGACGACTTCCCGCTCGGTGAAGACGATGCAACGCAGTTCCTTCATGGCGCACCCCGGCAGCCCGGCCCGTGGAGAAGCCCACGCCAGCCTTCCGCGCGACCCTAGGGGGCAGAGCCTAACAATCGATTAGTAAGATCAACTATTCTCAGCCGGCGCCCGAGCCCAGCCCGGCGATCTCGCGGATCAGCTTGCTCAGGATGGCGGCGGCGAAATCGTCGAAGTCACGTGCGGCGATGTAGAAGGCGCCGGGGCCGCCGATGACGTTCTCCTCGTAATAGCGGTCCAGATCGATCGGGGCCGGCCCGCCCCAGGGGTTGGGCCGGTCGTTCAGGATCGGCAGGCCGTTGATCGTGATGCCGGCCGCGACCGCCTCGTCCCGGGCCAGGGACGGGGGGCGGCCCCGGTTGTTCACGCCGTCGCCCGAGATGTCGATCACCCGCCGCACCCCCTCGAAGCCGTTGCCGTCGAACAGCGTCGCGGCGTGGTCGATGGCGCCGCTCAGCGAGGTCCAGCGGGCGGTCGACAGGGGGGCCGCACCGATCGCGCCGGAGAACCTCTCCGCTTCCTCCCGGCTGCCGATCAGTGTCCAGGGAACCACGGTGCGCTGATAGTCCTCGCCCGCCCATTCCACATAGGTGACCGCGACGGCGCCGAACGGACCTCCGCCCATGGCGGAGACCACCCGGTCGTCGACCAGCGCCGTCACGTAGCCGTCGCGCTGGAGGGCCGCCTCTTCCTCGTCGACGCTGCCGGAGATATCGACCGCCAGGACCAGTTCCAGGTCGACCGGCCGCTCCTGGGCCAGGACGGCGCCCGATGGCAGGCCCGTCAGGAACCCGAGCATGAGGGCAGGGGCCAGAAGGCCGGCGGTCGGAGCGGAGCGGACGCGCATCTGGACCTCCTGCTGGAGAATGACCGGTCCATTGAACCAAGCAACGCAAATTCATGCAAGCTTCGGGTGCTCGGGGGATGCTGCCGGTCAATTTCAAGATCCTGACGGAAGGAACGAAGCGCACCAAATAGTGTTCTGACGCTGCGATGACGAAATAGAGATCCGAGAGGTTGACTAATGGACGTTCTTAGAATTCTGCTTGCCATCCTGTTGCCGCCGGTCGGCGTGTTCCTTCAGGTCGGTCTGGGTCTGCACTTTTGGATCAACATCCTTCTCACGATCCTGGGTTATATCCCTGGCATCATTCACGCCATCTACGTCATCATCAAATACAAGTAACCCGAAATGGCCACCGCCGCTTACAACGCCGACGACCGCGACGCCCAGATCGCCCATCTGGAACGGCTGGCCGACCTGCTGGACAGCCGTTGGCGAATCCCAGGCACCAGCATCCCGATCGGGCTGGACGGCATCGCCAGCATCTTTCCGGTGGTCGGCGACAGCGCCACCGGCGTGGTCGCCGCGTACCTGGTGTTCCAGGCGGCCCGCCTCGGGGTTCCCCGGAGCACGCTGCTGCGCATGCTGGGCAATGTCGGCGTCGACTGGGCCGTCGGTTCCATTCCAGTGTTCGGCACCCTGTTCGACATCGGCTTCAAGGCCAACCGCCGCAACATGAGGCTGCTGCGCGAGCATCTGGAGCGGGAACGCGGCGCCGCCGTGCGCCCGACGCTCCGCAGGATCTGAGGCCCTCCCGGGCGGCGCTCCGCCCCGCGTCACCGCACCGCATGGACCGGCGCGTGCGGAACCGCGATGGGTTGCCCGCCCCGCTGCCCCGGCGCGAGCGTGCGGACGCCGCGGCCACGCTGCTGATCCTGTCCCAGTTGCGCAGGGCGACCCCGGTCGTCAAGGAGGAGTGGGAGGCCATGGCGATCCAGTTCAACATCAAGGAACACCTCTACCTCAGCGAGATCTTCGCCCAGGGACTGGCGGAGGGCAAGGCCGGGGGGCGCGAGGAAGGAAAGGCCGAGGGCCGGGCGGAATCGCTGCTCCGGCTGGTCGAGCGCCGCCGCGTCGCCGTGCCGGAGGAGGCCGACCGCCGCATCCGGGCGGCGACGGTCGCCGATCTCGACCGCCGGCTCGACGCCGTCCTCGACGCGTCCGACCTCACCGCCGAGGGACTCGCCGCCATCCTGGCCTCGCCGCCGCATCACTGAGCGTCCGGAACAGGCCGCCCGGGTCCCGGCCGTTCGATCCTTTTGACCCAAATCAAGGCGGGGCTGCCCATCGGCGCGCAGTCTCGCCGTCATGAACGCAGATCTCATCGCCAAATACGACGGCCTCCGGGTCCCGCGCTACACCAGCTTCCCGACCGCGCCGCATTTCGGTCCGCAGGTCCAGGCGGGCGACTACCTGGCGTGGCTGGGCCGGCTTCCCGCGGGGCAGGAACTGTCGCTGTATTTCCACGTCCCGTTCTGCAAGTCCATGTGCTGGTACTGCGGCTGCCACACGAAGATCGTCGCCCGTTACGATCCGATCGCCGAGTATCTCGACCTGCTCATGCGGGAGATCGACCTGGTCGCCGACGCGCTGCCCGGGGCCATGCCGGTGCGCCACGTCCATTTCGGCGGCGGCACTCCGACCATGATCGGGTCGGCCGATTTCGAGCGGCTGATGGCCCATGTACGCTCCCGCTTCGACCTTGTTCCCGGCTGCGAGATCGCGGTCGAGATCGATCCGCGCACCCTGACCCTTGAGGCTCCCGAAGCGCTGGCCCGCGCCGGAGTCAACCGCGCCAGCCTGGGCGTGCAGGACCTGGACGCCACCGTCCAGAGCGCCATCAACCGTGTGCAGCCCTTCGAGGTGACGGAAGCCGCGGTCCGGGCGCTCCGCCGCAACGGCATCGACAGCATCAACCTCGACCTGATGTACGGCCTGCCGCACCAGACCCCGGAAAGCTGCGAGGAGAGCGCAGAGCGGGTGATGGACCTGACGCCGGAGCGTCTGGCGGTCTTCGGCTATGCCCATGTCCCCTGGATGAAGAAGCACCAGCGGCTGATCGACGAGTCCGTCCTGGCCGACGCCCGCGACCGGTGGAAGCAGTTCGACGCCATCGCGGCCGTGCTGGCCGACAACGGCTATCACCAGATCGGCCTGGACCATTTCGCGCTGGAGGCCGACCCGATCACCGTCGCCCAGCGGAACGGCACCCTTCGCCGCAACTTCCAAGGTTACACGACCGACGGCGCCGACGTGCTGATCGGCTTCGGCGCGTCGTCCATCGGCGCTCTGCCCGACGGCTATGTCCAGAACGACCCGGCGTTGGAGCGGTACGCCGAGGCGGTCCGCGCTGGCCGGCCGCCGATCGTCAAGGGCAAGCGGCTGAGCGCCGACGACCGCCTGCGCCGCGACCTGATCGAGCGGCTGATGTGCGACCTGTCGGTCGACCTGGATGCCGTCGCGGCGCGCCACGGCGTCGCTTCCGACCTGTTCGAGCCGGACCTGGAGAAGCTGGCCCCGCTGGCCGCCGACGGTCTGGCCCGCGTCGACGGGCACCGGATCACCGTCCCGGACGAGGTCAGGCCGCTGGTCCGGGCGGTCGCCGCGGCCTTCGATCCCTACCTCGATACCGCGGCGATGCGGCACTCCAAAGCGATCTGAGCGTCGCGGGCTCTCCTCGCCTCTGGCCTTCCGGGGCGATTTGCGCCAAACATAGGGGGTGGCGGGTGCCGGAAGACGCCCGTTCCAGTCCGCTTGGAGAGAAGACCGCGCGATGATCACGCTCTACAGCTACCCGACCCCCAATGGGCACAAGGCCTCGATCATGCTCGAGGAGGTCGGGTTGCCCTACGAGGTCATCCGGGTGGAACTCATGCAGGGCGACAACCTGAAGCCGGAGTTCCTGGAGATCAGCCCGCTCGGCAAGATTCCCGCCATGATCGATCCCGACACCGACGGGGCTCCCCGGCGCGTCTTCGGGTCCGGCGCCATCCTGGAATATCTGGCGGAGAAAAGCGGGCGGTTCCTTCCCTGCGAGGGCTGCGCCCGGACGGAGGTGTGGAACTGGCTGGCCTTCGGGGTCAGCGACGTCGGCCCGACCTCGGTCGACATGTTCCGCTTCTCGGTCCGCGCCCCGGAGAAGCTTCCCTACGCGATCGAGCTGTTCAAGTCCGAGCTGCACCGCTGCTATCAGGCGCTGGAGACCCAACTGGGCCGGACCGAATACCTGGTCGACGGCGACTACACGATCGCCGACATCTCGGTCTATCCGTTCGTCGCCATCGCCGGCCAGACGTCCCCGGCGCTGTTCGAGAGATATCCGCACCTGAAGCGCTGGCACGACTTGGTCGGGGCGCGGCCCGCCGTGCAGCGCGGCATGGCCGTTCCCGAGTAACGCCTGTCGCAGCCGTCAGGCCTGCGGCGGCTGGCCGTTCGAGGCGCTCAGCCCGCCGTCCACCGGCAGGTTGACCCCGGTGACGAACCGGGCATCCTCGCTCGCCAGGAAGACGATCACCGGAGCGATGTCCTCCGCTTCGGCCGCGCGTCCCAGCGCGATCCTTTCCTTGAATTTCGCCATCAGTTCCGCATCGTCCTTCATGTCGGCCGTCAGGTCGGTGAAGGTCAGGGACGGGTTGACCGCGTTGACCCGCACGCCCTTGGCGCCCAGCTCCAGCGCCAGCGACCGGGTGAAGTTGCTCACCGCGCCCTTGGCGGCATTGTAGAAGCTCATGTTCCAGTCGCCGCCCAGCCCGGACACCGACGACACGTTGACGATCGATCCCCCGGTCCTGACCAGGTGCGGCACCGCCGCGCGGCAGCCATAGAAGACGCCGTCGACGTCGGTCGCCATCACGGCATGCCAATCCTCGACCGACGCCTCGGTGATCGGGCCGGTCGGCGCGATGCCGGCATTGTTGACCATCACGTCCAGCCGGCCGAACCGCTCGACGGCGGCATCCACCAGTCCCTCGACCGCCTGCCGGTCGGCGACGTCGGCGGCATGGACCAGGGTGCGGTCGGCCGGCAGGTCCTTGGCGACAGCCTTGAGCTTGTCCTCTGTCCTGCCGCACAGGACGACGGCCGCGCCCTCTTCCGAGAAGCGGCGCGCGGTCGCGGCACCGATGCCCGAACCCGCCCCGGTGACGATGACGGTCTTTCCCTTGAAGCGTTCCACGTTGACCTCCACAAAAGAAAACTCCCTCCCCTGGGCGACAGGGGAGGGAGCGATCGCGACAGTAGGCGCGGCGTCAGGCCGCCTTGAAGGCCCGCTGGTTGATTCCGCCTTCGGCCAGTTGGTTCAGCTTCTGGTCGGTCGCCTTCTCCTCGTTGAGCGTCTGCTCCAGCAGGTTGGCGACGTCGGTCATCCCGCAGGTCTCCGCCAGGGTGCGGAGCGCCCCGTAGCTGGCGATCTCGTAATGCTCCACCTTCTGGGCGGCCATGACCAGAGCCACGTCCAGCACCTCCGGCGGATGCCCCTGGGACATGACCTCCTCGGCCTCCTCGATCAGCCCCTGGGTCGCCTCGCAGGTATTGCCGCCGGGGTCCGCCTGGAGGATCTTGAAGACCTGCTCCAGCCGCTTCACCTGGCCCTGGGTTTCCTGCAGGTGCGTCTGGAACGCCTGCTTCAGCTCCTGCGACGACGCGGCGTCGGCCATCTTGGGCAGCGCCTGGGTGATCTGCGTCTCGGCGCTGTAGGTGTCCTGAAGCTCCTCGATCAGAAGAGCCTTGAGTGCTTGTTCCGACATGGTGGTGTCTTCCCGCGCTGTTTTCCGTGTCGTCCAGGGCCCGGACGGCCCGGACGACATGGGGATCAACAGCGCCCGCACGGGATCGTCGCGGCCTTGCCTCATTCCTTCACCGCCCCGGTCAGGCTCGATACGTAATGCTCCACGAAGAACGAGTAGATCACCGCCACCGGCAGCGAGCCCAGCAGCGCTCCGGCCATCAGCGAGCCCCAGTGGTAGACGTCGCCCTCGACCAGCTGGGTCAGCACCGCGACCGGCACCGTCTTCTTCTCCACCGACGAGATGAAGGCCAGCGCGTAGATGAACTCGTTCCACGACAGGGTAAAGGCGAAAATCCCCGCCGAGATCAGCCCCGGCACGGCCAGCGGCAGCGTGATCTTCCACAGGATCTGGATGCGCGACGCCCCGTCCACCAGCGCGCATTCCTCCAGCTCGTAGGGGATCGACTTGAAATACCCCATCAGCAGCCAAGTGCAGAACGGGATCAGGAAGGTCGGGTAGGTCAGGATCAGCGCCAGCGGGCTGTCGTACAGGCCGAACTGGAACACCATGGTCGCCAGCGGGATGAATAGGATCGACGGCGGCACCAGGTATGCCAGGTAGATCATCAGCCCGACCGTCTGCCCGCCCCGGAACCGCAGCCGCTGGATCGCGTAGGCGGCGAGCACGCTGGCGAACAGGCTGATGAAGGTCGCGACCACCGCCACCGTCATGGTGATCATCAGCCACTGCGGATAGTCCGTCTCGAACAGCAGGCGCTTGACGTTGTCCAGCGTCGGCGAATGGATCCACAGCGGGTTATAGTCCTTGAAGTTGTAGAGCTCCTCGTTCGATTTGAAGGTCGTCACCGTCATCCAGTAGAACGGGAACAGCAGGATGATCAGGAACGCCGACAGCGGCGCATAGACCGTGACAAGCTTCCGCGGCCACGTGTTGAGATAGTCCATCCCGACGCGTTCTTCAGCCATGGTGCGCCCCAGTCATCGCCGGTCCAGTCATCGCAGCCCCAGTCATCTCAGATTCAGTCATCGCTGCCTCCGTGCTGCCATTTCCGCCGGGCCAGCGCGAAATAGCTGAACAGCGTCGCGAAGATCAGGAACGGGATCATCGCCACCGCGATGGCCGCGCCTTCTCCCAGCTGCCCGCCCGGGATCGCCCGCTGGAACGCCAGGGTCGCCATCAGGTGCGTGGTCCCCGCCGGGCCGCCCCGGGTGATCGCGTAGATCAGCTGGAAATCGGTGAAGGTGAACAGGATCGAGAAGGTCATCACGACCGCCAGGATCGGCATCAGCATCGGCAGGGTGACATGGCGGAATCGCTGCCAGGCCGACGCCCCGTCCAGTGCCGCCGCCTCGTACAGGCTGGGCGAGATGGTCTGGAGCCCCGCCAGCAGGCAGATCGCCACGAACGGGATGCCGCGCCAGATGTTCGCCGCGATCAGCGAGGCCCGCGCATTGTTGGGCGTGCCCAGAAAGTCGATGTACTGGTCGATCAGCCCCATCTCGGTCAGCGCCCAGCTGATGATCGAGAATTGCGGGTCGTAGATCCACCAGAAGGCCAGCGCCGACAGCACCGTCGGCACGATCCACGGCACCAGGATGATCGACCGGATCAGCGCCTTGGCCGGCAGGTGGTTGTTCAGCAGCAGCGCCAGCCAGAGCCCCAGCGCGAACTTCCCGATGGTCGCGATCACCGTGTAGAGCACGGTGTTGCTGACCGCGAGCCAGAACATGCTGTCGCGGAACAGCGACTGGTAGTTCTCCAGCCCGATGAAGACTCCCGCCCGCCCGATCCGGGTATCGGTGAACCCCAGCCAGATGCCGAGCCCCAGCGGGTATGTCAGGAACACCAGCAGCAACGTCGCCGCCGGCAGCATGAACAGGAACGACAGCACGGCGGGATTGTCGAAGGTTCGCACGATCCAGGAATCCCGGGGCCGCGCGATACGCCTTTCCCGGGCGGCACCTGCCGCCCGGGGACCAGCCACGTTCTGATGGGCCATAAATCAGGTCCTGTAATACCGCTCCGCCCGCCGCTGGGCTTCCGCGGCGGCCTCCTTCGGGGTGGCGCGCCCGGAGCAGACCTGGGCCACCATGTTGTTGATGATGAAATCGGCCAGCGTCGCCGCCGAGGCATAGCCCAGGCTGCCGCGATAGCCGTACCACAGCATGTTCTTCATCACCTCGCTGTAGGCTTCGTGCTTGGGGTCCTCGGTCCAGATCGGGTTTCCGGCATAGGCCGCCAGGGGATGGCTCCAGTACCCGATGCTGGCCTGCTGCCAGGGCTCGTACTGCTCCTTCTCGAAGATGAAGCGCAGATATTCCTTGGCGGCGTTGGGATACTTCGTGTGCTTGAACACCATGGTGTTGACCAGAAGCCCGGCCTCGGTCGGCTTGCCCACCGGCCCGACCGGGAAGCGGGCATGATAGATATCCTCCGCCAGGGCCTTCACCGCCGGATCGGGACTGTTCTTGGCCGAGTAGTAGACCGAGATACCGTTGGAGGTCAGGCTGATCTCCCCGGCCAGGAACGCCTTGTTGTTGGACGGATCCAGCCAGGACAGCGTGCCGGGAATGAACTGGTCGACCAGCTGCTTGCCGTATTCCAGCGCCGCGATCGTCTCGGGGCTGTCGATGATCACCTTGTTGTTCTCGTCCACCAGGGCGGCGCCATGGGACCAGATCAGCCAGTGGGTCCAGGTATTCCCGTCTCCCTGGGCGTTGCCCAGCGCGAAACCCATGGGGTGGTTGTTCTTCTTGAGGTTCTTGGCCAGCGTCAGGAAATTGTCGATGTCGGTCGGGATCTCGTCATATCCGGCCTCGTTGACCCACGACTTGCGGTACACGATGGCGCCGCCGGAAGCGCCGATCGGCATCGCGATCCACTTGCCGTCCGATCCCTTGCCGTAGCGCTCGGCGATCGGGTACCAGCCGCCATACTTCTTTCCCAGATACTCCGCGACCTCGGTCAGGTCGATCAGCTTGTCGGGATACTGGTGCGGGTCGTCGTTCCAGGCCAGCACCACGTCCGGCCCGCTGCCGATGTTGGCGGCGACCGCCGTCTTGGGCCGCAGGTCCTCCCAGCTCTCGTTGTCCACCCGGACCTTGACGCCGGTCTCCTTGGTGAACCTCTCGGTGTTCGCCAGGAACTGGGTCTCGTCACCCTGCACGAACTTGGCCGGGCGAAGCACGCGCAGTTCGGCGCCATTCTCGATGGCGAGTTTCGGCGCCGGAACGTCGGCCGCCATGACCTCCGCGAAGGCGGAGCGATAGCCCAGGAGCCCCGTGCCCGCCAGCGCTCCGGCGCCGACGCCGATCTTCAGCGTGTCCCGTCTGGTGAACTTCGTCATTTCCGCATCCTCCCTGATCCGTTTCTTCTGATACTTTTAAATCAAGCCGGATTATTTCGCAGGTGCAGCAGATCGGAGGGTGATTTGTTCGCCCTTCCAAGTAAAGCCTACGCCCGCTCCAAACGCCTGTCACCCCTCTTGTGTCGATACATACATGGGTACGCCCTTGACCCCCGCGGCCCGCCGTCTCACCATGCAGCGCCGGTAACGACCAGGCTTCAGAGACAAACGGAATACGAGGAAAACGCCCGATGAGTTTGGACCGCATCTCCAGCCATGCCTGCTTCGGCGGCACGCAGGGCATCTACCGGCATCGCTCGGCGAGCACGGGCACCGACATGGAAGTCGCGGTCTTCGTTCCGCCCCAGGCGGCCGACGGCCCCCTGCCGGTGCTGACATATCTGTCCGGCCTGACCTGCACGTGGGAGAACTTCACCGTCAAGGCCGGCGCCCAGCGCTACGCTGCCGAGCACGGCGTGATCATCGTCGCCCCCGATACCAGCCCGCGCGGCCTCGACCTGCCGGGCGAGCACGCCAGCTACGACTTCGGCTCCGGCGCCGGCTTCTACGTGGACGCCACGCAGGATCCGTGGAAGACCAACTATCGCATGTACAGCTACATCCGGGACGAGCTGCCCGGCCTGATCGCGTCGGAATTCAAGATCGATCCCGCCCGCCAGGGCATTTTCGGCCATTCCATGGGCGGGCACGGGGCCCTCGTGATGGCGTTCCGCAATCCCGACCGCTACCGCTCGGTCTCCGCCTTCTCGCCGATCGTCTCCGCGTCCCGCGTTCCGTGGGGCGAAAAGGCGCTGGGCGGCTATCTCGGCCAGGACCGCGAGGCCTGGAAGCAGTACGATGCTTCCCTGCTGGCCGAGAAGGGCGGCTGGAAGTCCCCGATCTTGGTCGACCAGGGCACCTCCGACCAGTTCCTGGAGAAGGAGCTGAAGCCCGAGCTGCTGGAAGAAGCCTGCGCCAAATCCGGCACGCCGCTGACGCTCCGCCGCCAGCCCGGCTACGACCACAGCTACTATTTCATCTCGACCTTCATGGGCGACCACATCGCCCATCACGCCAAGCTGCTGAAGGCCTAGGGCGGGGCAGGGGGGCGCCGCCTTCCCGGGCTGGCGCTCCCTACTAATGCATTAAAGCCGAAGAACGATTATGAACTGGGCTGCATCCCCTCTCAGTTTGATGTGCTATAGTCCAATTCTCGTGTATGCGGCAAATTTCTCGAAGTTTTCTTTCTGCAGAGTGCTGATTGATGCTACTACTCCTACGAAGTTAGGCACAGTTTTTGAAACACTTTCGTTCGATATGCGGTTTCTCGAAAACGCATTATCTAACTGGTTTGAAAGAGAAAGCATCATGCTAACAATAGGAAGCCAATAATTGGATGCAGTGCTTGGACTCACATTGTTAATGAATTGTAGATCAAAACGGTTTGGAATGGATTTAGACAAAATAGTCTCCATGCACTGTGATATTACATGAAGAAGTAAATAGTTTGAGCCTTTTTTATTTAAGAATCCAAGGCTGGTATTTTCGACGTTCGTCAAGGATGATGGATCTTTCTTGTGCCTTTGAGTTAGCTCCAGTTTTTGATCATTAATCGCGCTTAATAATGAATAGCAGAAAACTATGTGGCGCGCAGTAGTTCGATCAGTGAATATATGGCGATAATTTTTCTCATTAGTCCAAAGCTCAGATTTCTTGTCATAAGCTGTAACTGGATCACCGTGAAAGGCGGCAAGAGACTGACCTACTGTGTAGGACGGAAGTGTGAACTTGCTTCTTTTGATTGCATCGCTTGCTCCTCCCCTTCTTCCACCTTCATATTCAGCATCAGGTATACTCTCAAATTCCGTCCTCAGACGTTCTTGTATCTGATCTGTGCTTCTGAAATCGGCGGCTTGTAGTTTGTTCTGAGAATTGTTGTAGCGAACAACGTTCTCAACTATGCCATCTTTAGTTGCCTTGACAAATCTGATGGGAACTTGCAAACTCTTGGGAGGTACATCTTCAAGATTTGCGATGGATCCTGTAGTCTGCGCGCCGTTGACGATTGATATACCGACGATTTTGAGCCTCCTTCCATTTTTTGATCGTTTTCCTAACTCATAGTCAAGAACCAGAGCTGTTATGCCATTGTTATAAACATAGAAGTTACTTGGCTGTTCTTGCGCGGTAGTCTTTATGCCATTGTTTATGTGCGAGTCGCTTTCGCGGGATCCCAGATAGGCCCGCAAATTAGCAGAAAACAAGTCAGTCTTATATTGGTGATACAAGTCATGAATCCATTTTCCGTTAACAACGGTTACAACTGATTGCCAATCGGTTTCTTTAATCTCAACTGCATCAGGCACAGTAGTCGTAATTTCGTCTGTGACAATGACAGTGCGCTCGGCTTGTGTATAGAGCCGTTCAAGTTGAGCTTCGCACACTTCCTCAGCAAAGATGTTGATATCTTGGCCGAAATGATAGCTTTTAAGTGCAACTTTGGCAGCATTCTCAACGGCACGCAATTCATCTTTGACATTCTTCGAGCCTGGCAAATTATGGACATACCATATATAAATCTGTTTTATTTCACCGGAGTTTATCGCCGATCTGAGTTCGTCTGCACGGCCTTTCAAATTATCCGGAAGTAGATCCAAATTTGTAGATAAAAGCCAAGTAATAGCTGTATTCAGGTCAGATGCTTTGTTAGCCGGCGCGGACTCTCTAATTCTTTTTGAGATGTAACATTGAGCAATAACAGCTACCTGCCTTTCTTTATCTACATAAAGTACATCACATTTCTTGTCATCGCCTCCTCCTGTGATAGACTCGCTGGAAATTGTCTGTATATCATCAAGATTGAAGCGAAGATTAATTGCAAAAACGCCGATCGCATCATCCGTTAATGAATAGTTATCTTTCATAACTTTGAAGGCTTTTTCCCAACCTGCTTCGAACGTCTTGCTCATAATCATCTTCTTCATGTAAGGGATACCGCATAGTTCTTCAATTTAAATAGTTCTTCCCGCTTAGTACAGCGGAAAATTAGAGTGCTGGCGTATGTTTAGTGCGGATACAAAGGTTGTATGGTCCGCTACGCTATGTCCACAGCATTTCGGAAGGTCATAAGAGATATGCGCAATCATACATGGTATTCTTGCAGATCGCAATTCGGTCGTATCACATGCATAGTCGGCGCCATCCCACCAGAAACGCACCTGGCTGCGATAGATGCAGGTTTTCGTCGAACTCTGATTCTAGACTTCCATCCTTAATATCAATGATTACTGTTTAAGCAACTTTACTGACAAGGTAAGCAGCTTCCACCACATGACCCTCCATGAAGGCTCCCCCTGCAACACGGATGATGACATTTGCGGCCTTCCTCCCGGGGGCCATGTTGACATGACGCTCCCTCGACCATCACGAATGCTGACATCTGCGGCCTCAGCCCGGGGGAGCGACTTTCCCAGCCGCCTTCACCGCCCGGAATGCCTCCAGCGCCCGGTCGCGTGCCGCACCATGATCCACGATCGGTTTCGGGTAGGTCCGGCCCAGCGTCACGCCGGCCTTCGCCAGCACCTCGGCCGGGGCGCTCCAGGGTTCGTGGACGTAGCGGTCGGGCAGCCGTTCCAGCTCCGGCACGTACCGCCGCACATAGCTGCCGTCGGGGTCGAACTTGCGGCCCTGGAGCACGGGGTTGAACACCCGGAAGAACGGCGCGGGATCGGCGCCGCAACCGGCGATCCACTGCCAGTTGGCGCTGTTGTTGGCGGCGTCCGCATCCACCAGCGTGTCCCAGAACCATTCCTCTCCCGACTGCCAGGGCAGCAGCAGGTCCTTCACGAGGAAAGATCCGACGATCATCCGCACCCGGTTGTGCATCCATCCCGTCCGCCAGAGCTGGCGCATCCCGGCATCGACGATCGGATACCCTGTCCGTCCCCGCTGCCACGCCTTCAGGCCGGCATCGTCGTTCCGCCAGGGCAGGGCCTTGAACCGACTGTCCATCGGCTCCGTCCTCATGTCGGGGTTGGCCAGCAGAAGCCCGTGGGTGAATTCCCGCCAGCCGATTTCCCGCAGGAAGGCCTCCATCGCGGGCTCCAGCCCGGCCGCCGCCTCGGCCCGATGCTGCGCCGCGTGCCAGACCTGCCGGGGAGAGATCTCGCCCCAGTGCAGGTGCGGCGACAGCCGCGAGGTGCCGTCCCGGCCGGGACGGTCGCGGCCGGTCCTGTAATCCCGCAGGATCGCGTCCAGGAAATCCGCGAGCCGCCCCGCCGCGGCCGCTTCGCCGGGGGTCCAGTCGTCCCGCAGACCGCCGGCCCAGTCGGGCGAGGTCGGCAGCAATCCCCAGGCGGCCAGGGCATCCGAAGCCGGCGCATTCCCCGGCGGCGACAGCGCCGCGGGGTCGGGCAGCGGGCGTGCGGGTTCATGGGCGGTGGAGAGCGTCTTCCAGAACGGCGTGAAGACCTTGAAGGGCGTTCCGGCTTTCGACCGGACCCGATCCTGCCCGACCAGCAGCCCGCCGTCGAAGCATTCGACCGCGACGCCCAGCCCGGCCATTCGCTCCTGCACCGCCGCATCCCGCCGGATCGCCGCCGGATCGCCGCCGGATCGCACTCCCGGTTCCAGACAACGGTGCCGGCCCCGGTCCCGGCGATCAAGCCGTCGAGCACATCCCCGGCCGGCCCCCGCCTCAGCACCAGCGGCGAGCCCAGCCGGGCGAGCGCAGCGCCCAGCCGTTCCAGGCTATGGTGAAGCCACCAGCGCCCGGCACCCCCCGGCGGCCTCACGCCGTCGGCCCCGCCATCGTCCAGCAGATACAAGGGGATCACCAGCGCCCCGCTCTCCGCCGCGTGGTGAAGGGCGGGGTTGTCGGCAAGGCGCAGGTCGTGGCGGAACCAGACGATGACGGGGGATCGCGATGTCATGGGCACTTTGCAGGCGGGGAAGGAACGGCGGCGGGGCAGGGCGCCCGCTCCAGCGATCTATACCCCTTCGGCGCCGGATCAATCCATGCCGCCCGCCGGACCGCTCCCGCCGCTCAGGACACCCGTTCCAGATCCGGCTCCAGCCGGGCGCTGGGAAACTCGAACAACCGCTCCCTGCCCATCATATGGACCTGGAACCGCCGGCCCAGCAGCGGCGCCAGCGCGCGGTCCAGCACGTTCAGCCCGCCCGTATAGGCGCCGAACGACGGCATGATCAGCCGCCGCCCGTCGCCGGCGAAACACCGGGCGCGCACCCGTCTACCCCGCACCCGCACGGCGGCGACCGGGTGGTAGTGGCCGGAAACCTCGCCCCCGGCCCCGACGGTCGCCTCGTGGCGGAAGCACAGCGGCCCCAGGACGACGGTATCCTCGATCCTGCCGCCCAGATGCGCCGGCGGCTCCGGGTCGTGGTTGCCGGTTATCCAGATCCAGTCGCGGCCTGCCGTCAGCCGGGCGATCCGCTCGGCGTCCGGACGCGACAGCCGCTCGGCGGCGCGCCGGTCGTGGAAGCTGTCGCCCAGGCAGATCACGGTTTCCGGCCGCCGGCTCTCGACCAGCGCTTCCAGCCGCGCAAGCGTGGCTCCCGTGTCGTAGGGCGGCAGCAACTGGCCGCGCTGGGCGAAGGCCGACCCCTTCTCCAGGTGCAGGTCGGCCACCACCATCAGCCGCTTCTCCGGCCACAGCAGCGCCCCGGACAGGTCGGCCACCAGCGGCACGCCGTTCAGGATTAAATTCTCTGGCGAAATCACGGAGAACCCGATATGTTCACTTTAAGTTCCGGCATAGGTGTCGCCGATCGGGAAGGGCGCGTCAATTGCAAACCACGGGGATGGGCGCGTCTATATCGGCAGCACCCCCTGATCCAGGCTCGCGCCGCCCCGCAGTTCCGGCATCGCCTCGTCGATCAGTTCCTGTTCCGCCTCGCCCAGCAGGTCGTCAAGCGCCGAGCCGGAGACCTGCTCGCGCCCGACCTCCAGCAGCACGGGCACGGCCAGCGGCGACACCCGGGCCAGCGCCCGATGCATGATGCGGCCCTTGACCCGGGCAAGCATGTCGGCCAGCCGCCGCACGTCGGTCAGTCCGCCCGCCGCATCCGCCCGGGTCGCCCGCAGCAGCACGTGGTTCGGCTCGTGCTTGCGCAGCACGTCGTAGATCAGGTCCGAACTGAAGGTCACCTGCCGCCCCGTCTTCTCCTGGCCGGGATGGCGCCGCTCGATCAGGCAGGAGATCACGGCCACGTTGCGGAAGGTCCGGCGCAGCATGCTCGACTCGTCCATCCAGGCTTCCAGGTCGTCGCCCAGCATGTCCTGGTCGAACAGGGCGTCCACGTCCCGGACTGGCCGCAGGCTCCAGACCGACAACACATAATCGGTCGCGACGAAGCCCAACGGCTTCAGCCCGGCGCGCTCCATCCTGCGGGTCAGCAGCATGCCCAGCGTCTGGTGGGCGTTGCGCCCCTCGAAGCAGTAGGCCACCAGGAAATGCTGCTTCCCGCGCGGAAAGCTCTCGACCAGAAGCCCTTCCCGCGGCGGCATCACCGACCGCAGCCGCTGGAGGCGCAGCCATTCCTGCACCGCCGCCGGCAGCTCGCCCCAGACGCCGGGGTCCGCCAGCATGGCCCGGACCTCGTCCGCCAGATGGGTGGACAGCGGCATCCTGCCGCCGGCATAGGCCGGCACCTTGGGGTCGCCCTGGCCGCCCCGCGCGCAATTGACGTAGGTCTCCTGGATGCCCTGGAACTTCAGCAATTGCCCGGCGAACAGGAAGGTGTCGCCCGGTATCAGCGACTGCACGAAGGACTCCTCGACCTCCCCCAGCACCTGGGACCGGCCGAGCCGGACCTTCAGCGTCACGGCCGCGACGATCGTGCCGACATTCATCCGGTATTGGCGGGCGACGACCGGCCCGGCGACCCGGTACAGCCCGTCCTCCTCGTCCCGCACCAGCCGCTTGAACCGGTCGTAGCTGCCGAGCGCGTAGCCGCCGGTCGCGACGAAGTTCAGCACGTCGTCGAAGTCCGCGCGCGTCAGGGCGGAGTAGGGCGCCGCCGAGGTCACCTCCGCATACAGTTCATCCGCGTCGAACGGGGCAGCACAGCCCATGCCCAGGACATGCTGCGCCAGCACGTCCAGCCCGCCCGGGCGCGGCGGGTCGCCGTCCAAGGTATATGTGGCGATCGACTGCACGGCGGCCCGGCATTCCAGCACCTCGAACCGGTTGGCCGGCACCAGCACGGCGCGGCTCGCCTCGTCCAGCCGGTGGTTGGCCCGGCCGATCCGCTGGAGCAGCCGGCTGACTCCCTTGGGGGCTCCGACCTGCACGACCAGATCCACGGCGGCCCAGTCGATGCCCAGGTCCAGGGACGAGGTCGCGACCACCGCCCGCAAGGCCCCGCGCGCCATGGCGGCCTCGACCTTGCGGCGCTGCTCCGCCGCAAGGCTGCCATGGTGGAGCGCGATGGCAAGCCCGTCCTCGTTGATCTTCCACAGCTCCTGGAAGACCAGCTCGGCCTGCGCGCGGGTATTGACGAACACCAGCGTTGTGCCGGCCCGGCGGATCTGCTCATAAACCTCGCCCAGCGCGTGGACCGCCATCCGGCCGGACCAGGGCAGCCGCTCGCGGGTCGTCAGGATATCGACCTGGGCGCGGGCACCCGACCGGCCCGTGACGGTCCGCACGTCGCCGCCCCCGGCCTTGCCGGTCTTCGACAGGTACGCGATCAGATGGTCCGGATGAGCCACCGTCGCCGACAGTCCGACGCGCCGCCCGCCGGGCGCCAACTTCGCCAGCCGCGCCAGCCCCAGCGCCAGCAGGTCGCCGCGTTTCGTCCCGGCCAGGGCGTGCAACTCGTCGATCACCACGCAGCGAAGGCCTTTGAAGATCTTCTCCGCGTCCGTATAGGACAGCATCAGCGCCAGGCTCTCCGGAGTCGTCATCAGCACCTGCGGCGGCTTCGACCGCTGGCGCTGGCGCTTGGCGGCGGAGGTGTCGCCCGTCCGGGTCTCCGTCCGGATCGGCAGGCGCAGTTCGGCGACCGGGCTTTCAAGGTTGCGCTGGATATCGACCGCCAGGGCCTTCAGCGGCGAGATGTACAGCGTGTGCAATCCGTCGCGCGGCCGTTCCGACAGGTCGATCAGGCTGGGCAGGAACCCCGACAGCGTCTTGCCGCCGCCGGTGGGAGCGATCAGCAGCGCGTCGGCGCCGTCGCGGGCGGCCCGCAGCATCTCGATCTGGTGGGCATGCGGCGACCAGCCGCGATTGGAGAACCAGCCGAGGAAGTTCGGCGGCAGCAGCGCATCGTTCTGAACCATGTCATCCATGACAGCGGACTATAAAAGCCGGTATGACTGATAACCAGCCGCCTTCGATCCCGGGAACACCGACATGACCGCAAACCCCCTCGGCCTGATCTGCGCCATCCCCGACGAGATCGCCCATTTCGGATCCAGCTTCGCCGAGACGGCGTCCCGCACGCTGGCCGGGCTGACCTTTCGCGAAGGCACCCTGGAAGGCCGGCCCACGGTGATGGTCGAAAGCGGCATCGGCAAGGTCAACGCCGCGGTGGTCGCGACCCTGCTGGCGGAAATCTTCGGCTGCCATGCCCTGCTGTTCTCCGGCGTCGCCGGCGGCCTCGACCCGAAGCTCGGCATCGGCGACGTGGTGGTCGCGACGCGCCTTGTCCAGCACGACTACGGCGCCCTTGTCGAAGGCCGCATCCGTCCCTACCAGCCCGGCGTCCCGCCGCTCCCCGGCTTCGACGAGACCCACGGCTACGCCCTGGCTCCCGCCCTGGAGGACAAGGTCCGGACCGCCCTGAACAACATCGCCCTCCCGGCCTTCGACGCCAAGGCGACGGGCGCCGAACCGCGCGTGCCCACGATCCATTTCGGCACGGTCCTGACCGGCGACACCTTCCTCAACTGCGAAGCCACCCGCGAACGCCTTTACCGCGACTTCGGTGAGGCGCTGGCGATCGAGATGGAAGGCGCCGCCGTCGCCCAGGTCGCGGAGCGCTACGGCATTCCCTGCCTCGTCGTCCGCTCGCTCAGCGACCTCGCCGGCGCCGAAAGCCACATGGACTTCGCCGCCTTCTGCGGCGCCGCGGCGGAGGGGGCGGCGGTGCTGATCCGCCGGCTTGTCGCGGTGGTATGACAGATACAAGAAGAACCTTCTTGACGCCGACCTACCATTTATAGGATCATGGTCTTATAAATCGGCACGATTCGTAGGTCGGCCTTCGCCCGTAGGGCGAACGCCGACACTGGAGTCAAACGTTCCGGCATGCTGTCGGCGTTGGCCCTTTGGGCCAAGGCCGACCTACGCTGATCGACAATCCACACCATTTGCCAGCCTCTCCCGCAATGTCCGCTTGATGACCTTCCCGTTCGGATTGCGCGGAAGCGTGCCGGGCTCGATCGTGAAGCCTTCCGGCACCTTGTAGTCGGACAGGCGCTCCGCGCAGAACGCCTTCAACGCCGCCGTATCGATTTCGGCCTCCGCCGCGATGAAGGCGTGGACGCGCTCGCCCAGGACAGGGCAGGGGTATCCGACGACTGCCACCTCCCGCACGCCGGGGAAATGGCTCAGCACGTTCTCGACCTCGGCGCTGAAGATCTTGTAGCCGCCGCGGTTGATCATGTCCTTCAGGCGGTCGAACACCCGGACATAACCGTCCGCATCGACCGAGCCGATGTCGCCGGAATGCCAGAACCCGGCGGTGAAGCCTTGGGCGGTCGCCTCGGGCTTGTTCCAGTATCCTTTCACCACCATCGGTCCGCGGATCCAAAGCTCACCCGTCTCGCCCGCCGGGACCTCGCGCCCCTCGGCGTCCATCACGCGGATCTCGGCGCAGGGCACCGCGCGGCCGACGCTGTCCAGCCGGCCGGGGGTGTGGCCGATCGGCATGATCGTGGCGGGCGAGGTGGTCTCGGTGGCGCCGTAGGCATTCATCAGGGTCAGGCCTGGCACCGTGCGGGCCAGCGCCGCGATGGTCGCGTCGGGCATGGGGGCGCCGCCGAAGGCGCCGATCCGCCAGGCGGACAGGTCGAATTCTGCGAAGTCCGGCTGGAGCAGGCACAGATTGTACATGGCCGGCACCAGGATGGTGTGGGTCATCCGTTCCGCCGACGCCAGGGCCAGGAAATCCCGTGCCTTGAAGGCCGGCAGGATCAGCAGCGCGCCGGCGACGCGCAGCATCGCCGCGACCATGCCGATCAGTCCGGTCACATGACTGCCCGGGACCGCCAGAACCGAGCGATCCCGGGCCGTCAGGCCCATGCAGGTTTCGTAATGGAGAGCTGAATGACAGATGCCGAGATGGGTCAGCATCGCCCCCTTGGGCTTGCCGGTCGTGCCCGAGGTATAGAGGATGACGGCGGTATCCTCCTCCCGCACCGACGGCACGGGCGGCGGCGGAGCCGGGGAGTGCATTCCTTCGAACGGGACCGCGACCCGCATCAGCCCCGCGATGTCCGGCAGCCGGTCCGTCAGGTCCGCCTCGTGGATCACCAGGGAGGCGCCGCAGTCGTCCAGCACATAGTCCAGGCCGGGCTTCCGCTCCCGCACGCTCAGGGGCACGGCGATGGCGCCGGCCCTTGCGACGGCGTAGAGCGAGGTGACGAACTCCACCCGGTTGCCGAGCAGCAGCGCCACCCGGTCGCCGGGCCGGATGCCGCGCTCGACCAAGCCGGCGGCGAGACGGTCCACCTCCTCGCCAAGCTGGCGGTAGCTCAGGCGCCGGTCGCCGCAGACGACCGCGTCGCCGTCCGGGTTGCGATCAACGGCGTCCGTCAGCATGGCTATCAGGCTGCCGGGCCGGTCGGTGAAGCAGCGGACGACGCGGTCGCCGAAATGGGCCTCCATCCGGGTCGCCGGAAGGGTGTCGTCGGGCCAGGGCATCAGTGCGCCTTCTCCCGCATGGTGCCGTTGGCGCCACGCTCGATGATGTACTCGCGGTCGAACAGGGATTGGGAATGGTTCAGGTCCGACTGGGAAATCACCACCGCCAGATCCTTGCCCTTGAGAGCGGAGATCACCTCCGACAGCCGCTGCGACAGGGCGGGAGCCACGCCCTCGAACGGTTCGTCCAGCAACAGCAGGCGGGTGCCGACCGCCAGGGCTCGGCCCAGCGCCACCATCTTCTGCTGCCCGCCGCTCAGCAGCAGCGCCTTGCGCTCCCGCATGGCCTTCAGCTCCGGCATGATGCCGTAGACGAAGTCGAGCCGCTGCCGGCCGTCCAGCCGCTTGGTCACCCAGGTCGGCAGAAGGATATTCTCCTCCACCGTCAAGGCGGGGATCAGGCCGCGGTCCTCCGGCATGTAGCCGATGCCCAGGTCGGCGCGGTGATGCCTCGCGACCGTGCGCAGGTCGGTCCCATCGACCCGGATATGGCCCTGGACCGGCGCCAGGTGGCCCATGATGGTCCGCATCATGGTGGTCTTGCCGGCACCGTTGCGGCCGACCAGCCCGATCATCTCGCCGGGCGCTGCGGTCATGCCGAAACCGCGCAGCGCTGTGACCGACTGGATGACGACATGGACTCCGTCCACGGCCAGCATCCCGGCGGTCATCGCGCGCTCCCCGTGACGTACCGCTGCACCTCGGGGTCGTCCAGCACCCGGTCCGGCGGGTCGTCGGCGATGATGCGGCCGTTGAAGAAGGCGACCACGCGGTCGGCGTACCGGGTCACGATATCCATGTCGTGCTCCACGAACAGGACGGTGACGGACTCGCGGGCCAGTGCCCCCATCACCGTCTCCATCATCGGGAATTTCTCCTCCGCGCTGACGCCGCTGGTCGGTTCGTCCAGCAGCAGCAGGCGGGGGCGGCCGGTCAGGGCCATGGCGATGTCCAGCAGCTTGCGGACGCCGCCCGGCAGTTCGGTCACCGGCCGGTCGGCGTATTCGGCCAGGCCAAAGCGGTCGAGCAGTTCCTCCGCCCGGATCCGCTGGTCGTCGGCATGGGCCGGCTTCCAGAACGACAGGCGACCCCCCGGATCGGAGGCTGCGAGCGCCACCAGCATGTTCTCCAGCGCCGTCAGCTCGATGCAGAGCTGCGGAATCTGGAACGACCGGCTGACGCCCATGCGGCTGATCCGCCGGGGCGCCAGGGCGGTGATGTCGCGGCCCTCCAGCAGGATTCGCCCGCTGTCCGGCTTCAGGTACCCGGTCACCATGTTGACGAATGTTGTCTTTCCCGCACCGTTGCTGCCGATCAGGCTGACCCGCTGGCCGGCGGGGACCTCCATCGACAGTCCCGACGCGGCCACGACGGCGCCGAAGCTCTTGCCCAGATCATGGGCGGACAGGACCGAGGTCATGGCACGGCCTCCCCGCGGGCGGACCGGACGGCGGGCGCGCGGCTCCGTCCCGCCGTCGCGGCCCGCTTGGACCACAGCGAGCCGATGCCGCGCGGCAGGAACAGGATCACCAGAAGCAGGAAGAGGCCCAGGGAGAACTGCCACATGTGCGGGAAATACAGGCTGGAGAAGGACCGGACCAGTTCCAGCAGGACGGAGGCGATGAACACCGCGACCACCCCATGGTGGCCGCTGAGGATCGCCACGAAGACGAACTCGCCCGACGTGGTCCAATAGGCGAAGTTCGGATCGATGTGGCCGAGCGCCATCACCGTCAGCGCGCCGCCGATTCCGCCCAGCGCCGCGGCCAGGGTGAAGTTCACCGCGATGGCCGCCTGGACGGAGGCGCCCAGATATTCCACCCGCAGGTCGTTGTCGCGGATCGCCAGCGACACCAGCCCCCGGGCGGAGCGGAAATAGACCGTGGCGAGGAAGGCCACGATGCCGGTCACGACCACTGCCAGGGCGTAGATGGAATAGTCCGCATAGGCCTCGGGCGGCGTCCAGCCCAGCATCGTCGGCCGCCCGACGTTGAAGCCGTCCGACCCGCCGATCGCGGGCGACTTCACCAGGGCGCCGTAGAGCACCATGGAGAGCGCCAGGGTCAGCATGGAGAAGAAGATGCCCCGGTAGCGGGCGAGCAGCGGCCCGACGACGGCGCCGGCCAGCGCCGCCGCCGTTCCGCCGACCAGCATCAGCAGGACGGCGTCGGTGATGCCGAGCCGGGTATGGGCGAGGCCGGCGACATAGCCGCCGGCCGCATAGACCAGCCCCTGGCCGAACGACACGACGCCGCTCCGCATCAGCAGCACGATGCCGAGCGTCACGATGCCGTAGGAGGCGGCGATGGTCCCCAGGAACAGGAGCCAGCGCGGCATGAGAAGTCCCGCCGCGAGCAGCGCCGCGACGGTCGCGGATGTTGCCAGGGCCGCGGGAAGAAAGGGTCGGCTGGTCATGTGGTTCATTCCCGATCGAGGCTCCCGCCGGTCAGATCTTGCGGGCGGAGACGCGCTGGAACAGGCCTTCCGGTCGGAAGATCAGGACAGCCGCCATGACGATGTAGATGCTGAACAGCTCCGCGTCGGGCATCAGGTGGACCGCGGCGGCCCGGGCGAGGCCGACGACCACCGCTCCGATCGCCGCCCCCTCGATGCTGCCCAGCCCGCCGATGATCACGACCGCGAAGCTCAGGATGATCACGCCCACGCTGAGCCCCGGCTGGACCGAGATCATCGGCGCCGTGAAGGCTCCGCCCAGCGCCGCCAGGAAAACGCCGACGGTGAAGGCCGCGACATAGACGCGGTTGACGTTCACCCCCATGCTGGCGCTGACTTCCTCGTTGTGGATCACGGCCAGCACGATCTTGCCGGTCACCGTCCGGTTCAGTCCGAACCAGACGCCCAGGCCGCAGACCACCGCCAGGACGATCATCATCAGGTCGTAGCCGACATAGAACAGCGAGCCGAACTCCACGTCGCCGAACAGGGTGTAGGGCTCGGAGACGTAATAGGGGTTGACCCCCCAGATCAGCTTGGTGACGTCCTCCAGCATCAGGAACAGGGCATAGGTGACCAGCACCAGCAGCACCTCGTCCCGGCCGTAGAACAGCCGCAGCAATCCCCGCTCCAGCAGCGGCCCGACGATGACCGCGACCGCGACGGCCGCCAGCAGCATGGCGACCAGCGACCATTCCGGCGCCAGCCCGAGCGACGCGAAGAACGCCACGAAGCTGGCCGCCGCGTAGGCGCCGATGGCGTAGAGGCTGCCATGGGCGATGTTGAGGATCTTGAGGACGCCGAACACCAGCGTCAGGCCGAGCGCCACGATGAAGAGCCACGAGGCGTAGATCAGCCCATCCAGGAGAATGGTCAGTGCGAGATCCATGGGAAGGCGCCTTCAGCCGTGCTGCGTCAGTCGCACTGCGCGCCGGGGAAGCCTGCCTTGATCCACTCGATGCTCTTCTGGCCGGGGGGCGGGTTGACGCATTCGGCCTTGAAGTTCTGGATATCGTCCAGCACGACCATCTTGCGGCCCTCGTCGAAGCGGGTGCGGCCGATGGCGGTCTGCTGGATCGCCTGATGTCCGTCGCCCAGCGCCATGCGGATGGTGCCGGCCGGGGAGTGCCACTCCGAACCCTTCAGCGCCGCCGCGATCTGCTCCTTGGTCGGCTTGGTGCCGCCGTTCTCGGCCATCGCCTTCTCGACCGCGACCTTCAGGCCCAGGACCGCCTGGACCATGCGGTAGGGGGCCTGGACCGGATAGACGCCGTAGGCGTCCTGGTAGACTTTCCAGAACCAGTCGTTCAGGTCGCTCTTGGGGGCCAGCAGGCCATAGGCGCCGCGGGCGCCGATGATGGTGCCGTCGGGCATCTTGTCGCCCAGGGAGGGAAGCACGTGGTCGGCGGCGCTCAGCACCACCTGGCTGCGCTTGAACAGCCCGCGCGGGCCGGCCTGGAGGATGAAGGCCTGGAGGTCGCCGCCCCACAGGCTGGAATGGACCACGTCCGAGCCCTGGCGGACCAGGGCCGAGATCTCCGTGCCGTACTGGCCGGCACCGAACTTGGGCAGCAGGTCGGCCTCGGCCTTGAAGCCGGGATAGAGCTGCTCCATGGCGGCCAGGAAGTCGTTCCGGGAGTCGTGGCCCCAGGCATAGTCCTGGTTGATCGCGCTGACGGTTCCCGCCTTGACGCCCTGGGTCTTCATGTACCGGGCCAGGGCCACGTTATCCATGGTGGCGTGGGAGGCCGTGCGGAACACGTATTCGTACTTGGCGTCCTCGAAGATCCGGGGCGTGCCGCAGTCGTACAGGATCAGCAGGCGCTTCAGCTCCTCCGCCGCCGGCGCCACGGCGAGGCAGTCGCCGGAGCTGACATAGCCGATCACCACGTCCACGTTCTCGCGCTGGTACAGGTTGCGAAGCTCCTGCACCTGCTTGGTGGCACCGCCGGCCTCGTCGACCACGACGGTCTCGATGGTCATGCCGCCGAAACCGACCTTGTCGTAAGGGGCTGGCGCCTCGCCCTTGTTGAGCGCCTCGATCACGACCTTGCCGCCGTTCCAGGCCGGAACGCCGAAGCTCTCCGCCGCCTGGCCGGACAGGAAGGTGACGATGCCGACCTTGAACGACTCCTGGGCCTGCGCCGGCTGCGCAATGCCGAAGGCGAGAGCCAGCACCGCCGCGCACGATGCCCTTCGAAAGACTGCCATTCCGTTTCCTCCCTCAAGGAAAGTCAGGGTCCCGTGCCGATTATGGTTTTGTGGTCACGGGCCATCCCTCCGGCCGCGTGGTGAAACAGCGGACTGCCTCAACGACCGGCTTCGGGATGCCTTCCACTCTGGAGACGGTCTGGAAGGGGGTCAACCGATCCGGGGTAGTTAACCCGTTCGGATTTCAGGGTGTCTCGGCCATGGTTTGGCGGGGCTCGCCGATGCCCTCCAGTTCGGCGCGCAGCATCGAGAGGGCGGTGCGGACGCATTCGAGCCGGACGCCGCCGCGGCCCAGGTCGCCGAAACGCTTCATCCGGTGCCGGGTCGGCTTCCCCTTTCGGCCCATGGCGAAATGGACGAGGCCGGGTTCGTCGCCCGGACCGCCGGGGCCGGCGAATCCGGTGATGGCGATGCTGAGATGGGCGTGGGAGTGGTCGATGGCTCCCTCGGCCATCGCGCGGGCGACCTCCTCCGAAACGGGGCCGGGGTCTTCAAGAAGGTGCTGCGAGACGCCCAGCATCTCGTTCTTGGCGTCGTTGGTGTAGGTCACGAAACCGCGTTCGAAGGCGTGGGAGCAACCGGTGATGTCGGTCAACAGGGAAGCGAGCAGGCCGCCGGTGCAGCTTTCCGCCGTGGCGATCATGATCTCCTGGCGGCAGGCGGCCTGCAGCACGTGCTGGACGCACTGGTCGATATCGTCCGGCATGTCGCTGGGCAGGGTTTCCGTCATCTCGTTTATCCTTCACCGGGTCTGGTCCGGTGGCGATAACAGGCCGGGCCGCGCGGCCGTTCCAACCGGGGCCGGCCAGCTCCAGACGCCGACCGGGCGCTCCCGCCCGCGGAGATGCCGGGGCGGCAGTTCGACGAATCCCTCGATCGCCGCGCCGCCGGCGGTGGAGCGCGCCGCCTCGATCACCGCGTCGGAGGCCGCGATGGTCACGCCCAGTTCGCGGGTCAGGGATTCCAGGCGGCTCGCCACGTTGACCGCGTCGCCGATGATGGTGAAGGTGAACTGCCTCGTGCCGCCGGTGTCGCCGATCAGGACCGGCCCCAGGTGGAGCCCCATCGCGACGGTCAGCGCCGGCAGGCCCGCGGACGCAAGCTCCCGGTTCCACTCCGCCATTCCTTCGGCGATCTGCCGCGCCGCCCCCAGGGCATCCCCGGCGTCCCGGGGCGCCGGCTCGGGGATGCCGAAGATGGCCATCGCACCGTCGCCCAGGAACTTGTCCACGACGCCGCCCCGGTCCAGCACCGCAGATTCGACATGGCCGTAGAATCCGCGCAGCACGTCCATCGCCTCACGGGGCGACAGGCGCTCGTTGATCCCGGTGAATCCCACCAGATCGACGAACAGGATCGTCACGGTCTGGATCCGGTCCTCCAGTCCGGGCCTGTTGCTGTTCATCAGCCGTTCGGCGACGGCCGGCGAAAAATAGCGCATCAGGTTGCGCCGCTGCCGCTCGGCCAGGCGCCGCGCCTGCTCGCCGACCTGGGAGCGGCGCGCGGCGAACAGGGCGAAGCCCAGCCCCGCCGCCAGCACCGGCGAGGTCACCGCCAGCCACAGATCCGCCGCGGCGAACAGCACCGCCGTCGCGGCGAGCCAGCCGCCGACCAGGACCGCCGTGCCGGCCGCAGCGGCCATCGGCGCCAGGGCGGACCCGAGCGCCGCTCCCAGGAGCCCGCCGCCCAGGATCGCGGCGATATCGGCCGGCAGCAGGGCGGATCTGTCCTTCGGCGTCCGTCCGGTCAGCAGGTTGTCGATCACGGTGGCGAGATGCTCCGGCCCCGGCAGCGCCCGGCCGAACGGGGTGTGGAAGCTGTCGCCGACGCCCTGGGCCGAAGCGCCGATCAGCACGATTCGACCGCGATAGCTGCCCGGCGGGAGTCGGCCGGCCAGAAGGTCGGCCAGCGAGCGGGTCTCGATCGTCCCGCGCGGGCCGTAATGGTTGACCGGCAGCCTCATCCGGCGGTCGGTGGCGACGAAGTCCGGTCCGAACCGGATACCGTGCCCGACATGGAGAGCCACCTCGTCGGCATCCAGGCCGCGGTACCGCCGGACGGCTTCGACCGGCAGGCTCGGATACCAGGAATCGCCGAAGCGGATCGCGGATTGGTCGTGGCGCAGCACGCCGTCGGCCTCGATCCGCACGGTGACGTGGCCGAGCGCAGCCGATCGGGCGAGGACGGGCACCGGAACGACGACCGATGCCGGGTGACCGTCGCGGAGGTCCGGGATCGCCGGTTCCCGCACCACGCGGAACGCGGCGTTCCGGAGCGCGTCAGGGATGGCGCCGCCGGCCGCTGCGGTTCCGTCCGGATCGAAGCCGAAGGCGAAACCCAGCACGCCGATCCCGGTGGAGTCCAGCGCGGCCGCCAGGGTGCCGTCGGGGTCGGCGGTTTCCAGCAGTCGGTCGATCCGGACGGCCAGCCCGTCCGCGGATCGCGGCAGCCGGCTGCGGGCGTCGTCCAGGATGTCGGCGACCTCGGCCGGCAGCGGCGCCTCGGGTTCGGCAAAAAGCAGGTCGATCGCGACGACGCGCGCGCCGTCCGCCGCCAACCGGCGGACGGCGTCGGCGATCAGCCGCCGGGACAGCGGCCAGCGGCCATGCTCCGCCAGCGTCCTGTCGTCGATCATCAGCAGCGACACGATGCCCGAGGGTTCCAGCGGCCCGCGCAACCCGTAGCGCAGCGTCAGGCTCCGCCCTTCAAGCCCTCGCAGCCATCCGGGTTCGGCATCGGCCAGCCGGAGCCCGGCGAGGACCAGCGGGACGGCGAGCGCCGCCAGCAGCCAGGAACTCCGCCTGCCCATCGCTCAACGATTGGCCGGGCCGACGAGGCGGAGGGTCCGGTCCACCCTGGGCGCTCCCCAAGTGACGGGCGGCGTCGGGTCCCGTCCCGAGGCCACGTCGGTCCCCTCGAAGGGCGCGAGGGTGACGGCAGCCCCCGTGGAACGGCTGCGCACCTCGACCACTCCCTCCAGGCCAAGCACCGCCGTGCCGGCCGGCGTGATCTCCGCCGTCCATTCGGTCGAGCGGGCCGACGCGACCGCCGTGTCGGTCTGGACCGCGAAGCTGCCCAGCCCCGCCTGGCGGACCACGGCCCGGACGATGCCGGACAGCATGGAAAAGAGCGCCGATGTCCGCCCGCCCTGCGGATCGATCGTGTAGTCCGAGACCTGGACGCGGCTTTCCGGCCCGGCGCTCAGGCTGCTGCCGTCGCCGAACAGGACCGTGACCCGGGAGGAGAAGCCGGTCTCGATCACGTCCGACGTGAAGACCGAGGTGCCGATCAGCAGCGGGGACCGGATGTCGTCCCGCAGGATCACGGTGCTGCCTTCCTGCCGGACCACCCGTCCGACCGGTGCCCGATCAGCCGCGGACGCCGACCCGGCGACCATGAGGCCGGCGAGCAGCAGCGGCGTGATTCTTCCAGCGATTCCCATCTTCGAACACCCCCTTCGGTTCTGCGCAGGCATCTTCCCGGAAACGGGCGGGGGGAGGCGCTGAAATTATGGACTGGCCGGCGTTCTAATCGGGTACCGGGACGACCCCGGCGTCCGACGATCCCGGACCACCGGCGATCCTCCTGGTCCAGAGGAGGGAAGGCAACCAACAGCAACTCTCCGTGTTTGAACGTCCGGACCGGTCCGCCGTCCGTCGGACGATCTCAACGAAGAGGGAAAGCCATCTTGGGCAAACGGCCGGCAACTGGACGATCGCTGTCGGACGCGGCTGGGGATAGGAATACCCGCCTCCGTGGTGGCGGGGCGACCATCTCGCTGATCCTTCCCGTCCTTGCATCCTGCACCGGGCCGCAGTCGATGTTCCGGGCGGCAGGGACCGAAGCCGACAGCATCGCCAACCTGTTCTACGTCATGCTGGTCGGGTCGGCCGTGATCTGGCTGGGTGTCATCGGCCTCAGCCTCTATGCGGTCCGGGCGACGCCCGCGAAGAACGGTGCGCGGCGCGGCGTCCAGCTCATCGTCTGGGGCGGCTGCGTCTTCCCGACGGTCGTCCTGGCGCTCCTGCTGGTCTGGGGGCTGGAGAAGATGCCGGACTACCGGCGGCCCGCGGACGGCCCGACGATCGCGGTGTCCGGAGAACGGTTCTGGTGGCGCGTCGCCTATGGTCTGCAGGGGGAGCCCGGGGTCGTGAAGAGCCTGCCCTCCGGGGGCGTCGAGAGCGCCAACGAGATCTGGATCCCGGTCGGCCGCCGTACCGAGATCCTTCTCGGAAGTCCCGACGTGATCCATTCCTTCTGGGTACCGGCGCTTGCCGGCAAGATGGACGCGATCCCGGGGCGGGTCAACCGCATCATCCTCGAACCCACCGTGGAAGGCGTCTACAACGGGGTCTGCGCCGAATTCTGCGGAGAAGCCCATGCCCAGATGGGCCTGCGGGTGATCGCCGTTCCGGAAGCCGACTATGCGGCCCATGTCGAAGCCCAGGCGCAGCCCGCCTCGGTGGTCTCCGGCACGGGATACGAGGCCTTCCTCGCGAGCGGCTGCGGCGCCTGCCATACCGTCCGCGGAACCCCGGCCGACGGCTCGGTTGGTCCCGACCTCACCCATGTCGCCTCCCGCCGCACCATCGGGGCCGGCCTTCTCGAGACCAGCGAGGAGAACCTCGCCGCGTTCATCCGCGCCACCGACCACATCAAGCCCGGCGTCGAGATGCCGGAGTTCGGCGTGCTTCCGGATGAGGAAATCGCCGCCATCGCGAACTGGCTGGGGGAACTGCGATGAGCGAGGCGACCGCGACGCCCGAGG
This sequence comes from Skermanella sp. TT6, assembly GCF_016653635.2. Lineage (NCBI taxonomy): Bacteria > Pseudomonadati > Pseudomonadota > Alphaproteobacteria > Rhodospirillales > Azospirillaceae > Skermanella > Skermanella cutis. Next base: position 2,323,521 of record NZ_CP067420.1, read on the forward strand.
ATACCGGACAGACCCCCGATGCCGAGGCGGTGCGCCGCGGCCAGGAAGAGCGTCTGGAGAAGGTTTGGGAAACGCCGAAGGGCTGGCGCTACTGGTCGGCGGTCAACAATACGGAAGTCGGCATCTGGTACACCGCGACCTCGTTCGCCTTCATGCTGTTCGCGGGCGTCCTCGGCCTGATGGTCCGCGTCCAGCTCGCCGTGCCCGAGAACGATTTCCTGACCGCGACCTTCTATAACCAGGTCTTCACCCTGCACGGCACGGTGATGATGTTCCTGTTCGCCGTGCCGATCTTCGAAGCGGTGGCGATCGTCCTGCTGCCGCAGATGCTGGGCGCGCGCGACCTGCCGTTCCCCAGGCTGTCGGCGTTCGGCTACTGGTGCTTCCTGATCGGCGGCGTCTTCGTCTCGGGTTCGATCTTCTTCGGCGCGGCACCGGAAGGCGGCTGGTTCATGTATCCGCCGCTGACGACCCAGGAGCGCTTCACGCCCGGCTATGGGCCGGACATCTGGCTGCTGGGGCTGTCCTTCATCGAGGTGGCCTCGATCGCCGCCGCGGTGGAACTGATCGTCGGGACCCTGAAATGCCGGCCGCCGGGCATGCGGCTCAACCTGATGCCGCTCTATGCCTGGTACGTCCTCGTCGTCGCCGGCATGATCCTGTTCGCGTTCCCGCCGCTGATCGCGGGGGACATCCTGTTCGAGCTGGAACGGCTGTTCCATTGGCCGTTCTTCGATCCCGAGCGGGGCGGCGACCCGGTGCTCTGGCAGCACCTGTTCTGGATCTTCGGCCATCCCGAGGTCTATATCGTCTTCCTGCCGGCGATCGCGTTGGTCGCCATGATCGTGCCGACCTTCGCGCGGCGGCCCCTGCTGGGATACTCCTGGATCGTCCTGGCGGCTGTCGGCACCGGCTTCCTGTCGTTCGGCCTGTGGGCGCACCACATGTTCGCGACGGGCCTGCCGGCGATCACGCTGGGCTTCTTCTCGGCCGCCTCCGAGGCGGTGGCGATCCCGACCGGCGTCCAGATCTTCGTGTTCATCGCGACCCTGTGGACCGGCCGGGTCGTCCATTCCGTACCCATGCTGTTCGTGAGCGGCGCGCTGGCGGTCTTCGTCATAGGCGGACTGACCGGAGTCATGGTGGCGCTGGCGCCGTTCGACTGGCAAGCCCACGACACCTATTTCGTGGTCGCCCATCTCCACTATGTCCTGATCGGCGGCATGCTGTTCCCGCTCGTGGCAGGGGTCTATTACTACTGGCCGCTCGTCGGCAACCGCCGCCTCTCCGACCGGCTCGGCCGGATCGCGTTCTGGCTGATGTTCCTCGGCTTCAACCTCGGTTTCTTTCCGATGCATCTGTCGGGCCTGATCGGGATGCCGAGGCGGGTCTGGACCTATCCCGCCGGGCTCGGCTTCGATCTGCCCAACCTGCTGTCGACCATCGGGGCCTTCATCTTCGCGACCGGCATCCTCATCATCGTCTTCGACATACTCCGGCCGAAGGGGAAGCAGCCCTACGCGGAGCGCAACACCTGGCAGGCCGGCACGCTGGAGTGGCTTGCCGAAGTGCCGGGCAAGGACTGGGGCGTGCGATCCGTTCCGATCGTCACGACGCGCTATCCGCTCTGGGAACAGCCGGGCTTCGTCGAGGACTACGATCAGGGGCGCTTCTACTTGCCGGACGCGGAGGAAATGAAGCGCGAGACGATGGTCACCAGCGTGCTCGACGGCGAACCGGTGCAGTGCCTGCGTGTTCCCGGCAACACCTTCATGGCCATGATCGCCGCGATCCTCCTGGGAGCCGTCTTCATCCTGGCGACTTTCCATTTCTGGTACGCCACGATCGCCGCCATGATCGGGGCGACCATCTCGATCCTCGTCTGGCTATGGCGCGGGACTGCGATGATCCCGGAGAAGCCGGAGAAGGACGTCGGCCTCGGTCTCACCTTGCCCCTCTACATGTCCGGCCCCAAGTCGGTCGGATGGTGGGCGATGTTCATCACCATGATCGGCGACGGGACGGCGTTCCTGTCGCTCGTCTTCGCGTATTTCTTCTATTTCACCATCCATCCGGAGTTTCCGCCGGCCGGGGTGGACGGACCGGGCCTGTTCTGGCCGATGGTTTCGCTGGCATCGATGCTGGGGGCCTGGGCGGCCGCTCGGATCGCGCTGCGGGTCAACCGGGCCGGATCGGTCGGTATGGCGCGGGCGCTGATGGCGGCCGGCGTGGCGCTGGCGCTGGCGGGCGGGGCCGCCCTGGTCTGGGCTCCCTACGGCGCCGGCCTCGATCCTGTCGTCCATGTCTACCAGGCGACCGTGTGGGTGATCGTGATCTGGACGGCCGCCCATCTCGCCGTTGGGGCGCTGATGCTGGCCTACTGCCTGGCGCGGTCCTTCGCCGGCAAGCTGACCCCGGTCTACGACATCGACATCTCGAACGTGGCGCTCTACTGGCATTTCATGGCCGGGACCGCCCTGATCACCGTCGCGACCATCGCGCTGTCTCCGCTCGCGGCATGAGGAGGCTTTGATGGGCCAATCCAGGCAGACCAACGACAATCTCTGGACGCTGATCACGGCGCCGACGATCTGGGCCCTGCATTTCCTGGCAAGCTACGTGGTCGCGGCCATCCACTGCGCGCCGAACGAGGACATCTTCCAGCCCATCGCCCCGACCCGGATCATGGTGGGTGTCATCACGGCGATCGCCCTGGTGCTGATCGGCCTGGTGCTGTGGCGGTCCTTCGGCGAATGGCGCCGGCACGGCGCCGGCTATCGGCACAACGAGGATACCGATATCGACCGCGAGCGCTTCCTGGAGTTCTCAACCGTCCTCCTCGCGGCGCTCTCCTTCGTCGGCGTCGTGTTCGTCGGCCTTCCGGCGCTTCTCGTCGCGGATTGCCGATGACCCGCGCCCATTCCTCCCCTGCCGGAGCGGTCCTCACGGCGCCGGAACGCGCGGAACCCGGCCGGTCCGGGCCGGCGGAACTCTGGCCCCTGGCCGCCGGGCTGCTCCTGCTCGCCCTCTTGTGGTTCGGGCCGCTTCCCGAACGGGCGCGGGGCTCCTTCGCGGCGCACATGGTGATGCACATGGGTGTCGTCGCCGTCGCGGCGCCGCTCCTCGCCGTCGGCGTCGCGCGCGCGATGCCGCGTCTGGTCTCCTCGTTTCCGCCCGCGCTGGCGATCGTGGCCTCGGCGCTGGAATTCGTCGCGGTCTGGACATGGCATGCCCCGGCCCTGCACGACGCCGCGCGGATGGATCCCACGTTCTTCGTCCTGGAACAGGCGTCCTTCCTCGCCGCCGGCGTCCTGGTCTGGGCGACCGCCGTCGGGGCGCCGGGCGACGGCAGGGTGGCCGCGCGGGCGGCCGGCGTCTGCGCCCTGCTGATCACCTCCATGCACATGGTGCTTCTGGGCGGCCTTCTTCTCTTCGCGCCGAGGCCGCTCTACGCCTGCGCCGAAGTCTGCTCGCCCGCCGCCGCTCTGACGCCGCTGGGCGACCAGCAGCTCGGCGGCGCCCTCATGCTGGTCATCGGGGGTTCGGCCTATCTCGCGGGGGGACTGGCCCTCCTGTCATCGGTCCTGCGGGACCGGGCGCCGACCGGGGAGACCGCCTGATGCGGATCGATTTCCTGCTCACCTGGAAGAAGGTTCTGGCCGCCGCCGTCGCGGCCGTCCTCCTGGCGCTCGGCGTCAGCCTCTCCGGCATGGTCTCCATCGCCGCGTCGTCGGGGCATTTCGCCCCGGTCGGCTGGTTCCTGCACTGGACGATGGGGAACGCCGTCGACCGGCAATCCCTGCTCATCTCCGTGCCGCCCGGGATCGATCTGTCCGATCCCGCCCTGGTCCAGAGAAGCGCCGGCCATTTCGCGACCGGCTGCGCCGCGTGCCACGGCGCGCCGGGCGTGCCGCAGTCGCCGGTGGTGCTGTCCATGACCCCCCATCCGCCCCGGCTGGAGGGCCAGGTCGGGGAGTGGAAGGACCGCGAGCTCTTCTGGATCGTCAAGCACGGCATCAAGTATTCCGGGATGCCGTCCTGGGTGACCCAGCACCGGGACGACGAGGTCTGGGCCCAGGTCGCCTTCCTGCGCGCGCTGCCCGACCTGACGCCCGAACGCTACGCCGATCTGGCATTGGGCGGAGAGGCGGTCCGGAAGCCGCGCGAAGCCGGCGGCGAGACGATGGCGGCGCTGGACGGGATCTTCGAGGTCGCCCTGGCCGACTGCGCGCGGTGCCATGGCCGCGACGGCCTCGGCCGGGGCTCGGGGCCGGCGGCGGAGGCCTTTCCGGTCATCGCGGGCCAGCCGGAAGCCTACCTCCTGGCGTCGCTGAAGGCCTTCGCGGCCGGCGAGCGCCATTCCGGCTTCATGCAGCCTCCCGCCAAGCGCTATGACGACGCGACGCTCGCCCAGTTGGCCGCATGGTACGCCTCGCAGCCGGCCGACGCCCGGTCGCCCGGGGAGGACAGGGACCCGGCGCCCGCCGTCGGGGCCGTGGCGGCGCTGGACGGCATTCCCCGCCAGATCCTTCCCCAGGGAGCCCGGAGCGAGAGCGCCATCGTCTCCGCGGCCGCCGCGGACGGCCTGCCGAAGGGTCGGGAAGCGCTGCTCGACTTCGGGCGCCGGATCGCGCTGGAGGGGATCGCCTCGCGCAAGATCCCGTCCTGCACCAGCTGCCACGGCGCCGAGGGACGCCGGAAGAACGACCATTATCCCTATCTCTCCGGCCAGCCCGAATGGTACCTGAAGACGCATCTGACTCTCTGGAAAGAAAAGGAGCGGGGCGGCACGCGCTTCAAGCACCTGATGACCGAGGTGGCGGAGGACCTGACGGACGAGCAGATCGACGCCGTCGCGGCCTGGTATGCGGAGCAGCCGCTGGGGCGCTGACCGCTCCGTTCAGCCCTGTCCCGGCGGCGTGACGCGCGCGCCGGACCGGTGGATGTCGCGCTCGTGGACGATGCCGACCAGGCGTCGGGTCTCCCGGCCGTCCACCACCGGCAGCCAGGGCAGATCCCGCTCCGCCATCAGGGCCAGGGCCGCGCGCGCCTCGTCGTCCGGCTCCAGCACCGGGACGTCGGACCGGACCAGCGCGCCGGCCGTGACCCTTCCGGAGCTCCGGGCCAGCGCCGCCGCCAAGTCGATCGGTGACACCATCCCCGCGAGCCGGCCATCGCCCGACAGGACCAGCACCCGCCCGCCGGGAGCGGCGCGGCAGGCCAACAGGATGTCGCCGACTCCGGCCTCCGGGGAAACGGCATGGTCCGAAGGCCGCAGGATGTCCCCCACCCGGACGGCCCTGGCTCCTGCCGTCCCCCGGGCGGGGACCGCGGGGACCAGCCCGCGCCGCTCCAGCTGGAGCTGGAAGATGGAGCGCGCGTTCAGCCGCCCCATGGTCATCGCGGCGGACACGGTGCCGACCATGACGGCCGTGGTGACGCCGTAGTCGGCGGTCATCTCGAACACGATCAGGATGGTCGATATGGGCGCGCCCAGCACCGCGCCGGCCACGGCGCCCATTCCGACCGTCGCATAGGTTCCCGATCCGGACGCCAGGTCCGGCGACACCGCCGCCACCGCCAGCCCGAACGCCCCGCCGCCGAGCGCGCCGACGGCCAGCGACGGACTGAAGACCCCGCCGGAGAAGCCGCTGCCCAGCGACAGCGCCGTCGCCGAGAACTTGGCCACCAGCAGCGCGACCAGCAGGCCGAAGGGTAGGTCGCCCTGGAGCGCCCGGTCGGTCACCTCGTAGCCGACGCCCAGCACCTCCGGGAACTCCAGCGCCAGGAGCCCGACGCCCAGCCCGCCCAGGGCGGGCCGGGCCCAGCGCGGCAGCCCGACCTTGGGAGACCATGCATCGAACAGGCCATCCACCAGGAAGATCGACCGGATGAATGCCAGGGCGAGGGCGGCCGATGCGAAACCGAGCAGGGCGAAGACGGGCAGCTCCCACAGGGTACCGACCGGGTTCGCCGGCAGGATGAAGGCCGGGAAGTCGCCGTACCACGCCCTGCCGATGGCGGTGCCGGTGACCGAGGCCAGCACCACGGGGGCGAAGGCGGCAACGCCGTACTGGGCGACCACGACCTCGATGGCGAAGAACACGCCCGCGATCGGCGCGTTGAAGGAAGTCGCGACGGCGGATGCCACGCCGCAGCCGAGCAGCGTGCGCCTCAGCCCCGACGACAGGCGGAGGGTTTCGCCGAACCAGGATGCAAGGACGGCTCCCAGGTGGACGACCGGTCCCTCGCGCCCGACGGAGGCGCCGACCCCGAGCGCCCCGGCTGATGCCACGGCGGCGGCCAATCCGCTCCTGAAGGGCAGGCGGCCCTTGGCCCTGCCGGCCTGGGCGATGACGTCGGGAACTCCCATGGGCCGTCCTCCTGGCAGGAACCGGTGCTGGAACAGGCCCAGCAGCAGCCCGCCCGCGCAGGGCGCCAGCAGGATGTGCCACCATGCCAGCTGTTCCAGCCTGTCCAGGATCTGAAGGCCGCCGGTGCCGTAGGCGAGGCTTTGGGAAATCGATATGGCGGTCCGGAACACGATGGCCGCGCCCGCGGCCACCCCGCCGACCAGCACGGCCAGGACGGCGAGAAGAAGCTGGTCGTGCCGCATCAGCCGGCGCAGGCGGACCAGGAGGCGGACGGGAGCCCGGCGCGCCGCGTCGATGGCGGGGTGCGGACCTCCCGCGATGGTTTTCCGACTGTCGCCGGCCGGCGGTCGATTCTTCAAATCTCTGGAACCCCCTCAAACCGGCCGCGAGAATAGGGCGGCGACCGTCCGGCAGTCCACTTCCCGGTGGCCCGTCCGGCCCCGCCCGGACGCCGGCGGCGCGGAACCCTTGGTCCTCCCGTCAGTTCAAAGCTTGACCCGACCGAGAAGGATCCACGGATGACCAAGTTCGCGAGAACCTCGCTACCGCCCGCGACCCGCCGGCTTGCGGCGATCGCAGCGGCCGGGCTGCTGGCATGCCTGATCGCCGTCCGCGCCGCGTCCGGCATGGAAACGGGCGACTTGGCCACGCTCCGGACCGCGGCCCTGGACCTGCTCAACCAGGATCGCCGCGAGCACGACCTGCCGCCCCTCGAGCTGGACGACACGCTGGACGAGGCTGCGCAGAACCATGCGGAGGACATGCTTCGCCGGGACTACTACAGCCACACCTCGCCGGAAGGGGAAACCGTCATGGACCGCTACCGCGCAGCCGGCGGCAGTTCCTCCCGAGTGGTCGCGGAGAACATCGCGCGGTGCGAAGGCTGTCCGCTGCCGCCCGACCGCTCGACCGTCGAGCAGCTGCAGCAGGGCTGGATGAACAGCCCGGAACACCGCCGCAACATCCTGGCTCACGGCCTGGAGCGCTTCGGCTTCGGCATCGCCGGCGATGCCGGGCAGGGCCTCTACGCCGTCCAGAACTTCGCCGGTGCCGGTACCCCGCGCCGCGCGGGCGGGGAGGCCGCAAGCGGAAGAGGCGACGCGCCGACGCGCCGCATCGGGCCGGAGGAGAGGCAGGCCCTGGCGCTCGACCTGATCAACCGCGCCCGGGGGGAGGACGGCGTCGAACCGCTTTCAGGCGCTCCGGCGCTGGCCGAGGCCGGACGCGAAGCCCTGGACGAGGGGGAAAACGGCCAGCCGCTGGACGTCTCCCCGTTCAACCATCTGACGCCGGACGCCAGGGCGCGCTGGCGCGATTTCTCCAGCGTGGCGGGACGGTGCGGCGGCTGCGGGACCGAGCCGACGGACGCCGACGTCCGGTTCTTCGTCGGGCAGTGGCTGGACCAGGCGGACTATCGTCGGACCCTCCTGGACCCCGCCCACACCCATGGCGGCTTCGCGATGGCCGCCGACGGCAGCGGCGGCAAGGTGGCCCTGATGACGCTGGCCGGACCGTAGGGATCGGCCCTCCGGCGCCGGTTCGTCACTTGACCGCTAAACCGGACGCGTAGGGTAGCCACAGGATCAGCATCGGGAACATGATGTGAGCTCTCGTGTGGCTCTCCCGCGGAGAAAGCGATAGTCCGACGTCGCGACGTCGGACTGATGATTGCTTCACCGGGGTAAAGATCGCGTTTACCGTCATTTTGCACGATCAAGAAATGCTGCCGGCAGGAAAGTCGGCTTTGGTTGTCTTGACCGTGATAACAAAGTTTATAGAAAGGACCATGTCAATAATTTCATGATTCCCGCAAGGTTTTTCCTGTCAGGTCATATTTCGCTATAACGGCCAATCTTTGCAGATGCATCCAGTCTTTCCCCTGGCGCCTGGGTCCAAGCGGGCAAGCCGATACGTGAGAGCTTTTTCGGTCGAAGTTGTTGCACTGGGAGCGTCGCCGCGTCGGCCATGTCTGGCCGACGATGGAGACGGAATCCAAAATGCTAAGGAAGCCACATGTTTTTTGACGATTGGACAGGCCTGCTGCGGACCCTCGTGGTCGGCGTGCTGGCCTACATCGCCATCATCATCCTGTTGCGCATCACGGGGAAGCGCACCCTGTCGAAGATGAACGCGTTCGACATGATCGTGACGGTGGCCCTGGGCTCGACGCTGGCGACGGTTCTGCTGTCCCAGAGCGTTGCCCTGGCGGAAGGTATCCTCGCCTTCGCCGTCCTGATCTTCCTCCAGATGATCGTCGCCTGGGCGTCGGCCCGCTGGCAGGGGGTTCGGGACCTCGTCAAGGCGGAGCCGACGTTGCTTCTGCACAAGGGGAACATCCTCGACAAGGCCCTGCTCGATGCGCGGGTGGCGCCCGAGGAGGTGATGGCCGCCGTCCGCTCGAGCGGCTTCGCGAGCATGGAACAGGTCGAGGCGGTCGTGCTGGAGACCGATGGAACGTTCAGCGTCGTCGGCCCGTCTTCCGACGGTTCCACCTCCGCCCTGGCCAACGTCCCCAAGCCGGGCCCGGCGGCGCATTCGTCCGATGCCGCTTGACGGCATCGAGCTCTCCTGATCCCGACCGCAGGAACAACCGTGCAGGAAACCGATCTGCAATCCGCCGTCGACGCGGAAATCTCGACGGCCTGGGCGACGATCGACCAGATGATCGACTGGTCGATCTCCTTCCTGCCCAAGCTCGCCATCGGCGTCGTCGTTTTCGTGCTGTTCTGGCTGATCGGCAAAGGCGTGCGCCTGGCCGCGCGGCGGGGAACCGCCGGGGGATCCGCGCGCAATGTCGGGCTGGTGCTCGGCCGGCTGGCGCAGTGGGGGCTGACGCTTCTAGGATTGCTGGTCGCGGTGACCATCATGTTTCCCTCGGTCCGGCCGGTCGACCTGTTCTCGCTGCTGGGCATCAGCAGCGTGGCCATCGGCTTCGCGTTCAAGGACATCCTCCAGAACTTCCTGGCCGGCATCCTGATCCTGCTGCGGCAGCCGTTCCGCCTGGGAGACCAGATCGTTTTCAAGGAATTCGAGGGCACGGTCGAGGAGATCGAGACGCGCACCACCATCATCAAGACCTATGACGGGAGGCGCGCCTATGTCCCGAACGGCGAGATCTTCACCAATGCCGTCGTCGTGAACACCGCCTATGGCATCCGGCGCAGCCAGTGCGATATCGGGATCGGGTACGGGGACGATGCGCATCGGGCCGCCGCAGTGATCGTCGAGACCCTGCGGACGGTCGAGGGCGTCCTGCGGGAGCCGGCGCCGGAAGCCATCGCCGTGGCCTTGGCCGACTCCAGCGTCAACATCCGTGCCCGGTGGTGGACCGACGCGCACCAGCACGCGGTGCTTCGGGTGCAGCACGAAGTGATCATGGCCATCAAGGACAGGATGAGCGCAAGCGGCATCGATCTTCCGTTCCCCACCAGCGTGGTCCTGTTCCACGACCAGACGGAGGAGACCGACGGAGACCGCACCCGCCAGCGGGAAGGCTGGCCGTCCGGCCCGAAACCCCCGGCGCCCCGGACCATCGCCGGCACCCTGGCGCGGCAGCCGGGGGCGAACGGAGAGGATGCGGGCTGACATGGGCTGCACACCGCATCGTTCGCCGTCTACAACATGCTGATCGGGTACATGCCGCTCTTCGCCTTCCTGTCCGGAGGCGTCGTCGCAGGCGGCCGGGAAACCAACCCGCAGCCGCACTGTTGCCCCCCTGGCAAGGGTTGTTCCCGCCGATGCGGGCCAAGCCCGGACCCGGGCGGGTTTTCGCCCGGCGGGACATGAAAGACAGGAGTACCGGCATTTGAATGCGATACCGATCATCTTGGGATCAGGCCTGCTGGCCCTGGCCGCCGCTCCGGCCGGCGCCCAGGTAGCCAAGGAGATGCTGACGAACGACCCCGGCGTCGTGCGGAGCCTCGAACCCAACCCCGCTCCCCAGGGCACGCGCTCGCCGGACACGATCGACGAGACGGACGAGGAGAGCGGGCTCCAGGGCGCCCTCGAGCACCTGAAGGAGGATCCGGTCGACGTCGAGGGGAACGACGTGGAACGCCGGAGCCGGGACAGCCGCCAGCCGCCGCAGCCCCCGGAATCCCCCGAAAGCATGGAGGACCGCGCCGACGTACCGGATGCGAACGAGCCAGGGGAGCAGTCCAGGTAACCGATCCCCACCGTATCGGGAGAGCGATTTCACGCCGACCGCGACGGCCTCCCGACCCAGCGGCTTCGCCGGCCGTTCGAGCGCCGACCTCCACACCGGTGCGGGAGGAAGCATGCCCGATCGCCAGATTCCATCCGCCGGCCGGAACGGCACGCAGCTTGCCCCGCTCGCCGCGTCGGGTCGGACAAGCACATCGCCGCGCGCCGCTCGAAGGAGGAGATGACATGACGCCCTGTCGCAATGCTCCGGTGAAGGAATAGCTGGCAGGGATCGCCTTGCCGGTCAGGCTTCGCCGGCGAACGGACCGGTCATGCCGGCGCCCCGGCCCGCGGCGGGCGCGCGGCCAGCGTCACGCCGATCACGATGACGGCGATCGCGACGCCCTCGATGGGCGTCGGGATCTCTCCCAGGATGGGTATGGCCATCACCGATGCCATCACCGGGACCAGGGCTACGATCGCCGTGGCCGCCCCCGAGCCAAGCAGGGAGACCGCCCTGTTGAAGGTCACGATGGCGACCGCACTCATCAGGATGCCCTGATAGACGGTCTGGACCACGACCTCCTGGATCGGGGCGCTGCCGAGGCGGGCGAGGCCGAACGCCAGATATGCCGGCAGGAACAGGACGGCCGACCAGAAACAGATCAGGGCCGCCGCCTGGATCGGGGCGAGGCCGCTCCGCCGGAAGCGCAGCGTATAGAGCGCCCACATGGCCGAAGCCAGGAGCAGGCAGGCGAACCCCGCCGGGCTGGGAGACGCTCCGGACAGCGAAGCGCCGACGGTCAGCCCGACGAGGCCGGCGATGATCGCGGCATATCCCGCGAGACGGTCCCGGCCGGGCCGCTCCCGCAGGGCCAGCCACGCGATCGCTCCGGAAAAGACGGGCATCATGGTCGGCGTGACCGACGAGGCCTGCGCGGCGGAGGTGAGTTGGAGCCCCATCGCGACCAGAAGGACGAAGGGCGCCCCCCACAGCGCCGCGAACAGCAGTCCTTCGGTCCAGGCACCCTTCGGCAGCCGGCCGGTCCGGCCGAGCAGGACCGGCAGCAGGATCAGCGTGCCGAACCCGAAACGGAGCGCGGTGATATCCCATACGCGCAGTTCACGGGTGACGCCGAACCGGGTCACGACGAACCAGCCGGCGAAGATGGTCACCGTGACCGCGGCCCAGGCGAATCCGCTCACGATTTTCCGGAGGTCCGGCTGTCGCGGCGTCAAGGCCCGCCGTCCCCGGCCCCCGGACGTGCGCGCCGGCGTTGTCCGGCGTCGATCGATGAATCCTTTGGTCCCATGCTGCCGCTTCGGATCGCCATGCTGCTCGCGTCTGGCCCCACAATGCTCTGGCACCGGCGGCATGGCAACCTTGCAGGACCCGCCGACGGGATCGGGCCGGCCTGGGCCGTTGGCTATGCGGTCGTCCGGTTCGGCAGGGCGAGGTCCTGGGCTTCGTGCAGGCGCTGGTAAAGGCCGCCGGCCCGGATCAGGCTCTCGTGAGCTCCCTCCGCCGCGATCCCGCCGCCGTTGATGACGACGATCCGGTCGGCGTCGCGGATGGTCGCGAGACGGTGGGCGATGATCAGGGAGGTCCGGCCGCGGGCCAGTTCCTGCAGGGACGCCTGGATCGCGCGCTCGGTCTCGGTATCCAGGGCGGAGGTCGCCTCGTCGAGGATCAGGATCGGGGGATTCTTCAGGAAGATCCGGGCGATCGCGACGCGCTGCTTCTGTCCGCCCGAAAGCTTCACGCCGCGCTCTCCCACGACCGTGTCCAGGCCGTCGGGGCAGTCGGCGAGCAATCCGTCCAGCCGGGCGCGATGGGCGGCCTCCAGGATCTCGTCTTCCGTCGCGTCCAGCCTGCCATAGGCGATGTTGTCGCGCAGGGTGCCGGCGAACAGGAAGACGTCCTGCTGCACGATGCCGATCTGCTGGCGCAGGGACGCCAGCGTCAGGTCGCGGATATCGTGTCCGTCGATCGTGATCCGACCTTGGTCGACCTCGTAGAAGCGCGGCAGGAGCGACAGCAGGGTGGTCTTGCCCGCGCCGGAAGGGCCGACGAAGGCCACGGTTTCGCCGGCGCGGACCGAGAGCGACACGCCGTCGAGGACCGGCCGGGCCGGATCATAGCCGAAGCGCACGCCCTCGAAGGCGACGGCGCCCTTGAACGCCGGTGCCGCGACGGCACCGGGGCGGTCGATGATCTCCGGCTCGGTGGTCAGGAACTCCTGGTAGCGGCGGAACCCGGCTATTCCCTTCGGGTAGTTCTCGATCACCGCAGCGATCCGCTCCAGCGGCTGGTAGAAGACGTTGATCAGCAGCAGGAACCCGACGAAGCCCCCGATGGTCAGGTCGCCGGCATGGACGAACCAGGTCCCGGCGACGAGCACGACCACCTGGACCAGCCGCATGCCCAGATAGTTCAGTCCCAGGCTATAGGCCATGATGCGGTAGCCGTTGAGCTTGGCATGCCTGTACTGACCGTTGTCCTGGGCGAACAGCGCCCGCTCGTGGGCTTCGTTGGCGAATGCCCGGACGACGCGCGCTCCGCCGACGACCTCCTCGATCCTGGCGTTGAACGCGCCGACCCGGTCGAACTGGGCATGCCAGTTGGCCGTCATGTCCCGACCGAACCGCAGCACGATCACCATGATCACCGGCACGATCAGGAGCGTGATCAGCGCCAGCTGCATATGCACCGACATCATCAGCGCCAGGGCGCCAAGGAAGGTCATCACGGCGATGAACAGGTCTTCCGGCCCGTGGTGGGCGAGTTCGCCGATCTCCTCCAGGTCCTTGGTGAGACGGGCGACCAGGTGTCCGGTCTTGTGCTCGTCGAAGAAGCGCAGCGGCAGCAGTTGCAGGTGGTCGAAGGCTCTGCGGCGCATCTCGGTCTCGATGCTGATGCCCAGTACGTGGCCCCAGTATGTCACCACCGCGATCAGCCCGGTGTTGACCAGGTAGACCATCAGCAGACCGACGCTGGCCAGCAGGATCAGTTCCCAATCGCCCTTGGGCAGCAGGTGGTCCACATAGGCCGTCACCGCGAAAGGGAAGCCCAGGGAGAGCAGGCCGGACAGGATCGCCCCGCCGAAATCCACCAGGAACAGGCGGCGGTGCGGGCGGTAATAACTAAAGAAGTCCTTCAACACCATGGGGCCCCAAGAATTCTGCCGGACGACGGTCGCGGACATGGCAGCCGCGGCATGCGGCTCCGATGCTGAGACGTTCGACGCGCCCGGATCTCCGAAAACGACCCGGATCAGGCCGGCGCGGTCGTGTCAATCCCGCTCCCGCTCGGCGCGGGAGATCGTATCGAGGAAATGGCCCATCGCCAGCTTCATGTCGTTGAAAACGGTCCCCTGGGAAACACCCAGGTGGTCCGCGATTCTGGGATAGGACCAGCCCTCGACACGATTGAGCACCCACACCTTGCGGGCCCGCTCGGGAAGCGTCGCGAGTGCTCCCTTGAAACTGTTCAGACGCTCGCGGTGGAGCAGATGGTCCTCCGCCGAAGGGCTGTCGGAGGCGATCTCCAGCGATTCGAAAGTTTCGGGCGGGCAGACTTCGAACCGCTCCCGCGTCTTCCGCCGTCTCAGGTGATCGAGCGCGAGGTTTTGGACCGTCCGATGCAGGAAGGCGCTGACATTGTCGATCGACCCGTTCTCCGCCGCCCTGTGCGCCCGCAGGTAGCTTTCCTGAAGCACGTCCTCGGCAGTGTGAAGATTCCGCACGACCCTCATCGCGCGCCCGAGCAGCGAATGGCGATGATCAAGATAGATGGCGTTCAAACTTGCGGGCATGGTCAGCCTTATCATGCGATGCAGGCGCACCTTCCTCGCGACGGGAGGATTGCCTGCCTGTGCCGGGACGGTTCGTTCCCGGGGTTCCGTGGGATAGTTGCGGGAAACCCTTGCCAGAATTGCGCGACGCCTGCAACTGATAATTATTCGCATTATCACAGAGACTGCGGCCCGCGGTTCCGTGCAGGAATCTGCGCCACATATTGTGTTGTGCATCTTCAAGGACGTCTAAGCTATATACGTACCCGGAAATGGAACGGTGGATGACCCGAGTGGAGCAGAGCGAAGCGGACCGTCCGGGAGGCACCGGAAACTACCGCCACCCCGATTCGATCACCGATGCGGCACTTTCCTGGTTCGTGGCGCTTCAGGACGGAACCGCCGATCCGGAGACCCTGGCGGACTATCAGGAGTGGCGGCGCAGCGATCCGCGCCATGGCCCCGCATTCGACCACGTCGCGGGCGTGGGCGGCATGGCGGAACTGCGGGCCGCGACCCTGGCCAGCCCCGAGGCGTCCGCTCTCCGGTCCCGTCCGGTCCGGAAGGCGTCGCGACGCCTGTGGTGGGTGTCGCTGGTGGCCGCTTCGGTGATCCTGGCGGCAGGCTTCCACCGGCTACCCGCCTTGATGCTCCGATGGAACGCCGATTACCTGACCGATGCCGGCGCCATGCGGGAAGTTGCACTGCCTGATGGCTCGCGGCTTCTGCTCGACGCCGCTTCCGCCGTGGCGCTCGATTTCGACGACAGGCGCCGCGATGTCCGCCTGTTGCAGGGGAATGCGTTCTTCGACGTGGTCACCGACCGGGCGAGGCCGTTTCGGGTGACCGGCGGCTTCAGCACCGCCGTGGTCACCGGAACCGCCTTCGCCGTCCACTCCGACGGGGCCGAGGACGCGATCTTCCTGGAAGAGGGCCGGATCGCCGTCGGCAAGCTGGGCGCTGCCGGGCTGCCCCTCGCCCTCGAGCCGGGCGAACGGGTCACGGCGACCGAACGCGGGCTGTCCGCCGCGATCCGGGTGGATCCGGCCGTGGCGCTCGCTTGGCGCGACGGCCGGTATGTTTTCCATGAGCAACCGCTCGGCGACGTGATCGACAACCTGCGCCGCTACTACGCGGGGCCGATCCTGACACTCGCCCCCGGGATCGACGACGCGCTGGTAAGCGGGAACTACCGGCTGGACGACCCGGTCGGCGTGCTCCGGTCCCTGGCCGGGATCGCGGGCGCGAGCCTGACCGTGCTGCCCGGAGGAATCGTCATCCTCGCCTGATCTTTTTTTGTGAGACCCGCCGGCTCCGAACGTCTGGCTGGATGGGGAGACGCACAGCCGCGTGCGACCGCTCCCCGATGCCAGCAGAAGACGGGAGTTGTAGGGAATGGATTGCCGGACGGGTGTAACACCGGAAGTTTCGACACGCGTAAATAAGACGGCCGCCCGGCATCTGATCCTGGCACTGATGGCATCCACGGCCCTCGGTTGTGCCCTGGCCCTTCCCACGGCGGCCTCGGCCCAGCGGCAGGCACCGGCCGGTGCCGCCGGCGATAGCGTCGACTTCGCGATCCCGGCGCAGCCGCTCCAGGCCGCGCTGGACAGTTTCATCCGCCAGACCGGCTGGCAGATCGGCTACTCCAGCGCCCTGGCGGCCGGGCGGACCTCCCGCGCCGTCAGCGGCGCCATGCCGCCTGCCCAGGCCTTGGAAATGCTGCTGGCCGGGACCGGTGTCGGCTTCCGCATGGCGGGACCGGCCACGGCCTCCCTGGTCGCGACGCAGGCACCGGCCCAGCCGGAAACCGACGGCACGGCCGTTCCGGCGGGTGCCCTGATGCTGGACCCGGTCACCGTCTCCGGTTCCACCGGCGGCTGGGGTGTCGGCCGGACCACCATCACGTCGGAGGACCTGCAGCGGAGGAACCCCACGAGCCTCCAGCAAGTCTTCGCCGGCGAGCCCGGCATCCGGGTCGGCAGCTCGGTGCCGATGTCGCAGAAGGTCTATGTCAACGGCGTCGAGGAGACCAACCTCGCCGTCAGCATCGACGGCAGCCGCCAGAACAACAAGGTGTTCCACCACAACGGCACGACCCTGATCGACCCCAGCTTCCTGAAGATCGTGCGGGTCGATGCCGGGGTTGCCCCGGCGGATGCCGGTCCCGGGGCGCTGGCCGGGTCCATCGCCTACGAGACCAAGGACGCGCGCGACTTCCTGACCGAGGATGGTGTCGGGGCTTTCGTCAAGTCCACGTTCAACACCAACGGGCCGGTCCTGACGACCAATCTGGCCGGCTACGGAATGCATCGGGGACTCGAGGCGCTCGGCTTCGTCACCTACGGCAAGGGCGGCAAGTTCGAGGCTGGCAACGGCGACGAGGTGGCCGGCACCGGGACCGACATCCTGAGCGGCCTCGCCAAGGCCGCCGTGGAAAGCGACGGCGGCAACCGTTTCCAGCTCAGCTACGAGCGCGTCTACGACGACGCGACGCGGCCGTTCCGGGCGAATGTCGGCGGGATCTCCGGCCGGCCGCCGTGGGAGCCGCGGGTGCGCGACTACACCCTGGACCGGCAGAACCTGGTCTTCACCTACAGCGATACGACGCCGACGGACCTGTGGAATCCGAAGGTGGTCCTCGCTTATGGCCGCACCGACGTGGAAACGCCCATCTTCTTCCGTCCCGTGCCGCCCAGCACCGTTCCCGCCAGCATCCCGGGCACCGGCAAGACCGACTCCCTGAACGGCAAGGCCGAGAACGTCTTCTCGTTCGGCCTCGGAACGATCACGGCCGGCGCGGACTTCTACCGGGACGAGGGCACGTACGAGGACGAGACCTTCAAGGCCACGGAGAAGGCGAACAATTTCGGCCTCTATGCCCAGGCCCGGATCGAGCCGTGGGAGCGCCTGCGCCTGTCCTTCGGCCTGCGCGGCGACCGGCAGAAGTTCGAGGGAACCACCGGGGAGGAATGGACCAATTCCGGCGTCAGCCACAATGCGTCCGGCGAATTCGACCTGATCCCCGGGTTCCTGACCGCCAAGGCGGGATACTCCCATTCCTGGGCGGGCATTCCGCTGGCCGAGAACTTCATCATGAACAGCGCATGGCGCTACGGCGCCGGGCCGGAGCCGGTGACCGCGGACAACGTGACCGCCGGGCTCGAAGCGCGCTACCACGGCTTCACGGCCGAGGGGCGCGTCTTCCGGACCGACATCGACGACGCGCGGGCCGCGCGGTTCGCCGCCGCCAGCGCCACGCTCAGGCGCGACGTCGAATCCAAGGGGTATGAGCTCGGAGCCGGCTATTCGTGGAACGAAGGGTATGTCCGCGCCAAGTTCGCCGATATCGACGTCACGATCGACGGCCAGCCCGCCGATTCCGACATTGGAACCTATCTCGCCACGCCTGTCGGGCAGATCATCACGCTGGGCGGCGCCCAGTCCTTCACGAACCTGGACCTGACCGTCGGCGCCGACGTGGAGATTGTGCTGGATTACGACGACGTCCAGGCGGGACAGCGTCCCCTGGACGGCTACGAGGTGTTCAACATCTTCGCGGAGTACCGGCCGGCCCAGTACTCGAACCTGAGCTTCCGGCTCGACGTCCGCAACCTGTTCGACGCCACCTACGCGGATCGGGCCACCTACGGACAGGAGTTCGGGACGGTCACCCCGCTCTACCAACCGGGCCGGTCCTTCCTGATCAGCGCCTCGGCCAAGTTCTGACATCCCTGCCTTCCAGTGTGCCACCGCCAGGATCGGCAAGTCATGCCTTCAACTCAGCAGATCGCCGAGCAAGTCACCTTCCAGAGTTTCGCCAACTGCTACTGGCGGGAGATCGATGCCGGCAGACATGCCCGGCATACCGCTTCGGACGGCTCGGCGGTCGAGTGCGTCGAATGGACCCTGACCTCCCAGCGGGCGGTCCTGCGCAGCGAGATCGTCACGCGGTCGCTGTGCGGACCGAGTTGCTTCGGCCGGCTCTGGACCCGGTCCCTGGCGGACAGCGTGTGGCAGCAGGTCGAGCCGTTCTCCGCCCTCTGCACCCTGGCGCGCGAAAGCTACGGTCGGGTGCGGCGGGAAGGCGCAGCCGATCTCCGGGACAGCGAGCTGGAACTCCTGCTCCGGGTCCTCCAGAGCTATCAGTCGGTGCGTTGCTATCTCGACGCGAACCGGGATTGTCCCGCCGTGGCGGACGATTTCATCGCCGCGGAGCAGTCGCTCGTGTTCGGCCACTGGCTTCACCCGACGCCCAAAAGCGTGCAGGGCATGACCCCCTGGCAACAGCCGTGCTACGCCCCGGAATTGCACGGGCGGTTTCGGCTCCAGCTCTTCGCCGTCGCGGCGGACCATGTCAGCCACCGGTCCGCCTTCCGGCGAACCGCCCCGGAGATGATCGCCGAGGCGCTGGGAACCGACGCCGGCCGGTTCGACCTTGCCGCAGGCGAGCAGATCATCCCCATGCATCCGCTCCAGGCCGAGGCGCTGCTGCTTGATCCCGCCGTCCAGGCCCTCCGGGACCAGGGCGTGCTCCGGACGCTGGGGCAGGGCGGGCCATGCTTCACGGCCACCTCCTCCGTCCGTACGGTCTACAGCCCCGACAGCCCGTGGATGCTCAAGTTCTCGCTGCCGGTCCGGATCACCAACTCCGTGCGGGTGAATCGGCGGCACGAGCTGGAAGCCGGCGTCATCATGGCGAAGCTGATCGGCTCCATCGGGCCTTTGCTCGCCCAGCGCCTCCGCTTCCTGCTGGACCCTGCCTACATGACGCTCGAGGCGCCGGGCGGCGGCGAGAGCGGGTTCGAGGTGATCATCCGCGAGAACCCTTTCTCCGGCGGCCGTCAGAACGGAGTCGTCGCCATCGCGGCCCTCACCGCCGACCCGCTGCCCGGGCAGGATTCCCGGCTGGAGCGGCTGGTCCGGCGCGTCTCGACGGCATACGGCTGGCGGCTGGACGAAGCATGCCGCCACTGGTTCGACCGGTACCTCGCCTGCGCGCTGGAACCCCTCGTGCGGCTTTACGACGAACACGGCATCGCCCTGGAAGCCCATCAGCAGAACGGCCTCCTGGATATCGCGGAAGGACTGCCGAGCCGCTTCTACTACCGCGACAACCAGGGTTTTTATCTGTGCAATTCCTATCGCCAGTCGCTGAGGCGGCATGCCCCGGAAGCCGATAACTTGCCGTCGCTCTATTACGACGAGGACGAGATCAACAGGCGCTTCTCCTACTACGCGATCGTCAACCAAGTCTTCTCGGTGATATCCCGCATGGGCAAGGACGGCCTGATCGCCGAGGAGGAACTGCTGCGCATCCTGCGGGGGCGCCTGGAAGTCCTGGCGCCGCAGATGAGGCGGTCCGGGCGGTCCTTCATCGGCGGCCTGCTCGACAGCCCGACGATCGGGGCGAAGTTCAACCTCACCGCCCGGCTGCTCGACATCGACGAACTTCAGACGGCGAACGAGGCGGCGCTCTACGCGCACCTGCCCAACCCCCTGTGCCGGCTGGCGGTCGAGGGCTTCGGAAGGGAGCGTCATGCCTTTACCTCATGAGTTGCCAGGCCGGGCCGACGAGCGGGTCCTGAGGCAACTCGTCGGTGCCCTGCTGTTCGAGCGGGTGCTTGAGCCGCAGGCCGCGGAACTGGACGGGACCCTGGGCCTCGAATGGGAGTCGGGCGGCGTGCGGTTCCGGTGCCGCGGCTCCGCCGGTCCGTTCGGACGACCGCGGATCGTCCCGGGATCGGTCCTGATGCGTGTGCCGGGCGGACAGTGGGTGCCGGCCGACCCCCGTCCCCTGGTCGAAGGCCTGCCGACGCCCGCCGCGTACAAGGTGTCGCTGCTGGCGGAACTGGACCGCACGGTGGCGCTGTGCCGGTGGAACGACGCCAACCTGCCCCGGACGCCCCGCCGCGGCATGTCCTTCGCGGACCTGGAAGGAGCGTTGGAGGAGGGCCATCCCTATCATCCCTGCTTCAAGGCCCGTCTCGGCTTCGACGAGGACGATCACGCCGCCTTCGGACCCGAGGCGGGGCGGACCTTCCGGCTGGTCTGGCTGCTGGTCGAGCGCTCCCACCTGGATCAGGACCTGGGTGGCGACGAGGAGGCGTTCTGGCGCGCGGAACTGGGCGGCAGGACCTGGGAGGAACTCGAGGCGCGTCGTGCGGCCGCCGGCAAAAGTGCTGCCGACTACGGCTTCCTGCCCGTCCATCCCTGGCAGTGGCGCTCTCTCCGCGACCGCGAGCTGGCAGGCTGGCTGGCCGACGGGCGCGCGCTCGCCCTGGGGCCGCTAGGCGATCGCTACCGCGCCAGCCAGTCGGTCCGGACGGTCATGAACGTCGACGACCCCCGCAAGGCGGACGTCAAGCTGGCAATGAACATCGTCAACACGGCCTCGCGCCGGACCATCGTGCCCCATTCGGTCTGCACCGGGCCGGCGATCTCCCGCTGGCTTACCAAGGTCGTGGAATCCGACCCGTTCTTCGATCAGGTCTGCCCGCTCACCCTGCGGACGGAACATGCCGGCATCATCGCCGACAGGGATGGGCCGCTCGCCGGGCAACTGGCCGTGCTCTGGCGCCGAAGCGTCGCCGAGGCCCTGCGCGAGGGCGAGGCGGCGGTTCCCTTCAACATGCTGATGGCCGTGGAAACGGACGGCGAGCCCTTCATCTCGGATTGGGTCGGGAAGTTCGGCCTGCTTCCCTGGCTCGAACGGCTTTTCGAGATCGCCATCCTCCCGGTCTGGCACCTCCTGGCCTGCCACGGCATCGCGGTCGAGGCGCATGGCCAGAACATGGTCCTGGTCCATCGGGACGGCTGGCCGGAGCGGCTGATCCTGCGCGACTTCCACGAGAGCGTGGAATACGTGCCCGAGTTCCTGAAGGACCGGGGAAGCGTGCCGGACTTCGCCGAATTGAACCCGGTTTACCGCGACGCTCCGCCCGATCGGTTTTACTGGTCGGATCGCCTGGATGCCCTGCGGGAATTGGTAATGGACACCCTGTTCATCTACAACCTGACGGAAGTATCCCACCTCCTGAACCTTCATTACGGCCTGCCCGAACCGGTGTTCTGGCGGAAGGTCCATGACTGCCTCGAGCGCTATGCCCGGCGGCAGGGCCTTGAGGAGCGCCACCGGCGGATCGGGCACGCGGCGCAGGAAATACTCACCGAGTCCCTGATGAGAGGAAAACTGCTCAATGCAACGGAAGAACTTCACCATCCGGTCCCGAACATCTTCGCGGATTTCCGGGGCTGAAGGGACGGGGACCCTTCCGAGCGATCGAGGTGCCGCATGATCCGGATCGACGACACGGTCTACAGCCGCACGGAGATCGAGGGCCGGGCGGCGCGGATCGCGGAGCAGGCGGGCCTTTCCAGCCACCCCGGCGTCCGGTTCGCCGCATGCTTCGGCGAAACGATCGACTGGCTGGCCCTTTTCTTCGCCGTCCGGGCCGCCGGCGGCAGCTTGCTGCCGCTCCATCCCAGCACCCCGCCGGCGGCGGCGCGTCGCATGGCGCGGGAAGGGGGCTGCCGCTTCCTCTTCCTCGACGACGTGGTTCCCGAGGAAGTCGCGCCCGAGGCGGCGCCCGGCGAGACCGGCCGGCTCGTGCAGATGAGTTCGGGGACCACCGGCGCTCCGAAATACATATCCCGGAGCTGGACCGACATCGACCGGGAGGTCGAGAGCTATGTCGGCCATTTCCGCGAGCCGGAGGGCATGACCCCGGTGATCGCATGCCCGACGACCCATTCCTATGGGCTGATCTGCGGATTGCTGGTCGGACTTCGGCGCGGAGCGGAGCCGCTGATCCTGAATACCGGGAACCCCAAATACATCCTCAGGAAGCTGGCGGAGGTGGAACGGCCGCTGCTCTACTCGTCCCCGGTGATCCTCCAGGCGCTGGCGAAGCTGCTTCCCGAGGGGGAGAAGATCCACGCCGCCATGACCTCCGGCACCCTGCTGCCCGATCCCTGGTTCGTGCAGATCCGAGCCAAGACCCGGCACATGTATCAGCAGTACGGCTGCTCCGAGGCCGGCTGCATCGCCGTCAATCCGGACATGACCGCCTCCGGCGACATGGGCCTGCCGCTCCCGCATCATCGGCTGCGGACCGGCGCCGGTCCGGACGCTCCGGAGGAGATCGTCGTCGAGGGTCCCGAAGGGGAGATCCGCACCCGCGACCTGGGCTACCGGAGGCCGGACGGCATGCTGGTCTTCGTCTCCCGGCTGGACGACACGATCAACGTCTCGGGCCTGAACGTCTATCCCAAGGATGTCGAGGACGTGGTGATGGCGCTGCCCGGCGTCACGGATGCGGTCGCCTTCCGGAAGGCCGACCCCTTCGCCGGCGAAAGGGTCGGCTTGGCGTTCAGCGCCACCGAGCCCGTGCCCCATCAATCCATCCGCGCCTGGTGCCGGGAGCATCTGGCGGCCCACCAGCAGCCGACCGAGATCTTCCAGGCGGACGCCCTCCCGCGCATGGCGAACGGCAAGATCAGCCGGCGGCAGGTGGCGGAGTCCTACGCCGCGGGGGCCGGCCGATGAGACGGGACGAAGTCGTCGAGGCCATCCGCACCGTCCTGCGCGACCATCTGCAGAACCAGCATCTGCACCTGTTCGGCCCATCGGCCCGGCTCAACGAGGACCTTTACATCGACTCCATCCTCATGATGGAAATCTTCCTCCAGCTGGAACTGTCGTTCGGCCTGTGCGTGCCGGATCACGTCATGACGTCGCGCGAACTCTCGACCGTCGCGGATCTGGCGGGCCTGTTCGCGGAGGAGGAAGCCGCTTCGCCTGCCGTGCCGGGACCGCCGCCGGGAAGCGTCCATGGCGAGGAGTATGTCGATATCAAGGTGCATTGCTTCGTCAGCTCCGTGTGCGATGCCCTGAAGCGCACCCCCGGCATCGACCACCGGCCGTTCTACTTCGGCGTCTGGGATGCCGATTTCGCGATCGGCGACGGCACCCCGGGCAAGGAGTGGATGCTGCTCTACCATGCTCCATCCGTCAGCCACGACTTCTTCCGGCACTGGTTCCGGCGCCTCTACGGGCCGGAGGTCCGGGAATGGTATGATCGGACCAGGAGCAAGTCGGACAACCTCGCGACCCTGCTGGACCTCGTCGAGACCAGGTCCGACACGCTGAGCGTCATGGCGATGGTGGATCTCCACCATCTGCCCGAGCGCGAGAACAAGTTCAACCAGAACCCTTTCCCCCATTACCTGATGCTGGAGAAGTCGGCCGACCCGGAGGTCTTCTTCGTCTCCGACCCCGATTTCCGCTGGGAAGGCGAGATCGCGAAGCACAGGATCGTCAATGCCTTCTGCCAGCCGACGGTGGGCGGCGGGTTCGCGTTCGACCGGAGCGAGATCCATGCTCCGGCGGCCGAGGACCTGAAGGCCTATTTCGAAGCCTGCTTCCGTCCCGACGCAAACCCGCTGACCGGCGCCGTCCGCCGGATCGTCGCATCCCACCTCGCGGGAAAGAACGGCCGGACCCCGAAGCACCTCGGGACCGCGCTGCGGGAACTGCCCGTCATCTCGATCCGCAAATACGCCTACGAGCACGGGTTCGCGTTCTTCTGGCGCGCCCTCGGCCTGCCCGACGAGACGTTCCTGGCGCACTGCGACGAGATCGAGGAGCTGATCCAGGGCTTCAAGGCGCTGCACTACGCGGTGCTGCGGCTCGCCGAGACCGGCGACGCCGGCCTCGCCCCCGACATCTTCGAGCGGCTCGACCGGCTGGATCGGCTCGAATTCGCCATCAAGGCTGCGCTCGGCGCCGTCTTCCGGTCCTGGTGCGCGGCGAACCGGCTTTCAGACGAGCATCTTCAGCGCGATGCCGAGGTGGCCTCATGAAGATCTCGCTCTGCACCATCACCTTCCGCCATCATCTGGTGTCGTTGGAGGATCTCGCGGTTTGGGCGCGGGCCAACGGCTTCCAGGGCATCGAGCTGTGGGGGGCCCACGCCCGCAACATGGCGCACGATCCCAGCCGCAACGCCACTTGGCTGGCCGGCTTCGGCCTGTCCGTCCCGATGCTGAGCGACTACCTGCCGCTCGACGGGGACGCCGACGACCTGATGCGGAAAACGGCCGATCTCTGCCGCTTGGCGCAGCGCTGGCGGGCGGGCAAGATCCGCACCTTTGCCGGCGGGACCGGCAGCCGGGAGACATCGGCGGCACGTCAGGCCTTCATCGCCGACCGGCTGCGCATGATCTGCGACCATGCCGCCGGCCACGGCCTCTCCCTCCTGGTCGAGACCCATCCCGGAACGCTGGCGGACAGCCTGGCGGCGACCCGTGCCCTGATCCGGGCGGTGGATCATCCGGCCTTGAGGATCAATTTCGACGTGCTGCACGTGTGGGAGGGCGGCGACGACCCGATCAGGGCGCGCCGGGACCTGCTTCCCCATATCGGCCATTACCACCTGAAGAACATCCGCTCGCGGGCGGACCTGACGGTGTTCGAGCCTGCCAACGTCTATGCCGCGGCGGGGCGGCGCGACGGCATGGTACCGCTGTTCGACGGCATGGTCGATTACCGGGCCTTCCTGGCCGAACTCTCCGACGATCCCGAGGCCGAAGCCTCGCTCGAATGGTTCGGCAACGACTGCCACGAGACCTTGCGCCGGGACCGTCTCGCCATCGGCGGCGATCGGACCCGGCATCGGGAGCCGACGGTGCGGAGCTTGGCGGCGATGTAGGCCGGTCGGAGGACCCTCGCGCTCAGCCCGCCGCGGCGATGGCCACGGGTTCGTCGCCGCGCATGGTGGTGCGGTCGAGCGTCCGGCGGAGGTGAGGAGGGCGTCCTGTCGCCAGATGGAGGATCGAGCAGTTGTCCCACATGACCAGGTCGAACGGCTGCCACCGATGCCGATGGATGAAGCGGTCGTCCGTGGAGTGCCGGAACAGTTCGGCCAGAAGGGCTGCGCTTTCGTCCTCGACCAATCCGACGATGTGGGTGATGAAGCCTTCGTTCACGAACAACGCCTTCCGCCCGTTCGCCGGATGCACGCGCACCACGGGATGGACGACCGGCGCCACGCCGGCCGCCGCCAGGTCGAGGCTTCCCGAGATCAGCGCGTCGTCCATGACGCTGCCGCCGCTGAACCGGGTCCAGGTGACCTCCGGCTCGGGAAGGCCGCCTTCGCGGGCGTGCCGCTCGCTCAGCTTCCGTTCCTTGATCACCATCAGCGGCAGGTAGGAGATGCCGAATTGCTGGGATTCGAGCCGCGCAACCCTTTGCCCTGAAGAATACGACTATCCCGGTTGCGCCGAGCTTGCCCGGAGGCTCCATCCGGCCCATCAGGACCGCTGAAATCAGCGGTCGATCTCCCCGAACACGATATCGATGGAGCCGATGATCGCCACGGCGTCGGCCAGCATGTGCCCTTTCGACATGGCGTCGATCGCCTGGAGGTGCGCGAAGCCGGTTCCGCGGATCTTGCAGCGGTAGGGCTTGTAGCTCCCGTCCGCGATCAGGAAAACGCCGAACTCGCCCTTGGGCGATTCCGTCGCCGTGTAGGTCTCCCCGGCCGGGACGTGGAAGCCCTCCGTGTAGAGCTTGAAGTGGTGGATGAGAGCTTCCATGGAGCGCTTCATCTCGCCCCGGCGCGGCGGGGACACCTTGTGGTCCTGGACCCGCACCGGCCCATCCGGCAGTTGCTCCAGGCACTGCCGGATGATGCGGTTGCTCTCGCGCATCTCGTCCATGCGCACCAGGTAGCGGGCGTAGCAGTCCCCGGTGAGCCCGACCGGAATGTCGAAGTCCATCCGGTCGTAGACGTCGTAGGGCTCGGCCTTGCGCAGGTCCCACGGCACCCCGGAGGCGCGGAGGCAGGGACCCGTGAAGCCCCAATCGAGCGCCTCGGCCTCGCTGACGATGCCGATGTCCACCGTGCGCTGCTTGAAGATCCTGTTCTCGGTCAGCAGGCTTTCCAGGTCGTCGACGAATTTCGGGAACTGCTCGGTATAGGCCCAGATGTCGTCGGCCAGTCCCGCGGGCAGGTCCAGGTTGACGCCGCCCGGGCGGAAATAGTTGGCGTGGAGCCGAGCGCCGGACACCCGCTCGTAGAAACCCATCAGCTCCTCGCGCTGCTCGAAACCCCAGAGCGACGGGGTGATGGCACCGACATCGAGCGCGTAGGTGGTGATGTTCAGCAGGTGGTTCAGGATGCGGGTGATCTCCGCGAACATCACCCGGATGTACTGGGCCCGCGGCGGCGCCTGGATGCGCAGCAGCTTCTCGATGGCGAGCACGTAGGTGTGCTCCATGCACATCGGGGAGACGTAGTCGAGCCGGTCGAAATAGGGGATCGACTGGAGATAGGTCTTGTACTCCATGAACTTCTCGGTCCCGCGGTGGAGCAGGCCGATATGCGGGTCGCAGCGCTCGACGACCTCGCCGTCCATCTCCATGATGAGGCGGAGGACGCCGTGGGCCGCCGGATGCTGCGGCCCGAAATTCATGGTGTAGGTCTTGATCTTGCCGGGCTCGGCGGCGTTGGTCGCGGTCTGGACGGCCATCACTTGTTGCTCCCCGGCTGGTCTTGCCCCGTCGGCGCCTCGGCCTTCTCGTCCCCGGCCAGCATGACGTTGGTCATGCCTTCCCAGGGGCTGAGGAAGTCGAAGGTCCGGAAATCCTGCTGGAGCTTCACGGGTTCGTAGACGACCCGCTTCTGTTCGTCGTCGTAGCGCATCTCGACATAGCCGGTCAGGGGGAAATCCTTCCGCATGGGATGCCCCTCGAAGCCGTAGTCGGTCAGGATCCGGCGCAGGTCCGGATGGTCGGAGAAGAACACGCCGAACAGGTCCCAGATCTCCCGCTCGAACCAGTTGGCGACGGTATAGACGTCGGTGATCGAGGGGACGGCCGAGTCCTCGTCGGTGCTCAGCTTGATCCTGATCCGCTGGTTGTGGCGCAGGCTGAGCAGGTTGTAGACCACGTCGAAGCGTTCCTCGCGCTGGGGATAGTCGGCGGCCGTGATGTCCATCAGCTGCTGGAACTGGCACATGGCGTCGTCTCGCAGGAACGCCATGACCTTGACGGTGTCCCTCCGCTCGATCCGGAGGACCAGTTCGTTCAGAAGAACCTCCGCCGACCGGACGGCGCCGGGCAGGCTTGTCTGGACGTGGTCCCCGAGTTTCCGAAGCGCTTCCGTATTCATGGCAAGTGTCCTTTCCCGCCGCCGGCTCCGGTCGAGCCGACGCGGGCCACAAACAGTCCCGCGGAGGATTCGTCCCGGGACCTGCGGGCAGACACCCTTCGGACATGGGCCGGCGGCTATCCCTGCGCGGCGGGGCGTCCCGCCGACGAGCGGACGCCGCCGATCCAGGTGTCCAGGACGCGCAGTCCGGCATCGAGCAGGACGAGGTCCGCCCCGTACCCCGCCTCCAGCCGGCCCAGCCGGTCCCCCATGCCCAGGAACGTCGCCGGGTACAGCGACGCCATCCGCAGGCTCTCCTCCAGCGGAAGGCCGAGGAGATCGACGCAGTTCCTGACGGCCGAGGCCATGTCGATATCGGCCCCGGCGAGCGTGCCGCCTTCGGTCTCCAGCCTTCCGCCGCGGCGGAGGATGCGCCGGCCGTACAGCTCGAACCCGTCCGCGTCGGTCCCGACCGGAGGCATGGCGTCGGTCACCAGGAACAGACCGGCCGGCCCCTTGGCGGCCAGCGCCATGCGCAGCGTGGCCGGATCGACATGGATGCCGTCCGCGATGATGCCGCACCAGGTGCCGTTGCGTTCCAGCGCCGCGACGGCCACGCCCGGCTCCCGGCCGGCGATGGGCGGCATGGCGTTGAACAGGTGGGTGAAGCCGGTCAGGCCGTGCCGGACGGCGTCGAGCGTCCGGCCGTGGCCCGCGATCGTATGGCCGGCCGAGACCATCACGCCGGCCCCGGCCAGCCGGGCGATGGTCCGGTCCTCGACCTCCTCCGGCGCCAGGGTGACCAGCACCCGGCCGTGGGGCATCCGCTCCGGCAAGGCGCAGAGGAAATCCAGGTCGGCGCCGTCGGGGTGCCGGATGTATCGGAGATCGTGGACGCCCGGCTTGTGCGGGCTGATGAACGGCCCTTCGAAATGGATGCCGAGGATGCCGCTTTCGGGCCGCCGCATCGCGGCGATCACGGCCTCGGCGGCCGGCGCCATCCGGGAGCGGTCGTCGGTGATCAGGGTCGGCAGCAGCCCGGTGCAGCCGAAGCGGCGCAGGGCTTCCGCCATCCGCAGCACGGTCTCCTCGCATGGATCGCCGTTGAACAGCACGCCGCCGGCGCCGTTGGCCTGCACGTCGATGAAGCCGGGGGCGAGCAGGCTGCCGGCCGGCAGCCGGACGGTCGCGGAACCGGCAGGCAGATCCGCCTCCGCCACCAGGCCGGCGATCACCCCGCCGTCCAGCGCGATCGCCTGGCCCTCGATGATGGCGTCGCCGGTGAACAACCGGGACCCGGCCAGAAACTGTAGCAAAGGATGCTCCCTCCTTATCCAACCCGCCCGGCCACCCTATAGCAGCCGCTGGTCCGGGCGGCATCGTGGAAGATGATGCCGCCTTCAAGGCCCGCCCGCCGCGTCCTCCGAAGGTGACGGCGCCGTCCCGGCAGGCGGGTCGGGGTCCGGGCGGGCCTGGGCCGGATTGAGATGGGCCGGGTTGAGATGGGCCGGGTGGATGTGCTCGATCCGGAAGCCGAAGCGGGCGGCCAGGGCGTCGGCGACGCGCTGGCGGTGGCAGACGGCCGGGTCGGCCTCGAAGCAGAGCAGGGCGCTGGGACGCGCCCGGGCGACGTCGGCGGCGCGCAGCAGGTCGAACTCGGCCTCGGGAGTCGCCATGCGCTCGTCCACGATCCGCCAGAACAGGTCATGGTCGCCGCGCCGGGCGGCAAGCCTGCCCTCCTTCGGCGTGCCCAGCCCCTTGAGGTGAAGATACTCGATCCCGGCCGCTTCGAGCGAGGCGCGCAGCGTGCTCTTGGAGAATCCGGCGCGCCGCGACAGGGGCAGGTCGCGCACGTCGATCAGCACCTTGACGCCGGCCTGCCCCAAGGCCGCCAGCAGGGCGTCCGACGAGGCCCGTTCGTAGCCGACCGTCCAGATGGTTGGCGCTGGGGCCATGGGTTTCCTCCCGTTCGACTTTGCGGTGATCCCGTCCCGGCCGATCCTGTACAGTCGGGAAAGGCTGGGCAAGGAGGTTACGATGGATCTTCTGGAAACACTCGTCGTCGCGCGCACCGGGGACATCGGCGGCTTCGCGGTCCGCCGGGCGCTGCCGTCGGTCAAGCGGCGCATGGTCGGCCCGTTCGTCTTCCTCGACCAGATGGGGCCGGCGGAGTTCATCATCGGCCACGGCCTGGACGTCAGGCCGCATCCGCATATCGGGCTGGCGACCGTCACCTACCTGTTCGAGGGCGAGATCCTGCATCGCGACAGCCTGGGCACGGTCCAGCCGATCCAGCCCGGCGCGGTGAACTGGATGACGGCGGGCAGGGGCATCTCCCATTCCGAGCGCACGGCGCCGGAGCTGCGGGCGCGGGGCTTCAACCTGTTCGGCATCCAGTCCTGGGTCGCCCTTCCCGCCCATGCGGAGGAGGCCGATCCCGCCTTCGTCCACCATCCCGTGGACGACCTGCCGGTGATCGAGGGCGAGGGCAAGCGCGTGCGGGTGATCGCCGGGGCGATGTACGGCGCCGCCTCGCCGGTCGCGACGCTGACCGAGACCTTCTACGCCGACGCGGCGCTGGATGCCGGGGCGAGCATCCCGCTGCCGGCCGATCAGGAGGAACGGGCCGTCTATGTGGTCCAGGGACGCATCGACATCGCGGGAGACCGGTTCGAGCCCGGTCAGCTCCTGGTCTTCCGCCCCGGCGACGCGATCACCGTCACCGCATTGGAACCGGCGCGGCTGATGCTGCTGGGCGGGGCGGCCATGGACGGGCCGCGTCATATCTGGTGGAACTTCGTCTCCAGCTCCAAGGACCGCATCGAGCAGGCCAAGGCCGACTGGAAGGCCGGCCGCTTCGGCGCGGTGCCGGACGACGCCGAGTTCATTCCGCTGCCGGAGCGGTGACCCGCGCGCCGGCGGCCGCGATCCGGGAGGGCGCCTTCCGGAAGGGCGGCACCGGGGCTGACAGGGAGGTGGAGCCGAACAGGGCGGCCGTCTTGGGGGAGGTCACTATCGGGAGGGCCGAAAGGTCACTATTCCGCGTCGGGGCGGGCCGGGTCGCGGGCTTGGCCGGGGCGGCCTGGGCAGGTTCGTCGTCCGGGTCGCAGTCCAGGCTCTCCAGATCTGCGTCGGGGTGCGGCCGGTCGCCGAGGAAGTGGTGCGGGATGCGCTTGTCCTGGACCACGCCGCGCAGCTTCAGCCACAGCTCGACCGCGCGCAGGCTCAGCCCGAGGCTCTTGCGCTCCAGGGCCTCCTCCATGATCGTCCGGACCAGGGTTGCCGCCTCCTCCAGGTCGGCCTGATGGCCGGCGGTGCGGTCGGCGCGGAGCTGGGCCACGCGGACCCGGATCTCCGGCTGGCCCATCAGGACGGCGCCGCGCTGCTTGGCGCCCTTGGGCGAGTAGCCCGCCCGGCGCGCCGCCTCCGCCGCGCCGACGTTGCAGGCCATGGCCTGGCAGAAGGCTTCCTGGCGGGGCGTCAGCACGATCACGGGCGGGGCGGAGGCGGCTTGTGTCGGGGGCTGATGGTCGAGCATGGCTGGGGCGCCTTGGCCGGATGGGAACAATTCATGAACATTAGTGCGAATTCGCGTTAGATGCAAGATGTGGAGGGTGCGCGTCCCGCGCACCGCGGGCGGCGGGACGCCGCCCCTCCGGAAAGGGCGGACGCCATTCGGCTCGTCGGCGCAGGGCAAGCCGGAGCTGAACGCGGCGATGTGCCGCGTCCGCCCGCAGGTCGTGGCACCCCTGTCGGGTGGATGACTTCGCCGATGTCATCAAGAATGCGCGCCAGCACGTCGGTGGCCGAAATCCGCAACGGCCGCCTTGCCTGTCGTGGGCCTTCTCATGTTTCGGCACCCAAGCCGCTTGCTCTCGCCGCTCCGCTCCGCGTCCGGACGCATCCGGGTCGTCGGAATGACCCTCTGCCTGATCGAGCCCGCGCTGCTGTCGGCCTGCAAGACCAGCGAACCGGCCTATACCTCCGGGCAGGTCGGAACGGTCGATTGCAAGGATTTCAGGATACAGAGCCTTCGGCCGGAGTTCCAGACGGCGGCCGAGGCCAAATGCGTGATCGCGCGTACGGAGTACGCGGAAGTGAACGGAACGGCTTTCCTCAGGGAGTTCAAGGCTCCACTGTGTTGCGCCACGGGCGCAACCTACGGCTCGATGCAGGGTGGAGGTGATGCAGGCCGACGGTCGTAGGTTGCGCCTATGGCGCAACGCATCGGATCAGCTGTCTCGGACGAATCGACCTGATCGGGTACAGCTCTAACACGGCGCTGGCCATGCCCCCGCCGCGGGGGCCGGATTACCGGAACAGGCCGAGCAGGGCCTGGGGGGCCTGGTTGGCGATCGACAGGGACTGCCCGGAAAGCTGCTGCTTGGCCTGGGCGGCCGACAGGGAGGCGGCCTCCTTCGCGAGGTCGGCGTCCACGATCTCGCCCAAGCCGGTGTTGGTGGCGTCGATGATCGAGTTGTTGGACTTGATGGAGTTGTTGACGCTCTTGGCGTCGGCCGACAGGGTGTTGAGGGCGGAGCCGAGGGTATCTTCCGCCTGGGCGAACTGGCCGCCGGGCTGGAGCAGGGAGGCGGCGGCGCCGGCGGTGGAGACGTCGGCGTTGGACAGCACGTCCACCAGGGAGGTCTGGAGGTCCTGCGCCCGGACCGAGACGGAGCCTCCGCTTCCGTTGGAGACGATGTTCCGGTTCTGCGCGCCCTGTTCGAGCAGGTTGACGCCGTTGTACTTGGCGTCCTTGACGAAGGCGCCGATGTCGCCGACCTGGTTCTTGAACTGGGCCTGATAGTTCGCGCGGTCGTCCGCGCTGAGGGACGGGTCGGACAGCTTGATCAGCGTGGCCCTGGCATCCTGGAGGGACGAGGAGATGAACTGCCCCGCCTTGACCGCGACGTCGATCATGCCCTTGCCCACGGCGAGCCGCTCGTTCGCGGCACCCAGCGCCGCCGTGTCGCCGCGCAGCCCTTCCGCCACGCTGAAGGCGGCGCCGTTGTCGTAGGCGTCGGCCACCCGGAGCCCGGACGCGATGCGCTTCTGCGACGCCTGGGCCGCGCTTTCCGCCGCGCCGAAACTGCGGATCGAAGAGTATGAAGCGGTGTTGGTGTTGAGTGAACTGATCATGGCGTCACCTCATGCCGCAAAGATACCTCTTTATTGCGGACAACTCAACCGGCTTTCGACCTGGACACCCATGCACGCCTATTTCGAAAAGCTGCTCGACGCCCTGGCGCCGGCCGACATCGTCCAGCCGCCGCAGCGTCCCGGCGCCTTCATCAGCTACTTCCTGAAGCCGATCCGCGGCCTGCTGGCCGTCACGCTGGCGGTGGCCGGTCTCGCGTCCTTCGCGGAACTGGCGCTCTACGCCTTCCTGGGCTGGCTGGTGGACTGGATGGCGACGACCCCGCGGGAGGAGTTCCTGCAGGTCCATGGCTGGTCGCTGGCCGGGATGGCGCTGATCGCCATCGTGATCCGCCCGGCGCTGGTGCTGGCCTCGCGCGGGTTGATCAACCTGACGCTGATCCCGGCGCTGACCAGCCGGGTCCGGTGGCGGAACTATCGCTGGGTGCTGCGGCAGAGCCTGACCTTCTTCCAGAACGATTTCGCCGGGCGGGTCGCGCAGAAGGTGATGCAGACCGGGCCGGCGCTGCGCGAGGCGGTCGTCAACGTGATCGACGGCGTCTGGCTCCTGGTCACGTTCCTGATCGGCGCCATAGCCCTGTTCGCCGCCCTGGACTGGCGGCTGCTGATCCCGGTGCTGGCCTGGATGGCCGGCTATTCCGCCGTCATCCGGTACATGGTGCCGCCGGTCCGCCGCAAGTCGGAAACCCTGTCGGAGGCGACGTCGGCGCTGTCCGGCCGGGTGGTGGACAGCTACACCAACATCCTGTCGGTCAAGCTGTTCGCCCACGCCGAGCGGGAGGACGACTTCGTCCGGAGCGGGCTGGTGCGTCAGCTCTCGGCCTACCGCGCGGTGATGCGCGCGATCTTCGACATGACGGTGGCCCTGACGGTGCTGAACAGCCTGCTGCTGCTCGCCATGACGGCGCTGGCGATCCATCTGTGGCTGGCGGGGTCCATCTCCGCCGGGGCGATCGCGGTGGCGACCGGGCTGATCATCCGCCTGACCCAGATGTCGGGCTGGATCCTGCGGACGGTCACGACCCTGTTCGAGAATATCGGCACCATCGAGAACGGCATCGAGACCATCTCCAGGCCCCACGGGGTGACCGACCGGCCGCGGGCGCCGGACCTCGCGGTGACGCGCGGGGCGATCCGGTTCGAGCAGGTGCGCTTCCATTACGGCAAGGAGGGCGGCGTGATCGAGAACCTGTCGCTCGACATCCGGCCGGGCGAGAAGGTCGGGCTGGTCGGACGGTCCGGCGCCGGGAAATCCACGCTGGTGAACCTGCTGCTGCGGTTCTACGACCTGGAGGGCGGCCGCATCCTGATCGACGGCACGGACATCTCGACGGTGACCCAGTCCAGCCTGCGGGCCCATGTCGGCGTGGTGAGCCAGGACACGGGGCTGCTGCACCGCTCGATCGCCGACAATATCCGCTACGGCAGGCCGGACGCCACGCGGGAGGACATGGTGCGGGCGGCGCGGCTTGCGGCGGCGGACGGGTTCATCGACGGGCTGAGCGACCAGCGCGGCCGCGGGGGCTACGACGTGCTGGTCGGCGAGCGCGGCGTCAAGCTGTCGGGCGGGCAGCGCCAGCGGATCGCCATCGCCCGCGTGATCCTGAAGGACGCGCCGATCCTGGTGCTGGACGAGGCGACCTCCGCCCTGGACTCGGAGGTCGAGGCCGTCATCCAGGAGCAGCTCAAGACGCTGATGGAAGGCAAGACCGTGATCGCCATCGCGCACCGCCTGTCCACGATCGCCGCGCTGGACCGGCTGGTGGTGATGGATGGCGGGCGGATCGTGGAAGAGGGAAGCCACCGCGAGCTGGTCCGGCGCGGCGGACTCTATGCCCGCCTGTGGGAGCGCCAGTCCGGCGGCTTCCTGGGGCTGCCGGCAGAGTGAATGGGTGTCTTGACGGGGCGGCGCGAGCGGTGGTTTGATTGGTTGTCTAACAAAATACAACGGTCCGCACGAACGGCATCCGAAAAGGCCCACCAAGGGCCGGCATCCATTGGGAGGAAGCACATGAGGAAGTTCCTGGCCGCCACCGGCCTCGCGCTGGCGCTCGCCTTCTCGCACACCCCGGCGCAGGCCCAGAAGCCGACGATCCCGATCATCGTCAAGGACACCACCTCCTTCTACTGGCAGATCGTCCTGGCCGGCGCCCGGCAGGCCGGCATGGACCTGAACGTCAATGTCCAGGAACTGGGAGCCCAGTCGGAAGCCGACATCAACGGCCAGATCGGCATCCTGGAGAACGCCGTGTCGAGCAACCCGGCGGCGGTCGTGATCTCCCCGACCCAGTTCGCGGCCCTGGGTCCGGCGATCACCGAGGCGGCGCAGCGGGTCAAGGTGATCGGCATCGACAGCGCGGCGGACAGCAAGGCCTTCACGTCGTTCCTGACCACCGACAACGTCCAGGGCGGGCGCGCGGCGGCCGACGCGCTGGCGGCGGCGATCACCGAGCAGTACGGCGCCGCCGAGGGCGAGGTGGCGCTGATCACGTCGCTGCCGGGCGTCGGCTCGCTCGACCAGCGGGCCAAGGGCTTCAAGGAGCAGCTGGCCGCCAAGTATCCCAAGCTGAAGCTGACCGCCGACCGGGTCGCCGACGGGCAGCCGACCACCGGCCTCAACATCATGACCGACCTGATCACCGCCAACCCGAACCTGCGGGGCGTCTTCGCCAGCAACCTGATCATGGCGCAGGGCGCGGGCCAAGCCATCGCGGAGAACAACCTGGGCGAAAAGATCAAGCTGATCGGCTTCGACAACGACGAGCGGCTGGTCAGCTTCCTGAAGGAGGGCGTGATCGCGGCCCTGGTGGTCCAGGACCCTTACCGCATGGGCTATGATGGGGTGAAGACCGCCCTGGCGGCGTCGAAGGGCGAGGCGGTGCCGGCCGAGGTGGACACCGGCGTCAACGTGATCACCAAGGCCAACATGGACGACCCCCGGTCGCAGGAGCTTTTGAACCCGAAGGTCAAGTGATGACGGCGGCGCCGGCCGCCGCGTCCGCGGCGGCCGTCCCGACGCTGGAGCTCCGCAGGCTCGACAAGCGCTTCGCCGGGACGCACGCGCTGAAGGCGGTCAGCCTGGGATTCCTTCCCGGCGAGGTCCACGCGATCGTCGGCGAGAACGGGGCCGGGAAATCGACGCTGATCAAGCTGCTGACGGGGGTCCATCCCAAGACCTCCGGCAGCATCCTGTGGCAAGGGCGGGAGGTCGAGTTCGCCGGCCCGCAGGACGCGCTGGCGCTCGGCATCAACGCGGTCCACCAGGAGGTGGTGCTGTGCCCGCACCTGACGGTCGCGGCCAACATCTTCCTGGGCGACGAGACCACCCGGTTCGGGCTGCTGCGCAAGCGGGAGATGAACCGCCGCGCGCAGGAGATCCTGGACGGGCTGGGCTTCCACCTGCCGGCCGACGCCATGCTGAGCGACCTGACCATCGGGCAGCAGCAGCTTGTCGCGACCGCGCGGGCGGCCAGCCGGGGCACCCGCTTCCTGGTGTTCGACGAGCCGACCGGCTACCTGACCCGGGCGGAGACCGACCAGCTCTTCGCGCTGATCCGGCGGCTGCACGCGGAAGGCGTCACGATCATCTATATCAGCCATCGCATGGAGGAGATCTTCCAGATCGCCGACCGCGTCTCGGTGCTGCGCGACGGGCAGCTGATCGCGACCCACGTGGTGGCCGAGACCAACGAGCGCGACCTGATCCGGGAGATGGTGAACCGGCCGCTGGACGAGGTCCACCACAAGGAGGAGATTCCCCTGGGCGAGACCCTGCTGGAGGTCCGCGGCCTGAGCGGGCCGGGCTTCCGGGACGTCTCCCTGACGGTCCGGCGCGGCGAGATCGTCGGGCTGTACGGCCTGATCGGCGCGGGGCGGAGCGAGTTCGTGCAGTGCCTGTTCGGCCGGACGCACAAGACGGCGGGCGAGGTGCTGCTGAGGGGGAAGGCGGTCGATTTCCGGCGGGAGTCGGACGCGATCGGCAACGGCATCGTCCTGCTGCCGGAAAGCCGCCGCGACCAGGGGCTGTGCCTGAACCTGCCCGTGGGTTTCAACCTGAACCTGCCGGTGTTCCACAGGATCAGCGTCGCGGGCTTCATCCAGCCGGGCGAGGAACGCGCTCGGGCGGAGAAGCAGATGCGGGACCTGCGGATCGTCGCGGCGTCGCGCAGCGTCGATGCCCTGACCCTGTCGGGCGGCAACCAGCAGAAGATCGTGATCGGCAAGTGGCTGAACCACGGGGCCGACCTCTTCATCTTCGACGAGCCGACCGTCGGCGTCGATGTCGGCACCAAGGCGGAGATCTACAAGCTGATGGCGGCGCTGCTGAGGAACGGCGCCGGGATCATCCTGATCTCCTCCTACCTGCCGGAGGTCCACGACCTGGCCGACACCCTGCACGTCTTCCGCAAGGGGCGGCTGGCGGCCAGCTTCGGCCATCGCGGCACCGACCATGAATCCATCCTCGCCGAGGCCATAGGGACCTGAGGGCGGGACCTGAGGCCGGGACCTGAAGCGGAACGAGAAACCATCGGGGGAACCGCCTGAAATGGCTGACGACCATGGCTGATATGGCAATCGCGACCAAGCCCCGGCGGGGGCTCCGGTTCGGCTTCCTGCTGAACCTCACGCTGCTGGGCCTGCTGCTGCTGATGTGGCTGGTGCTGAGCGTCACGACCGACGCCTTCATGACCACCAACAACATCGTCAACCTGCTGCGTCAGGCGTCGCTGTGGGCGATCATCGCGATCGGGCAGACCTTCGTGATCATCACCGGCGGCATCGACCTGTCGGTCGGCGCGGTGGTCGGGCTGTCGAGCACGGTGGTGGCGCTGCTGCTGAAGGCGGAGGTGCCGATCTGGCTGGCGGTGACGCTGACGCTGCTGCTGGGGCCGGTGATCGGCTGCTTCCACGCCTTCGGCATCCTGAAGCTGGGGCTGCCCCCCTTCATCATGACCCTGGCGACGCTGACCGCGTTCCGCGGCATCGGGCTGCTGCTGACCAACGGCGCCACCATCAGCGGCTTCCCGCCGGAATTCACCGGCTT
Organism: Skermanella sp. TT6; assembly: GCF_016653635.2. NCBI lineage: Bacteria > Pseudomonadati > Pseudomonadota > Alphaproteobacteria > Rhodospirillales > Azospirillaceae > Skermanella > Skermanella cutis. The sequence goes on from NZ_CP067420.1 coordinate 2,361,187, forward strand.
CTCCCGGCTGGAGCTGCTGGGCATCCCGTCGCTGTTCTGGGTCGTGATCCTGATCGCGATACCCAGCTACATTTTGCTGCACCACAGCCGCTGGGGCCGGTACATCTACGCGGTCGGGAGCAACGCGGAGGCCGCCCGGCTGAGCGGCGTCCACATCGCCCGGACGATCTACCTGGCCTACATCCTGTCGGCCACGCTGGCCTGCCTGGCCGGGGTGCTGACCGCCAGCCGGATCGCGATCGGCGTGGCGACCACCGGCGAGGGCTGGGAGCTCCAGTCGATCGCGTCGTCGGTGATCGGCGGGACCAGCCTGTTCGGCGCGGTCGGCAGCATCACCGGGCCGCTGCTCGGCTCGATGCTGCTGACAACCATCAACAACGGCGCCAACCTGCTGAACGTGAACCCATTCTGGCAGCGGATCATCACCGGCTTCCTGATCATCGCGATCGTGTTCTTCGACCAGCTGCGCCGGCGCAAGAAGCGGTGAGCGGGGAGGGGCGGCGTCCCGCCGCCCGCGGTGCGCGGGACGCGCACCCTCCCGAGCATCAGCGCGACGAGGAGGCGCGCCAGAGGTCGATGCCGCCGTCCGTGGCGTACCGGTCGATCTCGGCCAGCTCCTCGGGCGTCAGGGGCGAGCCGTTCAGGGCGTCCAGGCTGTCGTCGAGCTGCTCGACCGTGCGGGCGCCGATCAGGGCCGAGGTGACGCGGGGATCGCGCAGCACCCAGAGCAGGGACATCTGGGCCAGCGACTGGCCGCGCCGCCGGGCGATCTCGTTCAGCTGGCGGATGCGCCTGATATTCTCCTCCGACAGGAAGCCCTCCTTGAGGGAGCCGCCGCGGGTGGCGCGCGATCCTTCCGGGATGCCGTCCAGGTACTTGGAGGTCAGCATGCCCTGGGCCAGCGCAGAGAAGGCGATGCAGCCGATGCCCAGCTCCTCCAGCGTGCCGAGCAACCCGTCCTCGATCCAGCGGTTCAGCATGGAGTAGGAGGGCTGGTGGATCAGGCAGGGGGTTCCCATGGACTTCAGGAGGTCGGCCGCCTTGCGGGTCATCTCCGGCGAGTAGGAGGAGACGCCGACATAGAGCGCCTTGCCCTGGCGAACCGCCTGGGCGAGCGCGCCCATGGTCTCCTCCAGCGGGGTGTTCGGGTCGACCCGGTGCGAGTAGAAAATGTCCACGTAGTCCAGGCCCATGCGCTTCAGGCTCTGGTCCAGGCTGGCGGTCAGGTACTTGCGCGAGCCGAAATTGCCGTAGGGGCCGGGCCACATCTCGTAGCCGGCCTTGGTCGAGATCACCAGCTCGTCGCGGTAGGGGCGGAAGTCGGACGTCATCCAGCGGCCGAAATTCTCCTCCGCTGAACCGGGCGGCGGGCCGTAGTTGTTGGCCAGGTCGAAATGGGTGACGCCCCGGTCGAAGGCCCGGCGCAGCACGGCGCGGCCGGTCTCGAACACGTCCTTGCCCCCGAAATTCTGCCACAGGCCGAGCGAGATCGCCGGCAGGTCGAGCCCGCTGCGGCCACACCGGCGGTAGGAGAGCCGTTCGTAACGGTCGGCGGCGGCATCATAAGGCATGAAAAGCTCTCTTCCTGTCGAAACACTGTCGGGAAAGAGGCTTAACGCGGCGCACCGCCCGCCGGTTGCCGCCCATGCTCAGGCGGAATAGCCGATGCGCAGCAGCAGCGGCCAACGGACCTGCCGGATCTCGCCGGCGTCGGGCCACAGCCGGGCGACCGCCTCGGCGAAGCCGGGCAGGGGGTCGAGGCCCTGCTTCTCCGCCGCCTTGAGGGCCGACCAGGTGCCGATGTAACCGATGAACTTCGGCCGGTCCCAGTGCGCGGTCATGTCGATCCGGGGCGGCGGCGCCTCGCGGAAGGGGAAGTCGAGGTCGCGGTAGCCGGTGTCCACCAGCTTCCGCTCGGGCGGCCAGAAGCGGCCGATGCCCCCGGGACCGTCGCCGTAGAACCCGTCCACCACGGCGTCCAGGGCGGGATCGATCCGCAGAAGCCCGTAGCCGACCAATGCTGCGAGCCCGCCGGGCCGGAGCACCCGGCGCACCTCCGCCCAGTAGGCGGGCAGGTCGAACCAGTGGGCGGCCTGGGCCGCCACGGCGAGGTCGCAGCTGCCGTCGGGCAGGCCGCTCGCCTCCGCCCTGGCCACCCTGTAGGCGACGCGGGGATGGGGCGTGGCCTGGGCGATCTGCTCCGCGCTGGCGTCGGTCGCCTCGACCCGGTCGAACTCGGCGCCGAGCAGGACCGAGAGCTGCCCGGAGCCGCAGCCGCTGTCGAGGGCCAGCCGCCGGGCCGGGGCGGCGGAGGCCAGCGCCTGGGCCAGCGCCGGCGGGTAGGTGGGGCGGCAGTCCGCGTAGAGGGCGGCATGGCCGGAGAAGTGATCCTTGAAGCCGCCCATGTGTCCTCTCCCCTCAAGGTCGTGTCAGGCGTGCGCCCCCTTGGCCTGGGCGAGGGTACCGCCGGTCGCGACACCGTAGCGCCCGATCGTCATGCCTTCCAGGTCGATGTCGGCGGTGCGTCCCGAGACCATGTCGGCCAGCACGCGGCCGGAGCCGGCCGCCATGGTCCAGCCCAGGGTGCCGTGGCCGGTGTTGAGGTACAGGTTGGCAAGCGGCGTGGGGCCGATGATCGGCGGGCCGTCCGGGGTCATGGGGCGGAGGCCGGTCCAGTACTCGGCCCGCGACACGTCGCCGCCGCGGGGGAACAGGTCGGTCACCACATGGTCCAGCGGCCCCCGGCGCGACGGGCGGAGGGTGAGGTCGTAGCCGGCCAGCTCGGCCGTGCCGCCGACTCGGATGCGGTCGCCGAGGCGGGTGACGGCGACCTTGTAGGTCTCGTCCATCACCGTCGATTCCGGCGCGCCGGCCGGGTCGGTGATCGGCACGGTGAGCGAGTAGCCCTTGACTGGGTAGACCGGGATGCGGATGCCGAGCGGCTTCAGCAGCAGCGGCGAATAGCTGCCCAGCGCCACCACGTAGCGGTCGGCCGTCAGCTCGCCCTGGTCGGTGACCACGCCGGTGATCCGGCGGCCGTCGCCGGCCAGGCGCCGGATGCCGACGCCGTACTTGAAGGTTACGCCCAGGTCCCGGGCGCGCTCGGCCAGCGCCTGGGTGAACTTGAAGCAGTCGCCGGTCTCGTCCCCGGTCAGGCGCAGGCCGCCGGCGAACTTGTCGCGCACCCGGGCCAGCGCCGGCTCCGCCGCGATGCAGCCGTCGCGGTCGAGCAGCTCGAACGGCACGCCGAAGCGCTTCAGGATCGCGATGTCGGCGCCGGTGGCGTCGAGCTGCTCCTGCTTGCGGAAGAGCTGGAGGGTGCCCTTGGTCCGCTCGTCATAGCGGATGCCGGCCTCGGCGCGGAGGTCGCGGAGCGTGTCGCGGCTGTACTCGGCGATGCGGACCATCCGGGCCTTGTTGATCTCGTACCGCTCCGCCGTGCAGTTGCGCAGCAGCGACAGGCCCCACATCCACTGGGCCGGGTCCATCTTCGGCCAGATCACCAGCGGCCTGTTCTTCATGAACAGCCACTTGACCGCCTTGAACGGCAGGCCCGGCGCCGCCCAGGGGGAGGAATAGCCGGGGGAGACCTCGCCCGCGTTGCCGTAGCTGGTCTCCAGCCCCGCCGCGGGCTGGCGGTCCACCACGGTGACCTCGTGGCCGGCCTTGGCGAGGAAATAGGCCGAGGTGACGCCGATGACGCCGCTGCCGAGAACCAGTACCTTCACGAGACGGTCTCCTTGGATGAAAGGAAGGGGCGGGCTCAGCCGCCGAGATAGTGGCGGAAATACCGGCCGCCGAGGCTGGTCAGGATCTCGTAGCCGATGGTGCCGGCGGCCTCGGCCACGGCGTCCACCGGATTGTGCTCGCCGATCAGGTCGACCATGCTGCCGGGGGCGGGGGGATGGTCGCCGAGGGCGGAGACGTCGAGCGTGACGGTATCCATGGAGACGACGCCGACGACCGGCAGGCGGGCGCCGCCGCGCCACGCCGCACCCCGGTTGCCCAGGCTGCGCAGGTAGCCGTCGGCATAGCCGACGGAGACGGTGGCGATGCGGGCGGGCGCCGGCGCGGTCCAGGTGCCGCCGTAGCCGACGCGGGCGCCGGCCTCGACGTCGCGCACCTGGATCACCCGTCCCTGGAGGCGGACCACCCCGCGCATCGGGTTGGGCGCCCCGGCGACCGGGGCGACGCCGTAGAGCGCGGCACCCGGCCGGGCCAGGTCGAAATGGTAGTCCGGGCCGAGGAAGATGCCGGAGGAATTGGCGAAGCAGCCCGGCGCCGCGGGCAGCCGCGCCCGCGCCTCGCGGAAGCGGGCGAGCTGTCCGGCGTTCATCCCGTGGCCCTGCTGTTCGGCGCAGGCGAGATGGCTCATCACGAAGCGCAGGTCGATGCCGTCGAGCCGGGCCGGGTCGGCGGCCAGAATCTCCATTTCCCGTGCCGACAGGCCCAGGCGCGACATGCCGGTATCGACCTGGAGGATCGCCGGCAGCCGGCGGCCCAGGGAACGGGACAGGCCGGTCCAGGCGTCGATCTGGGGCAGGCTGTTGAGCACGGGGATGATGCGGTGGGCGACGCAGTCCGCCTCCACCCCCGGCATCACGCCGTGCAGGACGAACAGGTCGGCATCGTCGGAAAGATGGGGCCGAAGCGCTATCGCCTCGTCGAGGTGCGCGACGAAGAAGTGCCGGCACCCCTCGGCCGCCAGGGCAGGCGCCACCCGGGAGGCTCCCAGCCCGTAGGCGTCGGCCTTGACGACGCCCGCGCAGGCGGTGCCGCCCAGCCGGTCGCGGAGCAGACGGTAGTTCGCGCGGATCGCGTCGAGATCGACGGTCAGCACGGCGCCTGCGCTTGCTTCACGGGTGTCCAGCATGGGGTGCTTTCTCCGGTTTCGGTAGAGATGTATTCAGCAATCGCCGTGCCAAGCGGGAAAACGCCGCTGGCCGGCGGGGCGGGCGGTTCCGGCGGGTGCCGGGCTGTACGCGAATGTTTACGGCGGGCGGCATGGGGCGGGCTTCCGGCGCGCTTTTCCCTGGAACGCAAGAGTATGGGAAGTCCGTATCGGATTCGTTACACTGTAAGCGATCTTGTACGGAGTATCCCGGCGTGCGCATCGCCATCAGCTTCACCGACCGCGTCGGCATCGCCCACGAGGTCCTGGCAGTCCTCGCCGCCCGGCGGCTGAACGTCGTCGCGGTGGAGGTCGATCCGCCCGACATCTTCATCGACGCGCCCGAGCTGGCCGGCGAGGCGCTGGACGGGCTGCGGCAGGCCCTGCTGGAGGTCGAGGGCGTGGAGGGCGTCGCCCCGGTGGACATGCTGCCGGGCATGCGCCGCCGCCTGCACCTGGCGGCGGTGCTGGCAGCGATGCCCGATCCGGTGCTGGCGGTCGATGCCGAGGGGACGGTGATCCTGGCCAACGCCGCCGCCGACGACATCGTGGGCGAGGCGGCCCTGTCCGGCGGGGGCCTGGCCGGCAGGGGGATCGCGGAGCTGACCGGCGACGGGGATTTCCAGCGCGAGATGGTCGCCAACGGGTTTCAGGTGCCGGCGCGGGAGGTGATGCTGCGCGGGCAGCCGTTCCAGGTCGATGTCCGGCCGATCGCCGACCAGCCGTCCCGGGTGGCCGGCGGCGTGCTGACGCTGCACGCGCCGAGCCGGATCGGCGAGCGGCTCCAGGCGCTGCGGAACTTCGACGAGGGCGGCTTCGACGCGATCCTGGGCGATTCCCCCGCCATGACGGGGCTGAAGGCCCGGGCCGCCCGGTTGGCCGCGGTCGAGGCGCCGCTGCTGATCCTGGGCGAGACGGGGACCGGCAAGGAGCTGATCGCCCATGCCTGCCACCGGGCCAGCAGCAGGATGGGCAGGACCTTCCTGGCGCTGAACTGCGCGGCGCTGCCGGAGAACCTGGCCGAGAGCGAGCTGTTCGGCTATGCGCCCGGCTCCTTCACGGGGGCGCAGCGCGGCGGCAAGCCGGGGCTGCTGGAGCTGGCGCACCAGGGCACCGTGTTCCTCGACGAGGTCGGCGAGCTGTCGCCCTATCTCCAGGCCAAGCTGCTGCGGTTCCTGAACGACGGCAGCTTCCGCCGGGTCGGCGGCGACCACGAGATGAAGGTGGACGTGCGGATCATCAGCGCCACCCATCGCAAGCTGGACCAGATGGTGGCGGAGGGCGGCTTCCGCGAGGACCTGTATTACCGCCTGAACGTGCTGGCGCTCCAGGTGCCGCCGCTGCGGGAGCGCGGCGACGACATCCTGCTGCTGGCCCGCCACTTCATCCTGCGCGCCTGCGCCCAGGTCCAGCGCCGGCCCTGCCGGCTGACCGCGGGCGCCGCCGCGGCGCTGCTGGCGAACCCGTGGCGCGGCAACGTGCGGCAGCTGGAAAGCGTGATCTTCCGGGCGGTGACCATGACCGACGGCCCCTGGCTGGACGCGCCCGACCTGGAGATCGCCACCTCGCGCATGGCGGCGGAGCCGGGGCGGGGCGGGGACGGCGCCGGCGACGAGGGCGCCGGGAGCTGGGAGGAGGCGGTCGCCGAGTTCGAGCGCGCACTGCTGGACCGCCTGTTCCCGCGCTTCCCCTCCAGCCGCAAGCTGGCGGCGCGGCTGAAGACGTCGCACACGATGGTGGCGAACAAGCTGCGGAAATACGGGATTCCGCAGGGGCGGGGGTAGGGCGAGCCGACGCCCGTCACGGCGCGCGGCGCGGCAGGACCCAGCAGGACAGTCCGACGCCGACAAGGACCAGCGCACCGACGATGATGGTGTCGTAGGCGACCGTCAGCGGCCCGAACCGGGCCGGCATGTGGTGCAGGGAGACCCCCCAGCAGCGGGATGACGGCGTAGTAGCCGAAGGCGGTGAAGGGCAGGGCGATCAGCGGCAGCAGGACACCCCAGATCACCAGCAGCTTGCCTATCGTTCGCATGGGTGCCTCCGGTCCGGGCAGGGGTGTAGGGGGGGGCCGAGTCGGGTTGGTTCGGGCGGGCGGGATATGGGCATGGGGGCGGGTCCGCGTCTCCGTTGGAGGGAAGCGACGGGAAGGCGTGGGCGCACGGGGGCCGCCGTTACCCGGAACGGGTGCGGCTTACGCCCGGAGCGGAGAGGGAAAAGGTGCGCCGGATCTCAGGACGGGATGGGAGCGGGATGCCGTGCCCCGACCGTGGCGCCGCGGAAATCCGCGGCGCCGAACGGTTCACCCGCCGCCGCGAGGGTCGAAACCCCCGCGGCGACGGTCCACAAAAAACGGTGCGAAAACACACCAGGCGGTGTGCTATTGCTCGCCTCAGCCATCGATACGACTCCTCAAGACAGGCTATCGTTGGTCAGGCCGGGGGGCGGAATTGGCGTTCCGCTTCCCGGCCGCCTCGCGGGGTGCGGGGCTGCGGCGAGTCTGAAGGGGTTACCCCGGGATGTCAAGGAGCGGGGGGGCTTGGACGCCGCCGGACGGCGGAATTGGCGCTTTCCCTGCCGAGCGATCAACCACTGATCGTTTCAACCCGATGATATACCGAATATCGCGCTGTATAGTCCGATCCTCTTCGGGAGGCGGCGGTGGCGCGGTCGCGGAGCCCTGTCCGACATCGAGGTCTTTCGCATTCCGCCCCTTGGCGTCGCCCAACTGCCATCCCGATCTGCCGGCAATGATAAGCCGCTTCAATCCGGATAAGAAATGTTCTGACCTGATGGTGGACCATGAACCCGATACGGTGCGCCCGGATCGGTGCAAGGATCATGATTTTCCGAGTTTCGAATGATCGGGGAAGAACCACGGTTTTTCGGTTTGGACATCACTGATGTTCTGGTTCGAAACCTGGCGCTTGCAATTTGTAGAAAAAATCTCATTTTTTGAATGGTGATAGAGGTTCGGCATCTTTGGGTTTTGACTGGACGGCGGGATGGATACGACTCTGATTGCCGGAGGGCTTCTTTTCATCGTCGGATTGCTGCTGCTTGGAAAGGGGCGGGGCGGCGGGAACACGTTGCGTGCCCGCGACATCAGTGGGACGGTGGTGCAGAGCAGCGGCAACGGCCATGTCAGCGTATCGGGTACCGCTCCCCCCGGACCGGCCCATGAGCCGGCACCGGCGCGGTCGAAAGACAGCCTGCTGACCGTCATCGGCTCCTTATGCAGCATTCTCGGGCTGGTGCTTGCGATCTTCAGCCTCCTGCCGGGCGCCAAGGGCGACTGACCCGATGATCGGGTGGTTCGGAAAGTTGCTCGGCGGTGCCGGGAACAGCCTGAGGGGGCAGGATAACTCCGGGCAGATCGTGCAGGCGACGGTGGGTGACAACTCAAAATTATCCGTCACAGTCAACGCTTCTCCGTCCGACCCGCCCTGGAAACCCGACCTGAGCATTCCCCGTCTGGGTTCGGCCCGTGACGAAAACCGGTTCGTGTATTTCGCACGCCGCACGCCCTTCGTCGGCCGCGAGGGGGAGATGGCGCGGCTTCGTTCTTTCCTGGACCAGCCGGCCCCGTTCCTCTGGTGGCTTGTGACGGCGCCTGGCGGTGCCGGCAAGAGCCGCATCGGGCTGGAACTCTGCCTGGAAAAGGCGGGGGATGGCAAAGGCTGGCATGCGGGCTTCCTGGCCTGGGCGGACAAAGCTTCCTGGAGTTCCTGGCAGCCCGACCGGCCGACGCTGATCGTGGTCGACTATGCCCAGACTCGTGCCGAGCGGCTGGGCGAGGTCATCCGGACCCTGGGCCGCACCCTGGGCGGGCGGCGGGACCTCCGCCATCCCGTGCGCCTTCTGCTGCTGGAACGCTCGGCCGACCGGACATGGCTCGACCGTCTGGAAGGCGGTGCCGGTGAGACCGACGGCGTGCTGACCCGGGAATACCGCCACGAGGAACCGCTGCCGCTGCCCGACCTGGACGACGAGGCTCTCGCCGAGGTGATCGCCGCCATGGCGGGCGGAAAGGCCCATCTCGCGCGCGACGCCGTGGGCCTTCTGAAGGGGATCGACCCTGACTCCCGTGCGCTCTTCGCCGCCTTCCTGGGGGATGCGCTTGCCAGGGGCGAAGACCCGCGGGCCTGGGACAAGGCGGCGCTGCTCGGCCATGTGCTGCAGCACGAGAGAAGCGTCTGGAGAAAGGCCGGCGCCACCGAGGAGGACCGCAACCTGCTGATGCTGGCGACCCTGACCGGTGGCTTTCACCTGGAATGGTATGGCCATCCCGCGCTGAAACCCCTGCTGGACCGGCTGCCGAGTCCGGAGGACCCGCAAGCGGCGAACCGCTATCGGGCCATGGCCGGTATCCCGGCAGTCGAGAATGTCCTGCCAGGCCTCGTGCCCGACATTCTCGGCGAACAGTTCATCCTTGACCATTTCGACACCGGGCATCTCGCTACCCGGGAAACGAGGGTCCGGCCATGGCTGGACTGCGCCTGGCATCTCGCTCCCTGGACGACTTGGCCGACCCTCGACCGGATGGTGGTCGATTTCGGGAACGAGGCCGGCCTTCCGGCTTTCCTGCATCCCCCCGCAGTGCCGGGAGATGGAGCGGTGGCCTGGGCCATGCTGGCCGTCAATGCGACTGCCCGGCTGGGGCCGACCAAGTCTGAAACAGCCACGAGAGTGTACCGGGATCTGGCTTCGCTGGCGGAAAAACAACCCGGCGAGCCGGCCCTGCGCGAGCCACAAGCTCAGGCGGCGGTCAACCTGATCCATGGCCTCGGGGCGACGGACCCGGCGGCGGCGCGCGGGCTCTACGGCCGGCTGGAAGAGCTCGCCCGGGACCACCCCGGCGAGCCGGCCCTGCGCGAGGCACAGGCCCAGGCGGCGGTCAACCTGATCAACGGCCTTGGGGCGACGGACCCGGCGGCGGCGCGCGGGCTCTACGACCGGCTGGAAGAGCTCGCCCGGGGCCACCCCGGCGAGCCGGCCCTGCGCGAGGCACAGGCCAAGGCGGCGTTCAACCTGATCCTTGACCTCGGGGCGATGGAACCGGCGGCGGCGCGCGGACTCTACGACCAGCTGGAAGAGCTCCGCCGGAACCACCCCGGCGAGCCGGCCCTGCGCGAGGAACAAGCTCAGGCGGCGGTCAACCTGATCAGGGGCCTCGGGGCGACGGACCCGGCGGCGGCGCGCGGGCTCTACGGCCGGCTGGAAGAGCTCGCCCGGGACCACCCCGGCGAGCCGGCCCTCCGCGAGGAACAGGCCAAGGCGGCGGTCAACCTGATCTATGACCTCGGGGCGACGGACCCGTGGGCGGCGCGCGGGCTCTACGACCGGCTGGAAGAGCTCGCCCGGGGCCACCCCGGCGAGTTGGCCCTACGCGAGAATCAGGCCAGGGCCGCAATAGTAATTACCTTGTATGCGGCCGGCACCGACGATTTCTCGGTACTGGACGGAATTCGGCCGCGATTAGGGCCGTTGAAAGCCGACATGGCGAGGCTCATCGAACAGGTGGGCGATCATCTTCCCGCCGAATTGATTGCAGGACTCAAGAATTTGCTTGCGTTGGACGACTGACAGCTTTCGGCGTTCCTGCCGGATAGCCATGGATCGAGTCCGGCCATGACGAGACGATCGTCGAGATCGTCATCAGCGAAGCGCAGAACGAGGTCTCCGACTTCGCGAAATGGGGCTTCGACATCATCCCGCACCGCGCCCTGATGAAACAGGGCTTCGCCACCATGGACGGCCAGCGGGTCGCTGTCGAGACCGCATTCAAGAATCCCAAACACCCGTTCCGCGTCGCCATCGTCTGCGCCATGTGGCTGACCGTCTTCGACGGGGAATCCCTGTTCACGCTGTATATCGACAAGCCGATGAAGGCGCATAATCTGATGCAGGCCATCGCGCGGGCCAATCGGGTCTATCCCGGCAGGGATTTCGGCCTGATCGTCGATTGCAACGGCATGCTGAAAAGCCTGCGGGAGGCGCTGGCAACGTCTATACCTATGTCTGGCAGCAGGCAATGAACCATGGATTCGCAAGTGCGGCGTGAGGGCATCGAAGTGAACTGAACCGCGCCCGAAAGGCGATTTGGGGCATTCGGACGGCTTTCGGTGATCCCGTCGGATGTCGAGGCCGAAGCGGTCACCCGCGGAGCCGACGTGACCGGACTTCCCGTGACGGCAAGGTTCCGTGTAGCGGGAGTGCCGCCGATCGTGCCGGCAGATCACTCCGGGACAGCACTCCGCGATATCGTCGTGGGCGCCGGCTTCACGCTCCGCGTTGATGCGATGGACTGCGGGCAGGCGGCGCAAGTACTGAATCGCCCATAGGGGGACGGCACGGCCCGGCAAATGCGCGCCGCTTGACCACGGTCAAGGGATCTCCGACCGGCGCAGTCAAGTTTGTCCCCAGGCCATTGGCCGCCAGCACCTCGACATCTCCCGGGCAGCACCCCGGGACGGCATCTAGCCCTTCACCGGCATCCTGTTGGGGCGCGAAAGAATCGCCTGGGGCGAGATCGGCGGGGCACGGCCGCTCCTGGCCGTCGTCCTCTGGGCGGCGCTGCTGCTGCTCCATCCCGTGGTGATCGGCCCCGACCCGCTGGCCTACCTTTGACATCGACGGGCGCCCGCGGCCGACGAAAAGACCGGGCGCTTGACCGCTGTCAAGGGCCGCCGCCGCCGATGCGGCAGGATGGCGGCGAGATCACCCGGAGTTGACGATGAGCGTGACGTCCTTCCCCCTTACCACCGACATGCTGCTGGCCGACGTGATCGCCGGGGACGGCGAGGCGATAGGCCGGCTGGCCGGGCTCAACCCCGTCTTCGCCGTCCTGCTGGAGCCGGAGCACAAGAACGCCATGGCCGGCCAGATCCGGCTGGGCGAGGCGGCCCGCATCGCGGAGGTGCCGTTCGACATCCTGTGCGCCGTGCTTCAGGGCCGGCTGTCCGCAGCCGGGATCGGCCGTCCCGACGCTTCCGGTCACGCCGGCCCCGCGGCCGGCGCGCCGGTCGGGGACTGGTTCGAGCAGGCCTTGAGCCAGTCCGCTCCCCACTTGGACGTGCGGCCGCTGCTGGCGTCCGGCCAGGACCCCTTCGCCCACGTCATGTCCACCGCGGCGCGGGTCCCGCCCGGTGGCTTCATGGTGGTGGACGCGCCTTTCGACCCGGCCCCGCTGCGCCGGGTGCTGGCCGGCAAGGGCTTCACCTCGCTCGGCCGGCAACTGGGCGCGGGGCACTGGCGCATCTGCTGGCGCCGCGAGGAACCGGCCGGGCTCGACGACGCGGCGCAGCCGCCGGTGCCGGAGCCGCGCCGGGGGCCGGAGCCGTGGCAGGCGGCGGACGGCACCCATCTGGACGTGCGCGGTCTCCAGCCGCCGGAGCCCATGACGCGGGTGCTCGACCTGATCGACGCGGGCACCGCCGAGTGCCTCGTCCTGCACCATGACCGCGAACCGGTCTTCCTCTTCCCCATGCTGGCCGAGCGCGGCTGGTCCTGCCTGTCGGTCGAGCACCTGGAGGGCGAGGTCCGGGTCACGCTGGCGCGGGAGGAGTGGTGATCGCTGTCGGGGGTATGGCTCCGGGCTCGCGGCTGCTCCCGGCCTCGATCCCGTTCCGCTTCCTGGCGGCGGCGCTTCTGTTCCACCTCGTCGGGTGGACCGCGCTCGCCGCCGCGGCGCCGGTGCTCGCCGGAGCCAGCGGCGGGCTGGGCCTGGAGGTCGCGGGCCTTCACCTGATGACGCTCGGCGTGCTGACCGCCGCCGCGATGGGCGCCGGGTTCCAGTTGCTGCCGGTGGCGATCCAGGCCGACCTGCCCGCCGTCTGGCCGTGCCGGCTGGCGAGCTGGCTGCTGCTGCCGGGGGTCGCGGCGCTGGCCTGGGGCATGGCGACAGGCGATCTCCCGCTGCTGGGGATCGGCGGAAGCGCCGTCGCCCTGGCGCTGGCGGTGTTCGCCGTCGTGGTCGGCATGGCGCTGCGGCGCGCCGATTGCTCCAGGCCGCAGATCCGGCCGGTCGTGCGCCATCTCTGGGCGGCGCTGGCCTGCGTCGCGGCGCTGGCGGCGCTGGGCCTTACCCTGCTCGGCGACTTCGCCCACGGCTACCTGGACGATCACCGGACCGTCGCGGCGATCCATCTGGCGGTCGCCTGCTACGGCTTCCTGGGACTGCTGGCCGCCGGTTTCGTCCAGGTGCTGGTGCCCATGTTCGCCCTGGTCGGGCCGCCGCCCGAAAGCCGGGTCAATCTCGTGCTCGGGCTCGCCGTCGCGGGGCTCCTGCTGGCCGGCGCCGGGTCCTTCGCCGCCGCCGCCGTCGTCGGCTTGGGTGCCGCGTGCCTGCATGTCCACGGCATGGCCGGCCTGATGCGCCGGAGGACGCGGCGCGATCTCGGGTCATCGTTCCTGCTGATCCGGCTGTCCTGGGTCCTGCTTCCCGCCAGCCTGGTCCTGGGGCTGCTGCTGGCGCTCGACCTGCTGCCCGCCTGGGGGCCGGCGCTCTTCGCGCTGACGCTGGTGGGCGGATGGCTGCTGAGCCTCGTGCTCGGCATGCTCCAGCGCATCCTGCCGTTCCTGGCCGCGATCCATGCCGCCCGCGCCGGCCGGCGCATCCCCAAGGTGTCGGAACTCGGCGCCGGTCCGATCCTGTATGTCCAGGCGGCTCTCCACGGCGCGGCTCTCGCGGGCGTCGGGGCGGGAATCGTCCTCAACCTGGAAGGGGCGATCCGGGCGGGGGCGCTTGCCGGGGCCGCCGGGGCGGGTGCCTTCATCATCTACGCGATCGATCTCTACCTGCGCATCGGCGACCTGCCGCCCGCCCGGGCCGCCGCCCCGATCGCCAGGACCAGTTCCGGAAAGGCCGGCCCATGACCACCGACATCCCGACTTCATCCGAAACCCCGGTCGCCGCCGCATGGCGGGCATTGAACCGGGTGTTCGATCCCGAAACCGATCTCAGCGTCGTCGAGATGGGCCTCGTCTACGGGGTCGAGGACACGGAGGACGGCCTGCGGGTCCTGCTCAGCCTGACCCATCCGAGCTGCCCCATGGGCGGCCTGATCGTGGAGCGGGCGGAGGCGGCGCTTGCCGACATCGCGGCAACCGGCCGACCGGCGCGGATCGAGCTGACCTTCGAGCCGCCCTGGACCCCCGACCGGATCACGGAGGAGGGCCGGCGCCGATTGGCCGGGGAGCGCTGAGGGCGAGGGCCGGGCGCCGTCACGCCTCCGCCGGCTCTTCCTGGCAGAACTCCCGCAGGGCGTCGATGTCGGATACCGACACCACGGCGCCCTGCACCTCGACGCCGATCGGCCGCAGCTTGGCGAGCGCGCGGGAAAAGGTTTCCGGCTGGATGCCGAGCCGGCGGGCGACCAGCGATTTTTCGAGCGGCAGCATGAAGGAGGCGTTGCCGGCGCCCGCCGGGCACAGCTTCAGCAGGAAGCCGCCGACCCGCTGCGGGGCGGACTGGACCTGGAGCTGCTCGATCTGCTGGACCAGCGTGCGAAGCCGCATCGACAGCGACCCGAGCATCGCGAAGGCGGTCCGCACGTCGGCCTGGACGCAGCGGGCGAAGGCCTGGGACGTGATCGACAGCGCGCGCACGTCGGTGACGGCCTGGGCGCAGACGGGGAAGTTTCCCTGGGCGAACATGGCCGCCTCGGCGAAGCTCTCGCCCGCGTTCACCATGGTGACCACGGCCTCCGCCCCGTCGCGGTTGATCCGGTACAGCTTCACCCAGCCTTCCAGCACGATGTAGAACCGGTCGGCCGGATCGCCCTGGACGAAGAGGTCGGTTCCCCGCTCCACCGTTCGCACCGTCGCGGTCGCCAGCAGGGACGCCAGCACCGGCTCGGCGAGTTGCTGGAACAGCGGGAGGTTGCGCAGCAGCGCGGAGTCGCGGGGCGACAGGTCGGCGAGTTGGGCGGGCATGGCGGTCGCGTGCTCCTTCGGGCTGGCGCCGCCGACTATAGCAGCTCGGCGAAGGGCAGGAAGTCCACGCTGTCGCCCGGCTCGATCCGGGTGGTCCCGTCCCGCAGCTCGATCAGCCCGTCGGCCTCCACCATGGAGGAGATGACATGGGAGCCGTCGTGGCGGAACTTCGCCACCCGGCCGCCGTCCAGCAGCCGGCCGCGCAGATAGTCGCGCCGGCCGGCTTGTCGTGGGCGAAATCGGCCGCGACCTGCCAGCGCCGCGGTTCGGCGGCGACCGCTCCGGCGATCCGGCGGATCAGCGGCCGGGCCACCAGGGCGAAGGTCACCATCACCGCGACCGGGTTGCCCGGCAGGCCCCCGAACGGGACCGCGCCGACATGCCCGACCGCCACCGGCTTGCCCGGCTTGACGGCGAGGCGCCAGAACCCCAGCGAGCCCAGTTCGCCCACGGCGGCCTTGACGTGGTCCTCCTCGCCGACCGACATGCCGCCTGATGTCACGATCAGGTCGTGGCCGCAGGCGGCCTCGGCCAAAGTCCCGACGACGCTCCGGCGGTCGTGCCTTTCTCCCGAGGCGTTATAGGATCACGAGGGGCCGGCAAGCTTGATTCAGGTCAAACTTGGCAGTAATTTCGACAAGCTGTTGGATTTTGGCGAATGTTGAGATATGGATTGATAAATATCAATTCTGTTGACTATCAACCTGCCGCGATTTTACTGGACGAGGTGCCGTGACATGAAGAACTCGGACAGGGATCGGATCTCCAGCCACCCTGTCTTCAACTCCCTGCCGGCGAACGACCTGGTCGTTCTGCTCCAGGGAGCGATCGTCCAGGATCTCCCTGCCGATGCCATTTGGAAACCACCCTGACATCCTTGAAGATGTTCACCTCGGCTCCCCGGTTGCCGACGGCGAAGCCCCACAGCTGGCGCAGGAAGGTGATGTAGCCGTCGTTGATCGTTTCGCGCTTGAGGACCGGCAGCCGCTCAGGCTCGGGTCGCCGCAGGTTGTCCTCGCGCGCCTGCCGCATGCTTGGCCTCGCGTGTTCCGGGACGGGTACCTGCTGGTCCCCGGGAAGTCGGGCATCGGCGCGGCGCGCCGCGACCCTGCACTTCTCGGCGGTCTTGGGTTTCAGGTCTTTCTCCCGGATGATCCGCTCGACGTAGGCGACGGGGCTCTCGTCGGCGTGGTCGGGCGCCTGCTCGGGACGGCGCAGCGCGGGCCGCGGCCTCGATCTCGGCGCGCATCAGGGTTTCGCAGACGGCGTCCATGTCGTCCTGGTCGGCGGCCTCCGCCAGCCGGTGCCGCGCCAGCAGGTCTTCGGCGTTCACCCTGATCTCGCGGTAATCGCCGATCGCCAGCTGGGCCCGCCGCCGCAAGACCTAGTCCCAGGCACCGGGTAGGGCACGCCGTCGTCGACGCCGTGGCTCCGCCCGAAGGCCCAGCGTGACCGCCGGGCCGGAGCCCCGGTGTGTACCGGCCGTGTGTACCAGTCCAGCGGGGCGGCCGCCCGGCGGGCCGCGGATTTCCAGGGATTCCGGCGGTTCTGCGGGGCGAAGTGGCGGAGAGTCCCACCCTACCCGCCACTTTCCCATGACATCGCCCGTCAAGTACCCTACCGGTTGATTGCGGTGGCGTTCCACCCTTGCCGATCGAGTGCCTTCGTCTCCCGGGACTTAACCTGCATCAACGCACGGAAATCGTTGTTCGCCTATGGTTTCCGGCCCGGGATCTGGCGCCGGGAGGTGCGGGAAGGAGGGAGGTCGGGACGATGACCACGAAGAAGATCGAGCAGGCGGACTGGCGCCGGTACTTCGACGCCAACGGCGGTGCGCTGCATGGCCGGAAGGCGACGGTCCAGGTGATCGGGCCGGATATCGGTGCCCAGCTCGCGGCGGAGGGACTCCGGATCGTCGGGGTCACCTATGATTCGAAGGACCAGCTACTGGAGATCGCCCTGGACGGGCTGGATCATCTGATCCGGCATCCCCAGGAGATCTATGTCGACGAATCCCCCCATGGGGCCATGGTCTTCGAAGCCGTCGACGGAGAGGGTCGGAAGCACATCGTCCAGGTGGTCGGGGCGTAGGCCGGCCCCGGCCCGGATTTCGATCGCACGGACATGCACTCATCCAGGGAGGACGCGATGACCCTGACGGAAGAGGAACTGCGACGGGAGCGTGACGAACACCTGCTGGTCGCGGACGCGATGGCTTCGGTCCGCCTTTTCCGGACCATGTTCGGAGACGGCGAACAGACCCGCGAGTGGATCAGGGAACTGGCGAGAACGATGTACCGGGTCGGCTGCCGCGAACGGCACGGCGAACGGGAAACCCTTCTCGCCACCACAGCCGACGCCATCGCCAGGAGCTATCTCGGCCGGTCCGTCCGGGAACTGGAATGGCCGCAGGCGGGCGGCTGACGCCGCCCCGGCGGGCCAGACGGCCTCAGCGGAGATACGCTTCCGACGCGTATCTCCGCATCATGCGCTGGCTGTTGAACTGGCTGGCGATCTTGCTAATCGACTGCTTCATCATCCAGATCCAGCGCGGCCGGTCCCCGTAGAAGAGCGGCAGGACATCGGCTTCCAGTTTCCGGTAGAGATCCTCGGCGTCGTCTCCGGCGGTGCCGAGATCGGCGTCGCCGATGGCCCAGCCGGTCGTTCCGTCGATGCACGCCTCTATCCACCAGCCGTCCAGCACTCCCAGGTTCAGCACGCCGTTGAGCGCCGCCTTCATGCCGCTGGTCCCGGACGCCTCCAGCGGCGGCAGCGGCGTGTTCAGCCACACGTCCGGGCCGGACACCAGGGAGCGGGCCAGGTCCATGTCGTAGTTGGGCAGGAAGACCACGGGCACGTCGCCGCCCAGGGCGTCCCGGCAGCGGTGAATCGCCTCGATGATGCGCTTGCCGCCCTCGTCGCGGGGGTGCGCCTTGCCCGAGACGACGACCTGGAATGGCTGCCCGCGGGCCAGCGTCCGAAGCCTGTCGAGGTCGCTGAACAGGAGGTCGAGGCGCTTGTACCCGGTCATCCGGCGGCCAAAGCCCAGCGTCAGGACATCCGGTGCCAGGCGGGTTCCTGTCTCCGCCGCGATGCGGTCCAGAAAGGCCAGCTTGGCCTGCCGGTGGGCTTTCCAGACCTCTCCGTCGTCCAGGCCGTCCGCCAGCATCAGCGCTTCGGGCTCGTGGCGCCACTGGGGGAAGTGGTCCTGGTAAAGCCGCGCGAAGCTGTCGCAGGTCCAGGTCTCGACATGGACGCCGTTGGTGATGGCGTGGACGCGGTAGCCGGGGAAAAGCCGACGCGAGATCTCCGCGTGCCGCTTGGCGACGCCGTTGACGTAGCCGCTTAGGTTCAGCGCCAGGCGCGTCATGTTGAGGCAGTCGGGACCCGACAGCGCCTTGAGCGCCGGAATGTCGAGGGTGCCGTCCAGCTTGCGCATCACGAGATCGTAAGGGAACCGGTCGTGGCCGGCCTCCACCGGCGTGTGGGTGGTGAAGACGCACTGCTGCCTCGCCATCTCCGGGTCGAAGCCGGCATGGTCCGCCGGGCCGCCGTTGGGCCGGCGGTGCCCGTGCAGCAGCTCCATCGCCAGCAAGGCCGAATGCCCCTCGTTCATATGGTAGGTTTCGATGTCGAAGCCGAGCGACCGCAGCAGGCGGTAGCCGCCGATGCCCAGGACGATCTCCTGGCTCAGGCGATAGGCGTCGTCGCCGCCGTAGAGGCTGGCGCAGATGTCCCGGTCCTCCGGCGCGTTCTCGTCCAGGACGGTGTCGAGGAGAAGGACGGGGATCTCGTAGCCGAGGCTTCCCCGGTGACGGTACAGCCAGGGCTGGATCCAGACGTCGCGCCCCTCGATGACGACGGCGACCTTGGCGCCCAGTCTCCGCGCCCAGCGATCCGGTTCCCACGGGTCCGGATGCTCGACCTGCCGGCCCCCGGCGTCGATCTCCTGCCGCAGGTAGCCCATCCGGCTGACCAGGGTGACGAACACGACCGGAAGCTCCAGGTCGGCGCAGGATCGCACCGTGTCGCCGGCGAGGATGCCGAGGCCGCCGGCATAGGTGTGGATTTCGGGGCGGAGCGCTATTTCCATCGAGAAATAGGCGATCCGGCTGCGACGCGTGAACTCGTCGATCATGGGTCTCTCCTCGTCTCTCCGTCCGGCGTTCTCCGTGCCGCGGCGGGCAACGTCATCAGATCCGGTCGACGACGGCCTTGATCGAGGTTAAGGCGCCCGCGGCTGACCCGCCTATCCTCCCCGACGGCATAAAAGGATATGATAGTAGGGGAGGCGGCGATGCCGGACGAGACCTATATCCGCTGGTTTTCCGAACTGGGACGCGATGACGTCCCGTCGGTAGGTGGCAAGAACGCTTCGCTCGGCGAGATGTACCGGAACCTGAAGCCGCTCGGCGTCGACGTGCCCGACGGCTTCGCCCTGACCGCGGACGCCTTCCGCGACGCGCTGACCGAGGCGAGGGCTTGGGACGAGTTGCACGGTCTGCTCGACGGGCTGGACAAATCGGATGTCGCCGGCTTGGCCAGGGCGGGGGCTCGGGCCCGGGAGATCGTCTACGCCGCGGGGCTGACCCCTCGCATCGAGGCGGAGGTGAAGGCCGCCTGGCGCAGGCTGCTGTCCGAGTACGGCGAGGGGCTGACGGTCGCGGTCCGCAGTTCCGCCACCGCGGAGGACCTGCCCACCGCCAGCTTCGCCGGCCAGCACGAAACCTACCTGAACGTCGCCGGGGAGGCGATGCTGCTGGACGCGGTGCGGCGGTGCCACGCCTCGCTGTTCACCGACCGCGCGATCTCCTACCGGGTCGACCAGGGCTTCGACCATTTCAAGGTGGCCCTCTCGGTCGGGGTGCAGAAGATGGTGCGGTCCGACTTGGCGTCGGCCGGGGTGATGTTCACGCTCGACACGGAATCGGGGTTCCGCGACGCCGTCTTCATCACCGGCGCCTATGGGCTGGGCGAGACGGTCGTCCAGGGGGCGGTCGATCCCGACGAGTTCTACGTCCACAAGCCCACTTTCCGGGACGGCTACCGGGCGGTCCTGAGGCGCCGGCTCGGCGAGAAGCAGGTGCGGATGGTCTATCGGCCGGGCCGCTCGCGGGAACCGACGCGCGTCGTTCAGACGCCCCGCGCCGACCGGGAGCGGTTCTGCCTTTCCGATGCGGAAGTGCTGCGGCTCGCCGGGATCGCCATCCGCATCGAGGACCATTATTGCCAGCCCATGGACATCGAGTGGGCCAAGGACGGGCTGGACGGCGGCCTCTACATCGTCCA
Source organism: Skermanella sp. TT6 (assembly GCF_016653635.2). Classification (NCBI taxonomy): domain Bacteria; kingdom Pseudomonadati; phylum Pseudomonadota; class Alphaproteobacteria; order Rhodospirillales; family Azospirillaceae; genus Skermanella; species Skermanella cutis. The sequence continues at coordinate 2,381,303 of NZ_CP067420.1, forward strand.
GGCGCGGCCGGAGACGGTCGCTTCCCGGAGCAGCGCCCTGGAGCTGGAAAGTTTCGTTCCGGAGGGGAAGGGAAGGCCGCTGGCGTCCGGCCGCGCGGTCGGAGGGCGGATCGCCGGCGGCCCGGTGCGGGTCGTGACGGACGCCCATCACCTGGCGTCGTTCCGCCCCGGCGAGGTGTTGGTCGCCGACACCACGACGCCGGATTGGGAACCGGTGATGAAGACGGCCGCCGCCATCGTGACCAACCGGGGCGGCCGCACCTGCCACGCCGCCATCGTCGCTCGGGAACTGGGGATTCCCGCGGTCGTGGGGGCCGAGCACGCGACCGAGGCGCTGGCCGACGGGCAGACCGTGACGGTATCCTGTGCCGAGGGAGATACCGGCATGGTTTATGACGGCGTCGTCCCCTTCCGGGTCGAGCGCCTCGACCTGAGCCGGCTGTCCCGGCCGCGGACGCGCATCATGGTGAACCTGGGCAATCCCGACCAGGCCTTCCAGACCGCGCGGCTGCCGGTGGACGGCGTCGGGTTGGCCCGGATGGAGTTCATCATCGCCGAGGCCATCAAGGCGCACCCCATGGCGCTGATCCACCCGGAGCGCGTCGAGGACGACGGGGAGCGCGGCCGGATCGCCCGGCTGATCCGGCACCACGCGGACGGCGGGGCCTGTTTCGTCGAGCGCCTGTCGGAAGGGATCGGGACGATCGCCGCGGCCTTCTATCCGCGCCCGGTCATCGTCCGCCTGTCGGACTTCAAGACGAACGAATACGCGTCGCTGGTCGGCGGACGGTGGTTCGAACCGGTCGAGGAGAACCCGATGCTGGGCTTCCGGGGCGCCGCGCGCTACGCCCATCCGGCCTACGAGGAGGGGTTCGCCCTGGAATGCCGGGCGCTTGCCCGCGTGCGCCGGGACATGGGGCTGACCAACGTGAAGGTGATGGTGCCGTTCTGCCGTCGGCTGGACGAGGCGGAGCGGGTGATCGGGGCGATGGCGCGGCACGGGCTGGAGCGGGGGACCGACGGGCTCGAGGTCTATGTCATGTGCGAGATCCCGAACAACGTGCTTCTGGTGGACGAGTTCTCCAAGCTGTTCGACGGCTTCTCCATCGGCTCCAACGACCTGACCCAGCTGACCCTCGGCGTGGACCGGGACAGCCCGCTGGTCGCCTTCGATTTCGACGAGCGGGATCCCGGCGTCCTTGCCTTCCTGCGGCAGGCGGTCGAGGGCGCGAAACGGAACGGGCGGCCCTGCGGGATCTGCGGGCAGGCGCCGTCGGACTACCCGGAGATCGCCGAGTTCCTGGTCCGGCTCGGCATCGATTCCATCAGCCTGACGCCGGACAGCGTACTGAAGACGCTGCGCGCGGTCGTGGAGCTGGAGCAAGGGCTCGGCCGTCCGGCCCGGGATGCCGGGTGACGGGACGCCAGCCGCCGGTGCGCGACGGAGGCGCGCCGGCGGCCCCCGGGTCAATGGGCCATGAGGACGGGAACGTGCATGTAGTCCAGCACGGTGCGCGTCGCCCCGCCCAGGACCCATTCGCGGAGCCGTGAGCGGCCGAACGCCCCCATCACGATCAGGTCCGCCGAAACGTCGTGGGCCGCGTCCAGGATCGCCGAGCCCGCGGCGGAGCCGGAGACGTCGGTGCGACGCAGCTCGGCCGCGATCCCGTGGCGCTGCAGGTAGGCCATCAAGTCCGGCTCGGGCCGGGGGGTCGCCGGCGGCAGCTTCTCGCGGTCCTCGCTGCCGGACAGCACGACGACACGCTCCGCTCCCGTCAGGAAGGGCATGCCCCGCATCACGGCGTCCGCGGCCTGGGCGCTGCCGTTCCAGGCGACCAGGACGGACTTGCCCGTGTCGAAGAAGGGGCCGGTGGACGGCACGACCAGGATCGGGCGGCCGGTAGGCACCGTCACGATCTCCTCCACCACGCCCCAGCTCTCGCCGGGTTCGGTCTTGCCGACGACGACCAGCTCTTGCAGGCGGCTGACGATGGCGATCAGGTCTGCGGCGTCGCCCTCGTAGGCGCTCCAGGCGAGATCGACACCTTCGCGCTCCGCCAGGGAGCGTATCCGCCGTTCCGCCTCGGCGGCCGCCGCGTAGTCACGCTCTATCAGCGTCTGCAGCGGCGCCGAGTTTTCCGTCAGGATCGCCCGCATGCGCGCGACGTCCTCCAGCGCGTAGAGGCAGGTGACGCGTGCATCGAACCGCCCGCCGAGCCGCAGGGCGACCTCCACGGGCTCGATCGACCCGTAGGGACGGACATGCGCGAGAATGTCCAGGTAAGCCATTGCCGTCTTCCTCCCTTGAACCTGCGGAGCCTTCCGCATGCGCGTTTCCGCCGACTCTAGGCGCCGACGCGAAGGCTTGCCTTGATCCAGGTAAAGGAGGATTTCGGATGGGCGGGGCGGCTCGCGGTGATGCAGTCCCGGCAGGGCGCAAGGGACGTTCCAACCGGAAACGCCGGACCTCGAAGCGCTGGTCGGTCACGGGACATGTCGAGGCTGGCAGGAGCCGGTGGAGGCCGGGAGGATACGGGCTGTCCTTCGGTGGCGGCGTTTCAGAAGAGAGGGCCCGGTTCGGGCTTCCGCGACGCTTCCCGCAGGACCCGTTCGGCGACTTCGGCAACGGTCGGCGTGACCTCCACCCGCTGCTGGTCGCCCGACCGCTTCAGGTAGACCACGGCCTGTACCGCGTCCGATCCGAAGGTCACCCTTTCGCGGTCGATCGCGACGACGCGCCATCCGGCGAGTTCGTCCCCCGGCGCGACGCGGCGGGTCCGGCCGGCGTCGGCGTCCAAGACGACCGCCACCGCCCTGGCCGACGAGACCGCCACGCCGAGAACCTGCGGCACGGGCACGTCCGACTGGGCCGGCTCCTCCTCCGCGGCGGCGGACTCGACCCCTGCCGGGACGTAGGGGCGTCGGCCAGGCGTGAAGGCGGGCCTCCGCAGCAGCTCGTCGATGTCGGCGGCGACCTGACCGCCCGTGTCCTGGGACCGAACCCGCTCCGCCTCGATCGATCCCGGCGGAATGTCCACCGCCGGCTCTTCCGGTTGCCAGCCCAATCCCTGGACCAGCATCATGCCGCCGGCTGCCATGGCGAACAACGACATGAGAAGGGGGGAGGAAGGGCTCATTCCTTACGGTCCTCGATGGCCAGGATGTCGAAATCCGCCTGTATGTCGATCCGGGGGGCCTCTGCGGACGGGTCCCCGCGGCTGGAGTCGGCGGCGATATGGAGGCTGCGCACGGCCAGCGACGGATCATGCTGCTGGACGGCGCCGAGAAGCCTTGCCAGGGATGCCTCGTCGCCGGCGGCCGTCACGCGGATGCCCAGCTGGACCGCATCGTGCTCGCGCCGCGCCGGCACCGGCTGGATGCTGCGCTGCTGGATTCCGGATTCCGCCACGAGCTTCTGGATGAGCTTCTGGAACTCGGCGGACCCGAGAGCTTCGTTCTCGATGCGCAGGATGCCCTTGCGGCTGCCCGCTGCGTCCTGCGTTTCCTGCAGGGTCTGCTCCAGCACGGGAATCCGCTGCACCGCGGCCGTCAGGCGCGCCCGCCAGGCCGCGGCGTCGGCCAGCCTGGCCTGGGCCGCCTCGAAGCGGTCCAGCAAGGGAATGACGACGAGGTTGACCGATCCCATGACCAGCGAGACGAGGATCGTCAGCGCCAGCAGCTTGGAAAGTCGGGGTGAAATGGTGAGGGTGTTCATCGGCCCTCCGGTGCCGCACGCTCCAGCTCGAAGCTGAGGGAGAAATCCTCGCCCGCATCGCCCGAGGGGACGACCGCCGTGCGGAAGACCGGGTTGCGGAAACGGGGCGAACCCTCGATCACCTCGGCCACGCCGGCAGCCGAATTGGTCGAACCCTCGATCTGCACGGTTCTACCGTCGAACCGGAAACCCGTCAGGTAGGTGTCGTCGCCCGTGATGCGGGCCAGTTCCGCCAGCAGGACGAGCGGAACCTTGTCGGCCAGGAAGGCATCCAGCGCCTGCTCGCGGGAGGCGATCCCGGAGATCCGGCGCTCCAGGTCGCCGGCCCTCGCGGCCTCGAGGCGCAGGTCGGCCACCTCCGCCTCCAGGGTTTCGGCCGCCGTCTCCAGCCGGACCAGGGGAATCAGGACGCCGGCCAGGGCGGCCCCCAGGCCGATCGCCCAGCACAAGGCCACGAATCGGCCAGCACCTCCGGCCGCGGGCCGGGTGGCGCCGAAGCCGAGGTCGACGGTGCCCTGGGGAAGATCGACCGACAGGGACCCGATGGAGGCCTCGGCGTCCGCCAGGATAGCGCGGATCGGATCGAGCAGGCGTTTCGGAACGCAGATCATGTCCACGACGAGCCGCCGGCCGGCGGCGTCGCGCTGCCGGACGCGATACCCGAGATGGACCTGGTCCGCCTTGAACGGGGTTCGCCGGTCGACCTCGAAGCGAAGGGCCTGGAGGGCCGAACGCTCCGCGGCGAGCGGCAGTTCCACCGGGCTGGTGACGGCCCGGCCCGCCGCGAAGACGGCGGCGATGCGGCGGCGCTTCAGCAGCCGCTTCAGGGCTTCCCTGTCATCCACGGCGAGCGGCAGTGAAAAAGTCGAGGATGACCGGGCCGAACGGCGGACGGTGATCGCGTCCGCCGCAAGCTCGACGCGGAGGTCCTTCGGCCGCAACAGGGTACGGAGCCTGCGCGGCACGAGGGAACTCAGCTCGCCGGTCCACCAGCGCCAGCCCTTCGATGCGGTCTCGGTAAGCGTGCCGGTCGCGGTCATGAACAACTTCTCCAATCGCGATCATCCGCCGCGTCGTGACGACGGCGATCAGCCTTCATTGATCAGGTCGGCGAGGCGCTTGGCAAGCTGTTCTGGCGACATACTTGGGTCAATATATCGGACAACTTGGCCCTTCTTGTTCAACAGGTGGATGTGCCTGGTATGCGCCATCGCCATGTCGTGGAGCCGGGTCGCGTCGTCAGGAGCCGGCCGGATCCTGACCATGCCCTTGCATGGCGCCCTCTTGCATGGGGCTCCCCTACATGGCTATCGAGTTCATGCTGAGGATCGCCATCACGACGGACGCGATGACGAAGGCGATCACGCCGCCGAGGCCGATGGTCAGCAGCGGCGCCAGCAGGGCGATGCCGCGCTGGATCTCGCTCTCGGCCTCCTCCTCCAGGATGTTGGCGGCGTGGCCCAGGACTTCGCCGAGCCGTCCGCTCTCCTCGCCGACGCGGGCCAGGTCGAGCAGGACGGCCGGAAAGATCCGGGTGGCTGCCAGAGGCTCGGCGATGCCGCGGCCCTCGACCAGGGCGCCGCGGACATCCTTCAGCGCATCGGCGAAAGCCATGTTGGTGGCGCCGCCGCGGGCCAGTTCGAGCGCGTTGGCGGCCGTCAGGCCGGCACCGACCAGGGTGGAGAACAGACGCGCGAACCGGCCGCCCTCGATCCGGCGGATCAGGCTGCCGGCCACCGGAGCCCGCAGCAGCAGCCCGTGCAGCGCGCGGCGGGTTTCCGGGGCGTTGAGCGAGACCCGTACGGCGATCGCCGCCGCGACCAGCGCGCCCAGCGCATGGAACCCGTATCCGCGGAACAGGCGGCTGGCCTCCAGCACCACGACGGTCATGGTCGGCAGGCGGTCGCCGGCCCCCTCGAACAGGGGTTCGAGCTGGGGCAGGACGACGGTGAACAGGGTGGCGATGGAAACGGCGGCCGTGACCGCCAGGATAGCGGGGTAGGTCAGGGCGGCCCGCACGGCCTTGGCGGACCTCGCGCGCCGGTCGGCGAGATCGGCCAGGCTGCGCAGGATGGTGGCGAGCGCGCCGGCAGCCTCCCCGGCGCGGATCATGCCGATGGCATAGGGCGGCGCGATCTCCGGCCGCTGCTCCAGCGCTTCGCTGAAAGGGATGCCCGACCGGACCTGCTCCAGCACGACGGCCAGGGCCGGAGCCATGGGCTTGAGGTCGCGCGACCGGGCGACCGACGCCAGCGCCTGGTCGAGCCGCAGCCCGGCATCGAGCAGGAGCGCCAGTTCGCGGGCGAATCGCGACAGCTTGGCCGCCGGCAGGGATTTGCGGCCGATGGCGAACCCGGTGGCGGCGGCTTGGCCCGCCTCGATGCGGAGCGGCACGGCGCCCCGTTCCTGGAGCCGGCGCGCGACCGCCTCGCTGTCCGCCGCGCTGAGGGTGCCGACGGCGACCTTGCCGTCCCGCTCGACCGCCTCGAACTGGAAGACGGGCATCAGGAGGCTCCCTGCAGCGTCGCCCGCAAGACCTCCTCCACCGTCGTGGAGCCTTCCGCGACCTTGCGCAGGCCGCTCTCGAACAGCGTCTCCATGCCTTCCTCCCGCGCGATCTCGGCCAGCCGGGGGGCTTCCCCGCGGGCCATGGCTGCGGCGCGCATGCGGTCGGTCATCACCATCAGCTCGGTGATCATGGTCCTGCCGCGCCATCCCGTGCCGCGGCAGGAGGGGCATCCGGGCGCGTGCATCGGCTGCGCCCGCCCGCCGTCGACGAAGCGGTCGAGATCGAACCGCTGGACGATCGCGTCCGCGTAGGGATGGGGCTCGCGGCAGTCCGGGCACAGGGTCCGCACGAGCCGCTGCGCCAGCACGGCGTTGAGCGTGGACGCCAGGAGGTAATCCTCGACGCCCATCTCCAGCATGCGCGTGATGGCGCCGGGCGCGTCGTTGGTGTGCAGGGTCGACATGATCAGGTGGCCGGTGAGCGAGGCCTCGATCGCGGTCTGCGCCGTTTCTCGGTCGCGGATCTCGCCGACCAGGATGACGTTCGGATTCTGCCGCAGCAAGGCCCGCAGGATCGAGGCGAAGGTCAGCTTGATCCCGGGCTTGACCTCGGTCTGGTTGACCCCCGGCAGCTGGTACTCGATCGGGTCCTCGATGGTGAAGTATTTGCGGGACGGCACGAAGACGCGGAGCAGCGAGCTGTAGAGCGTGGTCGTCTTGCCGCTGCCGGTGGGACCCGTCACCAGGACGATCCCGTAGGGCCGGTTCGACGCCTCCAGCCATTTGTCGAGGACCGGTCCGGTGAAGCCGAGCTTTCCGAAATCGAGCGCCACGGAGCTGCGGTCGAGCACGCGGATGGCGACGCTTTCGCCGTGAAGCGTCGGGACGATGCCGACGCGCAGGTCGACCTGGCGGCCGCCGACGGTCATCTTGATGCGGCCGTCCTGGGGCAGGCGGCGTTCGGCGATGTCGATGCCGGCCAGGATCTTGATGCGGGACACGACGGCCCGGTGAAGGACCGGCGCGGGCGCCTCGGTCTGGGCGAGGTCGCCGTCGATGCGGAGCCACTGCACCGGTCCGCCCTCGTGACTTTCCAGATGGAGGTCGGACGCGCGGCTCTCCACCGCCTGGACGATCATGTGGTTGACGAACCGGACGACCGGCGCCTCGCTCGCCAGGTCCTTCAGGCGCTGAAGATCGTCGTCGCCGGCCACCGTGGTGACGTGGGTGTCCGACGCGGCACCGTCGCGCAGCTTCGCGACCGCCTTCCGGATGTCCGACTGGGTCGCGACCCGGACCCTGACGGGCAGGTCGAACAGCAGTCCCGCCGCCTGGAGCGCGCCGGAGTCCGTCGGGTCGGCCGATGCCACCGCGACATGATCCTCCTCCACCCGGAGGGGAAGGATCCGGGCCTGCTCCATCCAGCGCGGACTGGCCTCGCCGACCGCCTCGGCGGGCCACTCGTGGGGTTCGACCAGGGGGAGCGAGAGCGCACGGCCCAGCGCTTCGGCGACGATCGTCTCCGGGACGATGCCCAGGTTGACGACCGCCGTCGGCAGCCCGATCCCGCTTTCCGACGCCGCCCGGCGGGCACGTTCCAGCGATGCCGGCGACAGATGTCCGGAGCCGAGCAGGTCGGCCGCGAACGCATCCTGGGGAGCGTCCGCGGGAGTCCCCGTGGCAGACGTGGCGATCAGGCTGTCGGCGAGGCTCATCATGGCTGCACCAGTTCGGGAACGAGGAAAACCACCCACAATGCGGCTGACAGGGCGGGGACGAAGGGAATGCGGCCGTCCGGCTCCACCCAGCCGCCGCGGACGAGCAACGCCGCGGCGAACAGGCCGAAGACGCCGGACAGGAACAGGACGCCCGGAAGCGCCGCCAGCCCGACCCAGGCACCGGCCACGGCGAACAGCCGGACATCCCCGCCGCCGATGCCCTCATGTCCCCGGATCCTGCGGTAGGCCGCGCCCAGCAGCCGGATGACGCCGGCACCGATCGCGGCGGCGGCGGCATGTGCCGGAACCGCCTGCGGCTCCACCCACCAGGTGACCGCCAAGCCGGCGGGAATGAGCGGCAGGGAAACCGCGTCCGGGACTTCGAGGTAGCGGAGGTCGATCAGGGCCAGGCCGAGCAGGGCCCAGCCCAGGATGGCCGCGAAGACCGACAGGGGCATCGGCAGGAGAACGGCGGCCAGGATCGCCGCCAGGGTGCAGGCCGCCTCGATGGACGGATGAAGGCTGCGCAGGGTCGCCGGCTGTCCCTCGGCACCCTCCAGGCATGCGTCGTCCCCGCCCGGCGGGGCGGGATAGCGATCGACCAGCACGCCGACGATGGCACCGCACAGTGGGGCTGACGCGATCAGAAGTAATTCCAAGCCGTCCACCTGCTTATTCCGGTCCGTTTCCGTGGACATGCGGGATCACCGCATTGGCGCGATGATACCCGTGTGGTGAGGGACAGCGGTCGAATTTATTCCCGCACCACGCCCTTTCGCCTTGTGGACGGGCCGCATCGACGCGGGCATTCGGGACCGCGATCCCCCGAATGTGCCTAAAGATGTACTGGTCATGCCGAAGGCCGACATGCATTTTCCACCAGCCGGGGATTCGCCATATGTACTGGGGGCGGCACTGTCCAGGATTTTCCCGGCTGAATGCAATGGAAAAACATTGCTGAACCGGAGGATAGCCGATGAATTACGCGTCGCTTGCAATCCAAGCTGCGCAAGAGGTTAATCCCAAGAGACCAGTCTGGATCCACTCTTTTTCACCCAGTCACTCCAGCGATGGATAGTTTTGGTTCCCGATCGTCGCTTAGGATTATTGAGAAGGAGTGGCGGAACCTGACTTCACTACCATTCCGATGATCTTTTCTAGTGCCCGGGTCATGAGTGACAGGACAGATGAGCCGGTTCCATCGGCGAGTGCAAGCCTCGGCGACCCACGGAGGTTTCGGTTTCCGACATCAGGTCTTCCCTTGAACCCCGGTTGCTTTTAGTCGGTGAACGATCGATGACGACACAGCAAAGGTCCGCTCCATCCGGTCTCCGACTGGGAATTTCCGCCTGTGCCGTCCTGGCCCTTCTGGCCGGATGCGCCCAGGGAACGGCGCGGAACAACCTGGACGACCGGATGTCCGAACTGATGCGCCCGGACGGCGGAACATCGGGTCAGCCGACGTCGCTCGTTCCGCCCGGAGGTCTCGGACCCGCCCCCGGCGGCCGGGACGAACCGCCGAGGCGACCCACCTATGTCGAGCGGGGCGGGTTGCGCATCCAGATGCCGGCGACCGCGACGCGCCCGACGCCGACCGGCGAGAGCGTGGAGCTGAACTTCCCGGACACCGACATCAGGGAGTTCGCGCGCGCCGTGATCGGCGACATCCTCGGGCTGACCTATGCGGTCGATCCGAGGATCGAGGGAACCGTGAGCGTCGATACCCGGGGGGCGATCCCGCGGGCCGACGTCCTGCCGCTGGTCGAGCGCGTGCTCCAGATGCACGGCGTCGCGCTGGTCCCGTTCCCCAACGGCTATCAGGTCGTCCCGGCGGAGTCGGCCCTGACCAACGGCCCGACCCTGACCGGCGGGCCGGGCATGGGGATCCGGGTCCTGCCGCTGCGTCATATCGAGGCCTCGAAGGCGTCCGAGCTGCTGGCACCGCTGACGCCCAGGGGAGCCGTGGTCTCGGTCGATCCCAAGCGGAACCTGCTGGTGCTCGCCGGATCGGGGCCGCAGCTCGACCTGATGGAAGCGACCGTGCAGGCGATCGACCTGGACCAGCTCCAGGGCATGTCCTTCGCGCTCAAGCCGCTCCGCTACGCGGCACCCGCGGCGATGGCCGAGGAGCTGACGGCGATCTTCGGGTCGGAGGAAGGGGACCAGGAGGTTCGCTTCGTGCCGGTCGAGCGCATGAGCGCCCTGGTCATCGTGACCCGCAACGCCGACATGATCGACCGCATGCTGAACTGGGCCGAGCGGCTGGACCAGGAGGGCGGCGGGTCCGACCCGGAGCTCTTCGTCTATCCCGTCCAGAACGGCAGGGCCGCCGATCTCGCGACTGCGCTGGGGCAGATCTTCGGCGCCGAACCGACCGGGCAGCAGATCGGCGGCGTGGCGCCCGGGCTCCAGTCGCGCCAGCTCGCGCAGTCCAACCTGACCCGGCGCGGCCAGGGCGGACTCTCCGGCCAGGGCGGGCTGGGCCAGGGAGGATTGGGGCAAGGCGGCTTGGGGCAAGGCGGTCTGGGGCAAGGCGGTCTGGGGCAGGGCGGCCAGGGAGGGTTCGGCAGCGATCCCCTGGGCGGCGGCGGCATCGGCGGCCAGGGCGGCACGGGCTTCGACGGCGGGTTCGACGGCGGTGCCGGCGGGCAGGGCAGCGGCTTCACGGCCGTGGCGGCACCGGGCCTGCGGATCATCGCCGACGACAGCCGCAACGCGCTGATCGTCCAGGGCACCCGCCAGCAATACCGCCGCATCGAGAACGCGCTCCGCCAGCTCGACACCCAGCCGCTCCAGGTGCTGATCGAGGCGACCATAGCCGAGGTGACCCTCAACGATACGCTCCAGTACGGCCTCCAGTGGTTCTTCAACAGCGGCAACTTCCAGGCACTGTTGAGCCAGAGCGCGAGCGCCACGCCGCAGCCCGCCCTTCCGGGCTTCGCCGTCGCCTTCAACACGCCGGACGCGCGGGTCGTCCTGCGCGCGCTGGAATCGGTCACCGACGTGCGGGTGATCTCGTCGCCCCAGGTCCTGGCGCTGACCAACCAGACCGCGCTGCTGCAGGTCGGCGACAGCGTGCCGATCCCCGTCCAGCAGGCGGTCAGCGTCGTCAATCCCGACGCGCCGATCGTCAATTCGGTCCAGTACGTCGATACCGGCGTCACGCTCCAGGTGATCCCGCGGGTCAACGAGGGCGGCATGGTCAGGATGGAGATCGAGCAGAACGTCTCCGAGGCGACGGTGACCACCACGTCAGAGATCGATGCCCCGACCATCGCCCAGCGCAGGATCGCCAGCACGGTGGCGGTCAGGAGCGGCGAGACGATCGGCCTGGGCGGCCTGATCCGCGACGGCTCCACCGCCGGCATGGACGGCGTCCCCTACCTGTCCAGGCTGCCGATCGTCGGCCCCCTGTTCGGAACCCGGGCGACCGACGTCAGGCGCACCGAACTGCTGATCCTGCTGCGCCCCCGGATCGTCCAGTCGACCCAGGACGCGCGCGACATGACCAACGAACTGCGGGCACGGATGCAGGCTTTGCTGCCGGTCGTCCATCGGGAGCCTATCCAGGGCACCCGGCAAGGGCTTCCGGTCCAGTGAAGCGCCCCGGGTCATCAGGACGGATTATCACGCCTGCCGCCGGATGAAGGGTCCGGGACGAATTCGCCATGGCCGAACGACGGCCGGTACGTCAGGATCCCGTCGGCATCGTCGAGGCAACGCTATGCGCAGACCCGGTTTCGCCCTGATCGCGGTATTCTGGATCGTCATGGTGGTCGGGCTGTTCACCGCGATCGTGGCGTCTCGGACCGGCTTCGACATCGATCGCAGCCGGTGGGCGCTGGATATGGGCCGGGTCCGGGCCGCCGCCGACGGCGCCGTGGAGGAAGCGGCGTTCCGGATGGTGGAACGCCTCGGTTCGGGGCAGCCGGTGACCGACCTCGCCGGTGTCCAGGAACTGGACCTGCGCATCGACGACATCCCGGTTCATGTGACGATCCAGGACGAGGACGGCAAGATCGACCTCAACGGCGCTCAGCCCGAACTGCTGGCGCTCCTGTTCGAGGCCCTGGCACGGGACAACCCCGACCTCCCCGTCGGCGATCCCGTGGCGCTTTCCGAACGCATCGCCGACTTCCGCGACATCGACAATCTGCGCCGGCCCAACGGAGCCGAGGATCCGGAATATGCCGCGGCCGGACTGGCGGCGGGTGCCAAGGACAGCGTCTTCGACACGGTGGGCGAACTGGAACAGGTCCTCGGCATGACGCCGGAACTGGCCGCCGCGGCGGCGCCGTTCCTGACGGTGCACAGCGGACGGGCGCAGTTCGATCCGGTCGTCAGCCCGCCGGGGCTTCAGCGGCTGGGCAGCGCCGTGGAGGCTGCCGGGCTTCTCAGCGGGATGGCGCCCTCGCGGCGGCGCATGTTCTCGGTGACGGCCGAGGCGGCGCTGCCCGGCGGGATCAGGCTGACGCGCGCGGCATCCTTCAGGATAACCGGCGACATGCGCCAGCCCGTCGCGTGGTACGGCTGGCGTTCCATGGACGGTTAGCCGTCAGCGATTGCGCGGAGCCACGACGATCGGCGGCCACTCCTGGGCGGGACCGCCGCTTACGCTCAACTCGACCAGATCGGGCAGGCGCTGGCCGGCCGGCCAGGCGTTCCGCCACCCGCCGGTGCTGTCCCAATAGCGGAACGAGACCCGCTCGACGCCTTCCAGGATCAACCGTTCGTTTCCCTGCTGCTCGCCGTCGAAGCGGAGCGGCTGCCATCGCGCAAGCAGGCCGCCGGGCGCTCCGCCCAAGGTGACGACGTTCGGCCCGGCGACGCCGAAGCGTTGTGGAAGGACGGTCACGAATCGGAGCGAAGCCTGGTCTCCGGCGAAGATCAGCGGCGCGCGGTCGCGTCGGTCCGACCGGATGGGCAGGGCCGTTTCCAGCCAGTCGGCGATCTGGCGATGCGTCAGGAACATATGGCCGCCGTCGCCCCGGGGCGCGGCGGCGCGGGCCGCCAGGGCGATCACCTGTTGGCCGGCAACCATGATGAAGGCGATGAGCGTCATCGCCACCAGCATCTCCAGGAGCGTGAATCCGGGGCGGCGGGTCATCTCGTCTCTCCCGGCATCATCCGGCGGGTCACCATCGAGATGTTCCTGCTGCCCCGCATGGACAGCCAGGACACTTCCACCCGGACATCGGCGATGCCGGCGGTGTTACGTCCGGTGGCGTCGCTCAGCGCCCGCAGGCAGCAAGTCTCGATGCGCCAGGAGAACCCATCGGGGCTGGTGCCGTCGAGGGGCGTTCCGGACGGCATCGGAATGGTCCGCCCCACCTCGGTCAGGAGCCTCTCCGCCAGCATCACCGCTTCCTCCGTGCGTTCGGCGCGTTCGGACGCCAGGCTTCCGAAGGAAAGTCGCGGCAGCATGGCACCCAAGGCGATGCCCAGGATCGCAAGCGCGACGAGCACCTCGATCAGGCTGAATCCGGGGCGCCGCCCAGGGGGCCGGGGCTGTCGGCGGACGGACGGCGCCTCAGTCATCGACCTGGATCCTGCCGCTCAGCCAGTCCGCCGCGATCCGCGCCTGCCCGCCCCTGGCGCTGGGCAGATCCAGGAGGACCGTCCCGCCCGAGGAGCCCCCGTCGGGATAGAAACGGATCGCGGCCGTCGCGGCGTCGCCCGGCGCGCCGCCGTCGATGCCGAGGACTTGGACACCGGAACCGGGCAGGCGGCCTCCTTTTCCGCCGGGCTGGACCCGCCATTCCCGGGCCTTCAGGTCGAACTGCACTTCGACCGGGCTTCGCGTCGCCGTCGCCATGTAGCGGGCGCGGGACATCGCCGATCCCAGTTCCCGGACGGCGGCCCTTTCCCTGGCCCCCTCTGCCCAGGCGCCCCCCAGGCGCGGAGCCGCCAGCATCGCCAGCCCGGCTATCGTCATGACGACGAGCAGTTCGAGCAGGGTGAAACCGGCGGATCGCTTCATGATCGGATCGGGACGCGGGCCGGTGACCGGATCACCAGCTGCCCAGGTCCTGGTTCTCCCCGGTGCCGCCGACCGCCTTGTCCGCGCCCAGCGTGAACACCTCGACCTCGGCGCGTTCTCCCGGAGTCCGGTATTTGTATTCCTGACCCCAGGGATCCTTGATCATGTCGGCCTTCCGCAGATAGGGGCCGTTCCAGCGCTGCGCGCTTGACGGACGCTCGACCAGGGCCTTCAAGCCGTCCTGCTGGGACGGATAGCTTCCCGTATCCAGCCGGTACATGTCGAGAGTAGTCGACAGATTCTGGATCTGCAACTTGGCGGCATCCACCTTGGCCCCGCTGAGATAACGCGCGACCGCCGGTGCGGTGACCGAGGCCAGAAGCCCCAGGATGACGAGCACGACCAGCAGCTCCAGGAGGGTGAAGCCGGCGGCCGCGGACGGACGCTTGCGATCGCCCGTCCGGCGTTCGGGTATCCGGCGTCCGGCAATCGGACGGATTGCTTTCAGGCTATGAGCCCCTTGGCGGGAATTCCCCATGACTTCCTCCAGCTTTTGACCAGGCGATGCCCTCGATGCGATGACGATCCCGCCGGTGGCGTATTCCGTCGGCCGGACCGTTTCCGCCGTGATGCCACAAAATAGAACGGAAACTCGAATTCGTTTATCAGGCATCCTGGAAGTGATGCCTGACCTCCTGCGTAAGTCGGTCGAGTTCGGTCGAAGCAAGGGCGCCTACTACAATGCATAGGTACCCGCTATTGTCCTGTGCAGCAACCTTCAGCCCCTTCGCCGGATCGTACTGGACAGGATCGCTCGCGGTCTGGTCGGACTTGGTGATGCACAGCGCCGTCGGCTGATCGGCTTCCGCCAGATGTTCTGTTTCCGCCGCGTAAACGGCATGGAACGCCGGGACGTCGGCCAAGAAGTCGCCACGCCCGCCGTGCGACGGATACGCGGAGAGACCGGTGCCGATGACGAGAGCGACCATGGCGGCGTCCACGGCCAAAACTGTCTCTAGGGGCAATTCCTCGTCGACATAGGCGACGAGGATGTCATTTGTAAGTTCTATCATGGACATCCCGTACGCAGGGACACCGCAGAGAGCCAATCCCATAAGATAGCCGCAGCTTGGCGGTCAGCCGGTCCCCCCATGGTCGCCGTTTCAGGCGATGCTCGCACTCGATATTCGCTCATGCGCTCAGAAAGGATGTCGGATTCTTTAGGGGGTCAGCCAACATTGCCCACAGGGGTACAGGCCCTGGCTGAACCGGATTGCGTCGTGCTCGCACTCGACCTCGTCTCTTCCTTCACGATCGACGAACGTCGGCATCGTTCCGGTGCCGGAGCCGAGTCACGCCAACCAGTGGTCGACCGGCTTCAGCGGTGGCGGCAGTTCGGTTTCGCCCAACGCGGTCAGCAGGTCGATCTCGACCCGCCGGCACATCGCCTCGAGGGGGAGATCGTTCGCCAGGAAGCCGAACGGCTCCTCGATCTCGTCCCCGATCGCATCGAGCCCGAAGAAGGTGTAGGAGACCAGCCCGACGACGAAGGGAGTCATGAAGCCGGTCGTATCCTGAAGCCCGAAGGGCAGGGCGAAGCAGTACAGGTAAGCGGTCCGATGGAGCAGCAGGGTATAGGAGAACGGTAGAGGCGTGTGCCGGATGCGTTCGCAGCCCGCCTGGACGCCCGCCAGGACGGTCAGGTTCTGCTCCAGCTGCGCCACCAGCATGGGGTCCAGGCGGCCTGCCGCGCCGAGTGCTGCGGCGTCCCGGCTGAGGAGGTGCAGGAGGTGGTCCGGGCCGTTGGCCGACGACGCCATGGACCGGGCGTCCGCCTCGGGCAGGTAGCGC
Source organism: Skermanella sp. TT6 (assembly GCF_016653635.2). NCBI lineage: Bacteria > Pseudomonadati > Pseudomonadota > Alphaproteobacteria > Rhodospirillales > Azospirillaceae > Skermanella > Skermanella cutis. The sequence continues at coordinate 2,397,075 of NZ_CP067420.1, forward strand.
CTGCTCTGGTCGTCGCGGGTTCCGCGCAGATGGTGCTTCAGGGCATATGCGAATGCGATCAGCCGCCGGACCATGATCCGGGTCTTCTCGCCTTCCTGCCCTGTTGGCCGCGCATGGTTGACGACCAGCCGCGTCGCGGCGCGGGCGCTGATCAGCAGTTCGCCCCAGAGCTTGCGCCCTTCCCACCAGCGGTCATAGCTGGCGGTGTTGCGGAACCCGAGGAAGATGGCGAGCGCCAGTCCGATGAGGCTGAACGGGATCGGGGTCAGCGTCACCTTGAGACTGAACAAGGTGCCGTGTGCCAGCGTCACCAGGATGGCCACGGCCACGGTGGAGAGTACCTGCCACTTTATGCGCGGGACAATCGACCCTTTCATGACGAAGAACAATCGAAGGGCCGACGGACGGTTGCGGACGATCATGACGGCCTCGTTGTTGCGGTCCTGATGAACAGTCCGCCATGGCCGTCGTTGCCGGGCGGGCCGACCGTTCAGGGAGCGCCGTCCTCCGGATCGGTGCAGGAGTGCTGGTGGCCGGAGACGGTGATGCGGAAGGTGGCGCCGCGGGCTACCGGCGGGATCTCCATCGTGCCGCCGATCTGGCGGGTCAGGGCCGTGACGATGCGCATGCCGAGGGTCCGGGACTTGGCGGCATCGAAACCGGGGGGAAGCCCCGGCCCCTGGTCGCTCACCGTCAGGGCGTAACCATCCGGCCAGCATTCCAGGGTGATCTTGATGACGGCGGCATCGGCACCGCGATGCTTGATCGCGTTGGTGATCAGCTCGTTGGTGATCAGGCCGAGCGGGGCGGCGTGATCGATGCTGACCTCCAGCGGCTCGGTCGCCAAGTCGATGTCGCAGACGCGCTCGCCCGACGCCTTGATCAGGTCGTCGCGCATCTCGTTGAGGAAGGCCGCGAAGTCCAGGGTGCGGAACCTGTCGGTCTGATAGAGACGGTGGTGAACCCGTGCGACCGCGGAAATCCGGTCGGAGGCTTCCCTGAGCAGCGAGCGCGCGGACTGGTCGACGAGGCTCGCCATCTGGAGGTTCAGCAGCCCGGATACCAGCTGCAGGCTGTTCTTGACCCGGTGGTTGATCTCCCGCAGGAGCACCGTCTTGTCGGCCACGGCCTGTTCCAGCGCGTCCCGGACGCGTCGCCGCTCCGTGACGTCCCGCAGGATCCCGGTCACGAAGTTGCGGTTCTCGCTCTGCCAGCGGGCAAGCGAGAGCTCCAGGTTCAGCACCGTTCCGTCATGGCGCTCCACCGTCAGCTCGACCGGCTGCGCGGACGACTCCCGCAGCGCCAGGGCCGCCAGGTCGCGCGGCCACGGGACATCCCCGCCGGGGGAGAGCAGATGGGTGATGTCCTTCCCGAGCGCGTCCTGGGAGGCCAGCCCGAAGGTGCGCTCCGCGGCCGAGTTCATCCATTGCACCGTGCCTCCGGCATCGGTCGTGACGATGGCGTCCTGCGCCGTGTCCACGACCGCCCTGTACTTGGCGTCGCGCCTTTCGCGCAGCAGGCGTTCGCGCTCGACGGTCACCGTCACGTCCTTGACCTGGATGAGGCAGTGCCGGCCGGACTGCGAGGACAGGGGGCGTATGATCAGGTCGTGAAGCAGCGGCCGCCCGTCCGGCAGGTGCAGGGGAAGCAGCTTGGCGTGCAGCGAGTGGGTGAGGATGCTGGATGCTCCGGCGTCGAGCGCGTCGTTGATCGCGTCGCCGAACCGGGTGTCGAGCAGCGCCGGGAACGCGTCCCAGATGGATCGACCGATCAGGGTCGCCTGAGCCACGTCCGTGGCGCGTTCCATCCAAACGTTCCAGGTCAGGACCCGATGGTCGCCGCCCAGGATGATGATTCCAGAATCGAGCGCATCCAGGACCAGGTCCTTGTGCTGGATGGAATCGGACGAGGGACTCATTCTTTGTCTTCGAAGCCGTCGATATAGTCGCCGATCAGCGACTTGATCGCGCTGAGCGACGGGAAATCCATGAAGAGGGCGATATAGCCGTTGATGTTGCGGGCGCGCACCGCGAAATCGATCGTCAGGAACAGGACCATCTCGCCCGGGTCGTTGACGTTGCCTCCCAGGAGCACGACCTGGCTGCTGCCGCGCATCACGCGGGGAAGCGACATGTCGAGCGCCTGCTTGAGCATGTTGGCCATGACGACGAGGCATCCGTTCAGCACCACGTTGCCGACCTCGGCGAGCGCCTCCTGCTCCAGGTCCACGATCTCCTCGAGCGACAAGCCGTCGTCCAGGATGGTGCGGACAAGCTCCAGGCTCTTCGCCTCGGGAAAGATGAGCAGGGCCTGGCCGGAGAAGGACCCCCGGAAGTTCTGCCCCACGGCGACCAGGCTGCTGTTCTCCCGGTGGGACAGCCAGCCGACGGCCTGGTCGCGGCTCATGATCTCGGTCCGGGGGACGGACAGGTGGACCTGGTCCCTGACCATCCGGCTGAGGTTCTTGGCGGCCCTGCTGACGCCGATATTGATGATCTCCGTCAGCGCGTCGCGCTCCAGGTCGGTCAGCAGGATCCGGTCGCCGTCGAATTCCGGCGTCATTTGCCGGCACGCCTTAGCTTCAGGGCGGCCCCGGACAGGAAAGCCGTCAGGGTGTCCTCGGTCAGCGGCTTCTCGACGAAGGCGGTGTCGAGTTCCCGCGCGCGGGCCAGGATCGCGTCCTGCGCATTGGCCGAGATGATCGCCATGGGCATGTCGGGGTCGGCGGCGCGCAATTCCTCGGCCAGGGACAGGCCGTCGCGGTCCGGCATGTTGAAGTCGATCAGGGCGATGTCGGCGCGCTTCTCCGCCAGGAAGCCGAGGGCTTCCTGCGCGTTGGCGGCCTCCGCGATCTGCCAGTCGGACCGGGTCTTCTCGAGGATGCGCTTGACGACCATGCGAGCCAGCTTGCTGTCATCCACAACCAAAACGGTTCGCGCCATACTATGAATTCTCCAATATGCTTACGTCCACCCGCCTCTCCGGCGATCCGCTCCTTCGGAAAGGAGGGGGTGGTCCAATGCGACCACTGTACTTGGCGTAACCGGGGCGCCGCATCGCTGGCAAATAATGCAACCGAGTCCACCGGGATTCCAGATGAATATGGCAGTGCAGCGGGATAGTTGCCACATTCGTCCCAAGACGAACGGATATTCTTGGTCAGCGGCAATTTAATGTCGGGACTACCCACTTCAGGACGAACTCCGACTGGGGGGAATTGATCACCCTCGGCCGAACGGCAAGAAGCACCTGGATTAAGGAAGTATGAAGATAGGTGCAGCCGGCCCAGTCGACCGGGGCGCCCGGGTCCGCCAGCAGGAACTCGAGCAGCGGTTCGGCCTCGTCGACCTGGCATTCCCCTTCCAGGATGATGGTCCCGTCGGCGAACCGGACGCTCATGGCAGGATTTCCTTCAGGTTCAGGATGAGCAGCACCCGGCCGTCGCCTTGCAGGGTCGTCCCGAGATAGGTTGGAATGTCGGCCAGCACGCCGTCCATCGGGCGGAGAATCACTTCCAGCCGATCGCCGATCCCGTCGATCGCGAGGCCGAAGACTCCGTCCTCGGTCCTGACGACCAGCACCATCCTTGCCTCCGGGGATGCCGGCAGGTCGTCGCCCAGGTCCAGCAGGCCGGCGAGGGAATGCAGCGGGACAACCTGGTCGCGCCATGCGAAGGCCGACTGCGCCTTGATCCGCTGGACCCGGTCCTCGGGCAGCCTGAGCATCTCCGCGACATCGTCGAGCGGAACGCCGAAACGCCTTCCTGCCGCCTCGACCGTGACGATCCGCAGCAGCGCCAGGGTCAACGGCAGTTCCAGCCGGATGGTCGTGCCGCGGTGGCGGGCGGTTTCCACCGCCACGCCGCCACCCAGCCGCTCGACCGCCATGCGCACCGCGAACATGCCCATGCCGCGGCCCGACAGATCGGAGGCTTCCTCCGCCGTCGAGAGACCCGGCGTGAAGATCAGGCGGGAGGCCTCGGCATCCTCCAGGGCGGCAAGCTGCGCCTCGTCGATCACGTCGGCCTGGACTGCCTTGCGGCCGACCCCGGCGATATCGATGCCGCGGCCGTCGTCGCCGACCTCGACCACGATCCGGTCGTTGGAGTGGAAGGCGCGCAGCGTCAGGGTGGCGCGATCCGGCTTGGAGCGGCGGCGGCGTTCCTCCGGCGGCTCGATCCCGTGGTCCAGGCTGTTGCGGACGAGGTGCAGCAGCGGCTCGTAAAGCGTCTCGACCACGGTCTTGTCGGCGCTGGTCTCCTCCCCCTCGATCACCAGGTCGACCGGCTTTCCGAGACGAAGGGACAGGTCGCGGACGAACCGGGGGAAGCGGTCGAAGACCTGGCCGACCGGCACCATCCTGATCCGAACCATGGCATCGTGCATGTCGCGCACCAGCCGGTCCATCGTGCCGTGCAGGTCCCGGAGCGACCGGACGATGTCTCCAGATCCGTCCGGCTGCGCGGCCCGTCCGGCCAGCCAGCCCAGCGAATTCTTCGCCACGATCATCTCCCCGACCAGGGCGAAGAGACGGTCGATGCGCGCTTCGTCCACCCGCAGCGGGCGCGACGAGGGAGGCTGCGCCGGGGAGGACGGAACATCCCGTTCCCGGGCGGCGGGGTGCCGGGCGCGGGTGGCATGGACCAGGGACTTGGCCAGAGGGGCGGGGTCCCGCCGTTCCATCGACCGGGCGAGCGCCGCCGCGACGGCGTCCGCCAGATCCGCCCGGCCCCCATGCCGCAGCGCGTTGGCGGCGGCGGTCGCCGCCGATCCCCAGCGTCCGGCCATCTCGCCCTCGGGCGTCGCGGCCGCGAGCAGGCGCCGCTGCTCGTCCAGCACGGCCTGGACGATGTCGGCGGGCGGGTGAGGGAGAGCGGGTCCGGGGCCGAGGATTTCGGGATCGACCGCGGAAATACGGACCTGGTCGGCGACCAGGCGGAACGCATGGCGTATCGCCGCCTCCTCGCCGACCGCCAGCAGGTCGATCCGCAGATTGCAGAGGAAGGGGTCGAGGTTCTCCGGCGCCGGCCAGTCCTCGCGCGGAGAGATCCGCACGGCGGCCAGGCCGGGCAGGCGGCTGACCAGCTTCAGCGGATCCTCGCCGTTGAAGAAGCAGCCTGGGTCGGGATCGTAGACGATCCTGAACGCGCCGGTTCCGGCGTCTCCCTGCCGCAACAGGTCTAGGGCGGTGGACCGCTCGACCGCCGTGTAGGCCGGCAGGTCGTCCGGGAGCGGGGCCGTCGGTGCCTCCGCCGTATCCGCGTTCCCCAAGACGAGTCGGCGAAATCGGTCGATCAGGTCCGACGCCGCCGCGTCGGCGTCCGCCGGCAGCCTGCCCTGCGCTTCCAGCGCGTCCAGCCACGAGGCTGTCCGGTCCAGGCTCTCCAGCAGCAGGTCGATGAGCGACGCGTCGATCGCGGCACGCCCGGCGCGGACGGCGGACAGGGCATCCTCCGCCGCGTGGAGCATCCGGGTCATCGGCGGCACGTCGAAGACGCCGGACGAACCTTTCAACGTATGGAAGGCGCGGAACACCAGGGCGACCCCGTCGCCGGTGGGCATCCGCTCGAGCGCGATCAGCCCGCGTGTCGACTCCTGGATCAGATCCCGGCCTTCGGACAGGAACTGTTCGAGCAGTGCGTTCATGCCGTCACCCCGGTCAGCACGGCGACATGGAGGACGAGGTCGGCTGCCGCGACCGGCTTGACCAGATAGTAGTTCGCCCCCGCCGCCCGCGCGTCGTCGGCGTCCTGCTCGCCCGCCTCGCTGGAGATCACCAGGGCGGGAACTGCCGCGGCGGCGGCGGTCTCGCCGCGCAGGTTCCGCAGGAACGACATGCCGTCCATCTTCGGCATGTTGATGTCGACGACCAGCAGGTCGAACGGCTCGGACAGCACCTTCTCCAGCGCCTCGATCCCGTTGAGGGCTTCGGCCACCTCGAAGCCGGCGGCCTCCAGCGTCTCGCGGTAATAGAGGCGGATCAGCGCGCCGTCGTCGACGACGAGGACGCGCGGCCGCGCGGGCCGATCAGTCATGGCCGCCCTCCCCGGGCTTCTGGTACACGATCGCCTCCGGAAACCGGCAGACATGGAACAGGGGCGATATCCGGCTCATGGATTCGGTATGGCCCAGGCAGATATATCCACCCGGCGCCAGGCTGTCGTAAAGATTGCTGGCGGCGGTGCGCCGGGCCATGTCGTCGAAATAGATCAGCACGTTGCGGCAGAAGATCACGTCCATGTCGCGCCACAGCCCCGTGTCGCCCTGGTCGATGATGTTGACCTGGCTGAACCGGACCGATCCCCGCAGCGCCTCGTCGATGCGATAGCGCCCACCGTCCAGGGCCGTGAAATACTTGGCGACCAGCGGACGGGACAGGCGCATCAGCGACCGCTCGGAATAGACGCCCTCCTGAGCGGCGTCCAGGGCCCGGACGTCGATGTCGGAGCCGACGATCTCGATATCCCAGGAATCCACGTGGGGCCAGTTCTCCAGCAGCCAGATGGCGATCGAATAGGGTTCCTCCCCGGTCGAGCACGGGACCGACCACAGGCGGATCGGCTGGCCGCGGCGCTTTCGCGCCGTGATCCGGTCGAGCAGCGTGGAGGTCAGGCAACGGAGCTGGTAGTCCTCCCGGTAGAAATAGGTCTCGTTGACCGTGAAGGCGGAGATCAGGCGCTCCATCTCGTCCGGTTCGACCAGCAGGCGCGCGAAATGCTCGGAGAAGCCGCGCGAGCCGGCGGCGAGGATCCGGTCGGCCAGGCGGCGTTCCACATAGGCCCGCTGGGCATCGCCGAAGACGATGCCGGTGCGGCGATAGAGGAAGTCGCGGAACCGCCGGAACTCATGATCGGCGATCCGGATGTCGGGGCTGCCCGGCTGGTCAGGCTTGTCTGCGGGCATGGTCGTCAGTTCTGCGCGCCCGTGATGCGCTTGACCGCGACATCCGCGGCGAAGGAGACGATCGGGGCTCCTGGGAATCGCCGGGGCACTCCGCGCAGGACCGGCACGGCATCCGGCGTGCCGATTTCGGCCAGGATCTCCACGGCGGCCGTGCAGACGTTCACGTCGTCCTCCCGCTCCAGCAGACCGCACAGCAGCGCCGTGGCCTCGGCGGCCGGAAGGCCGCGGGCGATCTCCGCGGACAGCAGGCGCACGTCCGCATCGCGGTCGGCGAGCAGGCCGGGCAGCAGCGCACGCGCCGGGCCGGGCATGGCCTGCAGCGCCTCGATCGCGCCGTTGCGCAGGCCGGCATCCCGCGACCGAAGCAGCGAGGCCAGCGGTTCCGCGGCGTCCGGAAGGGCGGCGAGGGCCGTGAAGATCGCCTCGCGGACGGCGGGATCCCCTTCGCGCAGCAACACCTCCATCAGCGTCGGCACGGCCTCCGGACCATTGCCGAGACTGCGGACGGCGCGCCTGCGGACCAGGGGATCTCCATTCAGCAGGTCGTGCCGGGCCGCATCGGGCGATGTCGGCGTTTCCCCGGCGGGGCCGGGCGGGGCGCGGCGGATCAGCGGCATGGCGCCTCGCTCCTGCGCGAACCGGCCCGGGCGACCGCCCCGGCGACGGCCCGCGCGATGTCCGGCAGCGGGGCGACGGTATCGGCGCCTCCGAGCCTGACCAGGGCGCCCGGCATTCCCCAGACCACCGCGGTGTCCTCGTCCTGGGCGATGGCGTGGCCGCCCTCCGCGCTCAGCCGTGCCATGGCGGCTGCTCCGTCGTCGCCCATGCCGGTGACCAGCACGCCGACCAGCAGGCCGGCCGGCACATGGTTGAGCGCGCTGGTCACCATCCGGTCGACCGACGGGTGCCAGCGGTGGGCCGGCGAGGAGGGGACCGGCGTGGCGATCAGCCCGGCGGGCCGCCGGGCGACGATCAGGTCGGCGTCGCCCCGCGCGACATGGACGCGGCCGGGCAGCAGGGGCATGGATTGCCGGACCTCTTCGACGGGCAGCGGGCAGATCCGGTCCAGCCGCTGGGCGAAAGCCCCGGTGAAGCTGGCCGGCATGTGCTGGGCCACCAGGACGGGCCAGGGCAGGTCCTCGGGAAAGCCGGTCAGGATCGTCTCGAGCGCCTGCGGCCCGCCGGTCGAAGCGCCGATCAGGACGAGGCCCGGGGCCGGCTCCGGTTGCCCGGCCCGCCGCCTTTGCATCGTCGGGGGCATCGCCGGGGCGGACGCCGGCGGCTGGTCCGGCGCGGCCGTCCGGCTCATCCGGTGACGGATCCGGTCGGCGAGCCGCAGCGTCGGCCGCAGGCGGGCGCCCGCCGCGGCGCGAACCGTCTCGACCAGCATCGGGCGGATCCGGTCGATGCTCAGCGAAACCGTGCCTTCCGGCTTGGCGATCACGTCGACCGCGCCGAGCGCCAGCGCCTCCAGCGTGGTCTCCGCCCCCTCGGGCGTCTGGGACGACACGACCACCACCGGAAGCGGCGTCTCGACCATCAGGCGGCTCAGGCAGGTCAGCCCGTCCATCACCGGCATGTTGATGTCGAGGGTCGCGACCTGGGGGGCGAAACTCCGGGCGAGATCCAGCGCCTCGGCGCCGTTGCGGGCCGTCCGGATCTCGAAATCCCCTTCCTGTTCGAAGATGCCGGCCAGCAGCTTCCGCATCAGGGCCGAATCGTCGATGATCAGCAGACGGATCATGGCGGCGCGTCAGACGGGCGCCTGGGCGGCTGTCGCGCCGTCGAGACCGGAGAGCTGGTCCGCCTCGTGCCGGGCCAGCAGGTGCCCGGGCTCGAGCAGCAGGATCATCCTCCCGCCCAGGTTGGCCACGCGGGAGATCAGGGCCACCTGCTCGGCCGAAAGGTCGGGCGCCGGCTCGATCGCATCGGCCGGTATCCTGAGGACGCCGGTCACCGCATCCACCAGGATCCCGGCACGGGCCGTCCCCATGAGGGTGACGACGATGCGCCGGCTGCGCTCCGGGGCCGTTCCGGACAAGGCGAAACGCCGCCGCTGGTCGATCACGGGCAGCACGCTGCCCCTGTGGTTGATGACCCCCTCGATGAAGTCCGGCGCCTTCGGGACCGGGGTCAGCTGGTCCGGCACCGCCGCGACCTGCTCGACGCAGGACGAGGGAAGACCGTATTCGACGGTTCCCAGCCGGAAGATCACGAAGGACTCCGTGACGGCGGCGCGATCGGCCATGCCTTCCTCCGGGATGTCGGCGTCAGGTTGATCGGAATGGGCCGCGAGGCCGCTCCGCGCTCCCGCCGACCGGAACAGGCGGTCGGGATCGAGGATGGAAACGAGCCTGCGGCCCTGGTCGAGCCGGCAGATCCCCTCGATCTCCCCGGCATCCTGGCGGAACAGCGGAGGCACCGGGTCGATCTGGCCGGGGGGCACGCGCAGGATCTCGCGGGCCCTGTCCACCAGCAGCCCGGCGCGCATCCCGCCGAACGACAGGACGATCACCCGGGCCGCGTCGGCTTCTCCGCCCCGCGGACGCGGCCGGCCCAGCCCCAGGAGCGTTCCCAGGTCGAACAGGGGGATCAGCCGCCCGCGCACCGTGACGACGCCCAGCAGGTTGCCGTCGGCATGGGGCATGCGCACGGTCCTGGCCTGGGTGCGGACCACCTCGTCCACCGCGGAAACCGGCACCGCGTACTCCTCGCCGTCGGCTTCGAAGCTGACCAGCATGCGGGTGGCCGCCGGCGTTCCCGAGGCCGGTTCCGGCGCGGGCCGCGCCCCCGCCGAGGCGCCGGCCGGCGCGGACCTGCCGGCAAGCGGCGCAGCGGGACGCGTGGCCGAGACCCGCCGCAGGACCCGTTCGAGCGCCAGCACCGAGACGGCCGATTCGTCCCCGTCCCCCGGGACCGTGCCGGAGAACAGGTCGCCCTCGTCGGCCGGGTCGGTCCGTTCGACCTGCCCGCGGGACAGGTCGACGATGCCGGCGACCTGATCGACCTGGAGCCCGACGGGCGTGCCGGAGTCCAGGACCACCACCCGACCTCCGTCGTCCGGAGGTGTGGCGGGCTGTCCCAGCAGGCGCTGCATGTTGAGCAGGACGGTGACGGTGCCGCGCAGGTTGATCAACCCCTCGACGGTCGGGGGGCTCAAGGGGACGTCCAGCACGTCCGGGCGGCGGACGATCTCCCGGACCACCCGGAGCGGCAGGGCGGCGCGCAGGCCGCCGACGCGGAACACCAGGTGCGGCCGGCGGTCCGGGGGCTCCGGAATCGACGGGGCGGGCGCGAGCGCCTGTGCGGAGGGGGGCGGGGACATGGGGTCCTTCCGGCTCGACGTCAGCCGGCCGAGTTCTGGAGTTCGTCGGCGAGGGACGCCATTTCCTCGATGGCCGCGGCCAGGTCCTCGGCTCCGCGCGCCTGCTGCCGCGATGCGGTCGCCGCCTGGGCGGTGGCCCGGCTGGCCTGCTCCGCCGCGGCGGCGACGTCCTGCGTGCCGGCGGCGGCCTGTTGCGCCGCCTGCAGGATGACGTCGGAATCCCGGAATATCGCCTCGTTGCTCTTCCGGACCGTCGCCATGTCGGTCTCCACGGCGGCGAAGGTGGCGATGATGTCGCGGTTCTTCTGCACCTCCACCTCGTTGGCGGCCAGCGTCAGTTCCAGTTCGCGCCTGACCGCCTGGACCTGGTCCTGGATCGCGCGGACCGTATCCTTGATCCGGTCGCCGTTCTCGGCCGAGTCCCGCGCCAGGCTCCGGATGTCCGAGGAGACGAGGGCGAACCCGCGTCCCGCGTCGCCGCTGCGCGCGGCTTCCACCGAGCCGCTGATCGCAAGCATGTTGGTCTGGATCGAGACGGAGTTGATGCCGTCCACGATCTTCTCGATCCGCCGCACCATCTGTTCGAGCGATCCGATGCGGTTCAGGCTGTGGCGGGTATGGGTGACGGCCTGTCCGACACCGTCGATCAGGGAGGTGATGTTCCGCCGCCCCTCGGCCAGGAGCGCCGACATGGCCGCGGACCGCTCGACCGCGCCGCCGGTGCTGGCGCGGGTGCGCCGCGTCGCGGCCTCGATCTGGCGGAGCGCCGTGCTGGACTGATGGGTCGCGGCGGCCTGCTGCCCCGAGCCCCGGCTGATCTGGTCGACCGCGGCCATGATCTGGACGGCGGCTCCCGACAGTTCCTGGACGGTCGCGGACAGTTCCTCGGACGCGGAGGCGACCTGTTCCGCGCTGCGGATCAGGTCGCTGGTCTGGCGCAGCTCGTCGGACAGCAGGGACAGCTCCTGCGCGGCCAGCTGGGCCTGCTCCAGGGCGAGGCTCTGCTCGGCCAGGCTGCGCAGGGATTCCTCGGTGGCCGCCGCCTGCTCCTCGGCCGCCGCCGCGATCTGCTCGGCGCCGCGCTGGACCTCCACCGATGCCCGCTCCGCCTCCTGGGATGCCGCCGCCATGTCGAGGCTGAGCGCGGCCAGCTCGCCCATGTCCGTCCGGACCTGCTCGATCGCGGCGACGACCTTGGTGCCGTTCTCGACCTCGCGCATCGACGTTTCGGCCGTCGCGGAGATCGCCTCGGCCAGCGACGCGATCTCCGTCTGGATCTCCCCGACCAGGTCGGCGATGTCCCTGGCGCTCTTCTCCGCGACTTCCGCGAGGGCCCGGACCTCGTCCGCGACGACGGCGAAGCCATTGCCCGCCTGGCCGGCGCGGGCCGCCTCGATCGCCGCGTTGAGCGCCAGCAGGTCGGTCTGGTCGGCGATGTAGCCGACGGTACGGACGATCGACCCGATGCTGGAGGCCAGCTCCTTCAGCTCCTCGATCAGCGTGACGGTGGCCGCCTGGCGCCGGGCCGCCGCCGCGATGCCGCCGACCGAGACGGTGATCTGGGTGCCGGTTTCTCCCAGCAGGACCTGCAGGGCTTCCGTCCTCTGGCGCGACGCGGTCGCCATGGTGCGGGCGCTCGCGAGGAGCGCCGCGATGCTGCCGATCGCGGAGAGCGACTCCTGGGCGGCGCTGGAGGCCTGCTGCGCGCCGCCCGCGATCTGCTCCATGCTGCGGCGGAGCTCTTCCGCCGCGGAGGCGGCCTCGGACGTGGAGGAGGCGATCTCCATGCTGGCGGCGGCGATCCGTTCCGCGATCTTCTGCTGGCGCGCAAAGGTCCGGGCACGCGCCCGTTGCGGCGTGGCGTGGGGGAGCGGCTTGGCCGCTCCGGCGCGGGCGGTCGCGTTCTCCGCCTGCTCGGCGGGGCGCCGGTTGTCGTATGTCGATTTCTTGATCAGCGCCATCGGAGAGCCCCTCGCTTCGGCAAGTCTGGCCTGGATACCCGTACCCTTGGTGCGCACCGTGCCAGCAATCCGACGCCAAGATAAAGTATCGCCCCTGCGCCGCAAGCGCTCTTTGTGGCGGTATTCCCATTGTTATTCAAGGTCGTATACGCCGGCCGGCGGCCGGCCCGGCTCAGCGGTGCATGCGCGAGATGGCGTCGGCGAGGCGGATCGGCTCCGGCAGGCGCCATTTCGGCGCGAAGCGGAGCACCAGGTCCACGGCGGTGGGCAGGCTTACCCGGTGACCGACGGACACGAAGAGCGGATTGGTGCCGTCACGGGTGCGCAGCGCCACCCCGACCAGCTCCCGTCGGTGGAACATGGGCGAGGAGGAGCCGCGCCGGCGGCCCGGCTCCTCGTAGCGGCCGACCAGCCGCGACTTGGCGACGCCGATCGCCGGCAGCCCCGTCACCACGCCCAGGTGGCAGGCGAGCCCGAAACGCCGTGGATGAGCCATGCCCTGCCCGTCGACGATCAGGAGGTCCGGTGGTTCGGGCAGCAGGCCGACCGCCGCCGCCATGGCCGGAACCTCCCGGAACGACAGGTATCCCGGCACGTAGGGGAAGACCGTCGGCCGGGCCAGCAGGACGGACCTGGTCAGTTCCAGCGTCCCGGGGTCGAGTTCGGCCACCGCCGCCCAGGTCATGCCGTCGGAGTCGCTGTAATGCGCGTCGACGGCCGCGATGCGGCGGAGCGGGGGGAAATCGTCATGGGTGATGACGCGGCCGCGCAGGTCTTCCTGCACGACGCGGGCCTCGGCCTCGGTGGTCGGCCAGGGTTCGATCATGGTGTCTTCCATCGCCGATGCAACAGGCGAAGGCCGGCGGCCGTCCCGGCGTGGCGGCGAGACGCGCCGATTTCCCCGCCGCCCTGTTGCAGGAAGCGGGTCAGGCATCGCTGGCCGGCTTCGACGGGGGACGAATGACGGACGACAAGAACGGCGCCGCGCTGGCCGCCGCGGCGGCCTTGCTGGGCGTGGCCGAGGGAGCCGACGCCGGGGCCGTCCGCGCCCTCGTGGCGAAGGCCGGCGACGGCACCGCCGAGACGTTCGATCGGTATCTCGCCCATCTTCGGGAAGACCGCGAGAAAGGGGAGATGGCCGCCCTGCAGGCCCTGCACCCGGTCAAGGGCGACGCCCAGGCCGCGACGGAGCTGGTGGAAACGCTGCTCGGAGGCGGCAAGCCGGAGGAGAAGCTGGCACCGGCGCAGATCGCCGCCGCGCGCCGGATCTGTGAAACGCTGAACCTGAGTCCGACCCGGTTCGGGCTGTAAGGCTGGTCGCCGCAGCGAGGACGGTAACGAATGGAACAACGGGGGCGCATGGCCGATTAACCTGTAAGCAACGAAAAAGAACCCGCCGATCGGGAGCGGGGTAGGGAGTGCAGGATGTCCGCCATGCCCGCTACCCATGCGTTGATGGAGCTTCTGGGCGAGGTGGCGCTCCTGCTCTGGGGCGTCCACATGGTGCGGAGCGGCGTGTTGCGTGCCTTCGGCGGCGACCTCCGCCGCCTGCTCGGCCGGGCGCTGCGGAACCGTCTCGCCGCCTGCCTCGCCGGGATCGGCGTCACGCTGGCGCTCCAGAGCAGCACCGCCACGGCCTTCATGACGACCTCCTTCCTGGGCGCGGGACTGATCGGGCTGGTCCCCGCGCTGGCCGTGATGCTGGGCGCCAACGTTGGCACCGCGCTGGTCGCCTGGGCCCTCTCGTTCGACATCACCATCGTCTATCCCGTGCTGATCTTCGCCGGGCTCGTCGTCTTCAGGACGGGAACCCGGACGCGCAGCCGGAACCTGGGCCGGATCGTCATCGGCCTGGGATTCGTCCTGCTGTCCCTGCATCTGCTGGTCGAGACCATCGTGCCGACCGGCGTCTCGCCCGAGGCGAAGGACCTGATCGCCGCCCTGACCCGGGAGCCGCTTCCCGTGCTGGCCGCCGCGGCGCTGATCGCCTGGGCGATGCACTCCAGCGTCGCCGCCATCCTGGTGATCGCCTCGCTGGCCGGGACCGGGCTCGTCACTCCTTTCGCCGCCCTGGTCATGGTGCTCGGCGCGAACCTCGGCAGCGCGCTGAATCCCCTGCTGGCCGCGGCATCGGGCGAGCGCGGCGCGCTGCGCCTGCCGGTCGGCAACATCGCCAACCGGATCATCGGCTGCCTCCTCGTCCTGCCCCTGCTGCCCGTCCTTGCGGACCATCCGCTTCTGGCGCGCCACGATCCCGCCTGGCTCGCGGTGACTTTCCATCTCGTGTTCAACCTGGCGCTGGCGGCCCTCTTCATCCCTGCCTTGTCGCTGCAGGCCAGGCTGTTGGAACGGATCCTGCCGGACCGGCCGCTGCCCGAGGATGCCGGAAGCGCCCGATACCTGGACCCCCGTTCGCTCGACGCGCCGCGCGTGGCGCTGGCCAACGCCGCCCGGGAAGCCTTCCGCATGGCCGACACCGTCGAGGAGATGCTGAGGGGATCGCGGGAGCTGCTGCGCCGCGACGACTACCGGCTGCTCGACGAGCTGCGGCGCAAGGACGATGTCCTCGACCGGCTGCACGGGGCGCTGAAGCGTTTCCTGTCGGAACTCGGCCAGCGCGAGCTCGGCGCCGAGGAGTGCTCGCGGCTGGCCCAGGTTCAGACCGTCGCCCTCAACCTGGAGCATGCCGGCGACATCATCGACAAGGGGGTCCTGGACCTCGCAGCCAAGCGCATGCGCCGCCGCCTGTGCCTGACCGAACAGCAGGTCGAGGAAGCGGAGGCCATGCACGACCACCTGCTGGCGCAGCTCCGGCTGGCGGTGGCCGTCTTCATGGGCGAGGACCTGCAATCGGCCCTGAGGCTCGTCGAGGGGAAGGAAAGGTTCCGCGACCTGGAGCGGGCGGCCGCCGAGAACGAGTTCGCCCATCCGCCGGAAACGGGGCTTCCGGCCGAGACGAGCGGCCTGCACCTCGACGCGGTGCGCGACCTGAAACGGATCGATGCCCATTTCGCCGCGATCGCCCATCCCCTGCTGGAGCGAAACAACCTGCTGCGGCCGTCGCGCCTGATCCGGCTTCCGCGGGCCGGCAAGGCGGGACAGGCGTAGGATTCCCTGAAGACCCCTTGCGCGACCGACCCGGCTTGCCGGCAGAATGGACGATGCTTCGACCTTTCTTCCGGTTCAGGGCCTGAACGCGATGCCGTCCGTCAACAGTGCGTACTTCCTCGACCGGCCCGGCCGGGACATCGCCTTCCTGCTGTTTCCCAAGTTCTCGATGCTGGCCTTCACCTGCGCGGTGGAGCCGCTGAGGGTCGCCAACCAGATGATGGGACGGGCCTGCTACCGTTGGAGCACGGTTTCGGCGGGGGGCGATACGGTGATGGCGAGCAACGGCATGACCCTCGTGCCCGACAGGCGGCTGGAGGAGGTCGGCGCGCCCGGCATGGTGATCCTGTGCGCCGGCTTCGATCCTCAGGACTCCTTCAGCGACACCCTGGCCCCTCCGCTTCGCCGTCTCGACCGGCAGGGCACCATCCTGGGCGCCATCGACAGCGGAAGCCTTCTGCTGGCCCGCACCGGCCTGCTCGACGGGCATGCCGCCACGACCCATTGGGAGTGCCTGGACAGTCTTGCCGAACAGTACCCCCGGGTGGACGTCCAGCCGTCGATATTCGTCATCGACCGCAGGCGGCTGACCTGCGCCGGCGGAACGGCGGCCCTGGACATGATGCTACACCTGATCCGCATCGATTGCGGCCACCGCGTCGCCGTCGGCGTCTCCGAGCAGTTCATCCATCCCACCATCCGGGAGGCCGGGTCCAGCCAGCGGGCGGACGTGCCCCAGCGGCTCGGGGTCTGCCATCCCAAGCTGGCCGCCGCCGTCCGGATCATGGAGCGGAACCTGGAGGAACCGCTGGCGCTCCAGGCGCTGGCCGAACGGGCGGGGCTGTCGCTCCGGCAGATGGAGCGGCTGTTCCATGGAGCACTCGGCCAGTCGCCCACCAGCTATTATCTCTGGCTGAGGGTCGAGCGGGCGCGGTCGCTGGTGCTGTACTCCGACCATTCCCTGGCGGAGATCGCGGTCGCCTGCGGCTTCGGCAGCTACGAGGGTTTCTCCCGGACATACCGGCGCCATGCCGGAGCCAGTCCCAGCAGGGACAGGGCGACGGCCCGGCTCCAGCCGGCGCCCGCCGCCACGACGGTCAGGATGGGAACCTGAAGGGCGAGGCCGCGACGGCGCGCGCTCCGTCCTCCAGCGCCTGGGCGGCTGTCGGGACCAGCCGGCTCCAATGGAGGAAGCCGTGGGGGACGCCGTCGTAGACGCGCAGCTCGGCACGGCCGCCCGCCTGCCGCAGGGCATCGGCCAGGGCGAGGCTGTCGTCGAGCAGGGGATCCAGCGCCGCCGCCCCGATGAAGGCGGGTGGCAGGCCGGCGAGGTCGGACGCCAGGAGGTCCATCGCTTCCCCGTCGGGGGACGCTTCGGAGCCCAGGTAGCTGGACTCGTAGAACCGAAGCTCGTCGGGGGGCAGTCCGTAGACCGGGTCGGCGAAGCGCCGCCGGGACTCCGACTCCTTCAGCCCGTAGAGGCCGTAATAGAGCAGCATGAACCTGACGGTGTCCGGCCGCCGGTCCCGGAGGCGGAGCGCCGCGGCGAGCGCCAGGTGGGCGCCGGCGGAATCCCCGCCGATCCCCAGCCGGCCGGGATCGATGCCGGGAACGGCCAGACCTTCCGCGAGGGCGACGAAGGCCTGTTCCACCGTGTCGAGCGCCGCCGGATAGCGATGCTCCGGGGAGAGCGGGTAGTCCAGCCCGACGACGATTGCTCCGGACCGGCGGCACAGCTGCCGCATGATCCGGTCGTGGGACTCCAGCGAGCCGACGACGAAGCCGCCGCCGTGGAGGAACACCAGCGCCGGCAGGGACTCGCCGGCATCCGGGCGGTACACCCGGATTCCGACCGGGCCGTCCTCCAGTTCCAGGACCGCGTCGGCTGCGGAATGCAGGTCGATGACCGGCCGGTTCCACCAGGACCGTTCCGTCTCGTAGGCGCTGCGCATCGCCGCGATCCCCTCGCCCGCGGCGGGCGCGCGCGCCGCGGCGATCCGCAGCGCCTCGGCGACCCCGGGGGCGAACCGGTCAGGAGGCAATGCCGAGGGCCGACTTGACGGCGGGCAGGCCGGGCTTGCCGTCCAGGGCGGTCACCCCGGCCAGCCAGGAATCCAGCACCTGCGGATTCTTCCGCATCCACGTCTCGACCGCCTCCTTGGGATCCATCCGGTCGTTCAGGATCATGACCATCATCTCGTTTTCCATCGGGACGGAGAACACGAGCTGCTTCAGGAACGTGCCGAGGTTGGGGCAGGCCTCATCCAGCCCGGCCCTGGTCAGGGTCCGGACCGTGGCACTGCCGCGGTTGGGTCCGAAATACTCCTCGCCGCCGTCCAGATAGCCCATCGGCAGCTTGACGTTCATCGGATGGGGCGCCCAGCCCAGGAACACCGCCCATTCGTCGCGGCGGACGGCCCGGTCGACCGAGGCCAGCATCGCCGCCTCGCTGGATTCGACCAGCTTCCAGTCGCCCAGCCCGTAGGCGTCGTCCTCGATCATCTTCTGGATCTTCGCATTGGCCGACGATCCCGGCTCGATGCTGTTGATGGTGCGTTTGAACTTTTCGGCATTCTTGTCGAGATCGGCGAAGGTCTTCACGCCGGCGTCCGCCGCCGCCTTGTTGACCGCCAACGTCGTCGTGGCGCCTTCGAGATTGACCGCCGCGACGTCGATCTGGCCGCCATCGATGTATTTCCGGGTCATCTCCTCCTGTGCCGGCATCCAGTTGCCGAGGAAGGCGTCGATGTTCTTGGACCGAAGCCCCTCGATCGAGACGGCGACCGACAGGTTCACGACGCTGGGCTGGTATCCCAGGGCGGCCAGGATGACCGAGGCCGTGGTGGTCGTGGCGGTGATGTCGGTCCAGCCCGGATCGGACATCCTGACCGTCCTGCATTCGGCGGGCTCGGCGGCCGGGGCCGCGGCGGGCCAGAAGGAAAGGCCGCACAGGGCGATGCCGGCGGCGGCCATCAGGCGGGCGGTTCTCGGAGGCATGTTCAATCTCCCTGTTCTTGGTTGCGTTGAGGTGAAGGCGGAACCCAGCGGTCCGGGAGGACGGGGCAGCTGGCGCCGCCGGCTTCCGCGAGAGACCGGATGGTGCGGAACACCGCGGGATCGAACGGGGCCGCGCGCGGCCCGGGCTTCGCCACGGAGAGCAGGACCAGCTCCGTCCGCGCCGCCGGCTCGTCGCATCCGGCACGGTGCATGGCGTGATGGACCAGCATGCGCTTCGCATCGGCCCCGCAGACCCAGGTGCGGATCTCCACCTCCTCGCCGCAGGCGACCTCGCCGAGATAACGGATGCGGGCATCCACCGTGTAGACGGATCGCCCGGTGCGGGTCCGGAAGTCCCCGTCCATGCCGATGGCGTCCAGCAGGGCATCCGTCGCATGGCCGAAGATCAGCACATAGTAGGCTTCGCTGAGGTGGCCGTTGTAATCGATCCATTCCGGAACCACGCGGGCGCGGTGGAGGCGCAGCGGCGCCGTGCCGTTCATGGCGCTACCGGATCCGCGGACTCCGCCCGGCGCTCGTGCCGCAGCGGGGCAAGGACCTCGATCAGCCGGACCAGGCAGTCGTCCCGCCAGCGCTCCAGTTCCTTGACGGTCCGGCCGTCGGCCTGGACCGCCGTTCCCTCCACCATCCGGTCGTGGAGCTCCCGCGTCAGCTCCGGGGCCTCCAGCTTCGTCCAGGGCAGCTTCAGCGCCGGGCCGAACTGGTCCAGCATGTGGGCCATGCCGCCCTCGCCGCCGGCCAGGTGGAAGGTCAGGCAGGTCCCCATGAAGGCGTAGCGCAGGCCCGGACCGTAGATGATCGCGTCGTCGATATCCTCGGTGGTGGCGACGCCCTGGTCGACCAGGTGGAGCGCCTCGCGCCACATCGCCTCCTGGAGGCGGTCGGACAGGTAACCCTCGATCTCCTTGCGGATCTTCAGCGGCCGCATGCCGATGGAGCGGTAGAATCCTGCCGCCCGTTCCACGACATCGCGGGACGTAAGCTCGCCGGGCACGATCTCGACCAGCGGCAGCAGATAGACCGGATTGAACGGATGGCCGATCACCACCCTTTCGGGATGCCGGCAATCCGCCTGGATCCGGGACGGCAGCAGCCCGGACGAGCTGGACGCGATGACGGTGCCGGGAGCGCAGCCCGCGTCGATCTCCGCCAGCAGCCTGCGCTTCAGGTCCTCGCGCTCGGGCGCGTTCTCCTGGACGAAGTCGGCTTCCGCGGCGACTTCCGCGACGGAACGGGCGAAGCGTAGCCGGTCCCGGCCTGCGCCCTGGGCAAGGCCCGTGCGTTCCAGGGCCGGCCAGGCATTCGCGACGGCGGCCCGCAGGGCGTCCTCGGCCCCGGGCGCCGGGTCGAAGGCGACCACGTCGAGCCCATGGGCGAGGGCGCGGGCCGCCCAGCCGCTGCCGATGACGCCGCCGCCGACCAGACCGAGCGTGCGGATGGGAAAGGATTGGGTCATTTCGCGTCTTTCCTGAGTATTCGCTTAACCGCGGGGGGCGGGAAGCCCCAGGATCTCGCGGGCTTCGGCCGGGCCGGCCACCTGCGAGCCCAGCGCCTCGACGATCGTCACGGCACGGTCGACCAGGCTGCCGTTGCTGGCATGGACTCCGCGGTCCAGGTAGAGGTTGTCTTCCAGCCCGACGCGGACGTTGCCGCCGAGCAGGACGGCCTGGGCGGCCATCGGCATCTGCATCCTGCCGATGCCGAAGCCTGCCCAGACGCTGCCGGCCGGCAGCATGTCGCGGAGCGCCAGCATCATCCTCGGTTCGGGCGGAAGACCCCACGGAATGCCCATGCAGAACTGGAACAGCGGCGGCGCGTCGAGCAGCCCCTCGGCCAGCATCCGCTTGGCGAACCACAGGTTCCCGGTATCGAAGATCTCCAGCTCCGGCTTGACGCCCAGGCGCTGGATGATCGCGGCCTGTCGGCGCAGCATGTCCGGCGTCGAGACATAGACCAGCGAGCCGTCGCCGAAGTTGAGCGAGCCGCAGTCCAGCGTGCAGATCTCGGGCAGCAGTTCGGCCACATGGGCCGCCCGCGCCCCGGCACCGACCAGGTCGGTGCCGGGACCGAACCGCGCCGGGTCATGGTCCGGGCCGATCGCCAGGTCGCCGCCCATGCCGGCGGTCAGGTTGACGATCACGTCGGTTCCGCTGGCCCGGATCCGCTCCATGACCTCTCGGTACAGGGCCGGGTCGCGGCTCGGCTTGCCGGTTCCGGGATCGCGGACATGGATGTGGGCGACCGCGGCGCCTGCCGATGCGGCCTCGACCGCCGCGGCCGCGATCTGCTCCGGGGTGACCGGGATGGCGGGATGTTTGCCGACCGTATCGCCGGCGCCGGTCACGGCGCAGGTGATGACGACCCGGCGGTTGATCTCTGTCGAATTGGCCATGGCGGGTACCGCTGCTCGGCGTTGCTGAAGCTCCGGGGCGGGAGCGATCCCGACCCGGAGCCCCAGTCTGCGCCGACGGCGGCGGTCCGCTTGACCGGAACCGTCATGCGCCTGACCGCAGGCGACATGACGGCCCGGAAAACGCCGTCGGACGGCGAGGGGTCACCCGATGATGGCGCCGAGCAGCAGGACCATGGCGAAGCCGACCAGCGACACGATGGTGACCGCGACCGTCCAGGACTGGAGGGTTTCCTTCTCGGTCAGGCCGAAGAAGCGGTTGACCAGCCAGAAGCCGCTGTCGTTGACGTGGCTGAGGATCGTGCCGCCCGCCGCGATGGCGATGGTGGCGAGCGCGAGCTGCGGTCCCTCGACGTTGTTCTGCTGCAGGATCGGCCCGATGAGGCCGGCCGCCGTCACCATGGCGACCGTCGCGGAGCCCTGGGCGACCCGGATCAGCGCGGCCACCACGAAGGCCAGGACCAGATAGGGGAGGCCGGACGCCGACATCATGTCGCCGAGCACCTGGCCGACGCCGCTGTCGATCAGGACCTGCTTGAACACGCCGCCGGCACCCGTCACCAGGATGATGATGCCCGCCGGTTCCAGCGCCTTGTTGACGATGTCCTGGATCTCCTCCTTGCCGTAGCCGCGGCGGGAGCCGAGCACCACCATCGCCACCAGGGTCGCGATGAGCAGCGCCGAATAGGGATGGCCGATGAATCCCAGGAACGAGCGCAGGGCGTTCCCTTCCTCCAGCAGGATGGCCGAGGTGGTGCTGATCAGGATCAGGAGCAGCGGCGTCAGGATGATCGCCAGCACCTGGCCGAAGCTGGGCAGCTCGCGGCTCTCGTCGATGTCCTTCAGGATGACGTAGTCGGGCACGCCCTTGGTGATCCGCTTGGAGATGTAGCTGCCCCAGACCGGTCCGGCCAGGATCATGGCGGGCAGGCCGCAGATCGCGCCGTAAAGGATCACCCATCCCAGGTCGGCGCCCAGAAGGTCCGCCACCGCGATCGGGCCGGGCGTCGGCGGGATGAAGGCGTGGGTCACGGCGCCGCCGGCCACCAGCGGAATTCCGTAATAGAGCAGCGGGCGGCCGCTGTCGCGGGCCAGCCTGTACAGGATCGGCACGAGGATGACGATCGCCACGTCCAGGAACACCGGGATCGAGACGATGAAGCCGGTCAGGCCGAGCGCCCACTGGACCTTGTCGTCGCCGAAGCGCCGCACCAGCGTACGGGCCAGCCGTTCGGCGCCGCCGGACACTTCGAGCATCTGCCCGAACATGGCGCCGAGGCCGACCACCACCGCGACGAAGCCGAGCGTGCCGCCCATGCCGCGTTCGACCGACTTGATCACGTCGCCGAGGGGCATCCCTGCCGCGACGCCGACCATGAGGCTGACCAGCAGCAGCGTGACGAACGCGTGAAGCCTTACCCTGATGACCAGATAAAGCAGTGCGGAGATACCGGCCGCCGCGACCAGGATCAGATAAGTTCCCGACATCCCGTCACCGTCGCCGAAGCAGGCAAAGGAACTCGCTTCTGTACACCGTAGGCATTTTTCCCCTCCCCTGGTTGCCCTTTGGACTAGGACATGGCTTGAAAACGCCGGAAGGAGCAGCGGGTTCCATGCTGGCCGGAGGACCTGCCGCGGCTCAGCCACCCGGCGGAGCGTGGCCTGCCATCGCCGGCGGGCGGCAGCGGAGGCAGGCTCGGTATCCAGCCGCTTCCGCTTCGGTTCCGCTCGCGAAGAACACGACGTTCTCCTGCTTCGGCCGGCGTGACGGGCAGGAGGGGCGGCAGAAAACGCCCGTCGTCCTCACGGCATAGACGAAGGTGCCGTCGGCGGACCTGTCGCGCGCGAGCAGGCTGGCCCACCGCAAGTCGGCTTCCGGGTCGCGGGGCAAGGCTGCGTTGGCGTCGGGAGCGGGCATGCTGATCTCCTTTGCCAGCCGGATCTGAAGACGACCGGGCGGCGATGATGCGGACACGATGACGCTACATCTATTCCGGATACGCGCCTGCCGCATTCCGATCCTTGCGCCTGGACCCAGGTCGCTCGGTCGTCCCGTGGCGGATCAATGCTAGACCCTGCGGATACCAATCCAGGTTATGGTTGCGCATATACCTATGGCTCTGCGGTCCCACGCGGAATTGTATAAAAGTAAGGAAGATAGGTACTCAAATGGGACGCAACCTGGCAATCTCCAATGACAGCGTTGACGTTTCGTGTTTGCATGAACACGGTACTGCAATGCCAGATTTGTATATTTGATCGTATCCTTGTTTTTTGGCCGCCATCGGCCTTCGAAGCCACGCCAAAAAGAAACAGAACGGGAGCCGACGATGCGGAAGGATGGAACGAACGGTCCGGACGTTCTGGTTGGAACGCCGAAGGACGACGTACTCAACGGACTGGCAGGCAACGACATCATCAGGGGGCTGGCCGGATCGGACGTGCTGAACGGGGGGAGCGGCAGGGACGATCTCCGGGGGGGCGCCGGCAACGATGTCCTTCGGGGAGGGGCAGGCCGCGACAGCCTTTACGGGGGGAGCGGAGCCGACAGGCTCTTCGGCGGGGCCGGCAACGATTATCTCGACGGCGGTACCGGTGCCGACAAACTCCACGGGGGGGATGGAAACGACATCCTGGTATGGAATACCGGACCGGTCGAACTGCGGGACCAGTTCGTTCCCGGTCCCGAACTGGACGGCGGCGCCGGCCGGGACACGCTGCGCGTCAACAGCGAGGTGCTCCATTACATCGATGATTTCGAGGGGGGATGGGACGGCCCGTTCCGGGGCGAGGTCGGAATCCTGGCAGAGGAGGGGACTCTGAGCCTGCTGGTCGGCAATTCCACGCCGGAGGATGCGCCGTACATCTTCGCCCCCGTCGACGGCATCGAGCGTTTCGAGATTTCCAGCCTGGGGCGGGTCGTCATCGAGACGCGGGGCGAGCAGGAGATCGATTACACCGTCCTCGCGACCCGGCACGACGACTTCCTGGTCGGAGGATCCGGCCGACAGGTGCTATTCGGCAGGAACGGCGACGACGTCATCGGCGGCGGCGACGGTGACGACGAACTCTATGGCGGGGCCGGGAAGGATTGGATCAGCGGCGGCGCCGGCGTGGACTGGATGGTCGGAGGATCCGGCGACGACGTGTTCAGCGACTATCTGCCCGATATGCTGGGGGAGACGATCTCCCGGTTCGAAGGGGCGGGCAGGGCGGGCGGAGACACGCTCGAACTGCAGCTGCCCGCCACTCCGGACAGGATCAAGGTCACGGAAGGCGCCGGCTTCACGACCTTCGACTTCCTGGACGACGATACCGACGCGGTGCTGACGGTGGACGCGTCCGGCCTCGTGTTCGGGCTGGATTACTTCTTCGTCTGACGCCGGGCGCTACTCGCGTCCGGTCGTGATCCGCACCCGGGGGAAGGAAACCTCGACGGTTTCGGCATAGCGCTTACCGTTGACTTCGTCGTGCCGCATGAAGTCGGGCGGTTCGATCTTGACGGCGAGGTCGTAGGTACCGTCTCCCGGCACCTTGAGGTTGGCGCCGTAGTGATACAGGCCCGGGTGCCAGACGAACGGCATCCGGGTCGGCCCGACCACCTCGCCGCTGTCCTTGGTGAGGGTCGCGTAGATCGTCAGATAGGGAATGAAGCGTCCGTCACCCGCGTCGGAGACGGAGACTTCCAGGTGGCAGTTCTCATCCTCCGGCTCCATCCATTCCAGCTTGCCCTCGCCGCGCAGGTGGTACATGCCCTCGGCGCGTTCCTGGGCGAAGCCCACGATGTAGTCGCCGGCCTGCTGGGTGCCGCCGGTGTCGGCGACCTCGGTCGCCATGACGCGCAGGCCTTCCTGGTATGCGGCTCCCTCGCGCCGGGCGATGGCGAGCTGCTTGCTGTTGGCCTCGTCGCTGGGGCGTTCGCGGTGAGGGTTCGCGGTCATCTGGCTTCGCTCTCCTGTTCGGGGTTGCCGTATCGATCCGTCTCGGGGACGGACCGTCTCTCCTGGAACACGCGAACTGGCCACGGGGAGCCGTCGCTCGCGAATTGGAGTCTTCCGGGCAGGCGGGATACCACGATCGAAACGGCGCATCGCGGCGCCCATCCGTTGTTGGTCGGCACGTGGACGCATCGCGTTCACCCTACGAAACACTCGCGGAAGCAACGCCATGGATCCGAACGACACCACCAGTTCGCCGTCCCGTCGCGCCGTCCTCGGCGGAATGGGCGCAGGGATGGCCGCCGCAGCCGCTATGCCGGGAATATCCCCGGCGGCCGCGCAGCAGGCCGGGGGCGCCGCCGCCGTTCCGCCGCAGGCAGCCAAGCGGAACCCGCTGACCCAGTATCCGAAACCGCCATTTCCTCAGCAGCAGCAGGAGCCGCCGGGGCTCGCCTCGAAGATGGAGCCGCGGCCCGACCATGGCGAGAAGAGCTACAGGGGTGCCGGCAAGCTGATCGGCCGCAAGGCGCTGGTCACCGGCGGCGACAGCGGCATCGGCCGCGCCGCGGCCATCGCGTTCGCCCGCGAGGGGGCCGACGTCGCGATCAACTACCTTCCCGTGGAGGAGCCGGACGCCCGCGAGGTCGTGCAACTGATCGAGGCGGAAGGCCGGAAGGCGGTCGCGATCCCCGGCGACGTCCGGGACGAGGGCTTCTGCGGCCAACTCGTCGCCAGGGCCGTCGAGGGGCTCGGCGGGCTGGACATCCTGGTGAACAACGCGGCCCAGCAGGCGTCGCGGCAGTCGATCCTGGACATCACCACCGAGCAGTTCGATTCGACGTTCAAGACCAACGTCTACGCGATGTTCTGGATCACCAAGGCGGCCCTGCCGCACCTCGCCGAGGGAGCGACGATCATCAACACGTCGTCGATCCAGGCTTACGAGCCCTCGGCGAACCTGCTCGATTATGCCCAGACCAAGGCCTGCATCGTCTCCTTCACCAAGGCCATGGCGAAGCAGCTCGTCCAGAAGGGGATCCGGGTGAACGCGGTGGCGCCCGGCCCGTTCTGGACGCCGCTCCAGCCGAGCGGCGGGCAGCCGCCGGACAAGATCACGACTTTCGGGGAGGATTCACCGTTCGGCCGGCCCGGACAGCCCGCGGAACTGGGACCGACCTATGTCCTGCTCGCCTCCCAGGAGTCCAGCTTCGTCACCGGCGAGGTGTACGGCGCGACCGGCGGCAACCCGACCCCGTAGGCCCGTCCTCCGTCAGTCCCGGCCGGTGCGGACCACCACCAGGGTGTCCGTGCCGGATTCCGACGCCCATGAGCATCATCAGGGCGGTTCCGGCAATCGATGTCTTCCGCATGGAAAACGAGTGGTGCCGCCCAGTGATTCTGATGAGTTCTGTGGAGCGGAGTGGCGTTGGTCGGCCTTCGGCCGAGGCCGACCTACGGCAAACCGATCATGATCACTGTGCCGAGCCACCAGCTTCTCCGACAGGCCGTCCCTGACAGATAGGTGGATCCCCAATCAACGCCTTCAACCAAAGAGTATATGCTTAAGACTATGTGTCAATTCTTCCGAAAACATGCAAAAAAATAGGCCGTCCTTAGGGACGGCCTGGAGTCTAGGGAGGAAACGCCCAAGAAGGCGTATGCGGTATCACTACCGCACTGCAAAAACGGACCAGGGCCGATTTGGTTCACTGGAAAAATGGCGCGGAATCCGATTTTCGCGCTTTTTCTTCCGTGCCGGAACGTCCGCCGGGTCAGGTCCGCTTCGCTCCGCCACCGATGGCGATCACGGCGACGATGATGATGCCCGTCGCGACGAGGCGAACTCCGGCGCTCAGGCCGAAGGTGTTCAGCATCGTCACGATCAGGAACAGCAGCAGCGCGGCGCCCCAGATCCCCAGCGGCTCGGCACGGCCGCCGGCCACGCTGGTCCCGCCGATCACGGTGACCGCGATGGAGGCGAGCAGGTACTCTTCCCCCATGTTCAGCGACGACCCGCCGGAGAACCCCGCCAGCAGGGTTCCGCACAGGCCGGCCAGGGTGGCCGACGCGACGGAGGTCGTCAGCCGCGTCCATGCCACCGGAGTGCCGGCCAGCCGGGCCGCCCTCGGGTTCTGGCCCAGCGCCAGCAGCGTGCGGCCATAGACGGTGCGCGACAGGACCAGCAGCACCAGCGCGGTCAGCGCCGCCGCGACCAGAGCCAGGTTGGGGACGCCCAGCGTGCGGCCGGTGCAGAAGTCGGCGAACACCGGCGGCGGCTTGATCTTCAGCCCCCGGCCGTAGGCGATCGCGACGGACTGGACGATCAGCGCGCTGGACAAGGTGGCGATGATCGGCGGGATCCGCAGCAGCCGGATCAGCAGGTAGTTGGCGACCCCCAGCAGCATGGCGGCACCCAGCGCGGCGGCGAGGCCGGCGGCGATCAGGGCGTCGCTGCCGTCCATCACCTTCATGGCGATGGCGCCGGACAGCGAGATGGCCGCCGGGATCGACAAGTCCACGTTGCCGGGGCCGGAGGTGATCACCAGCATCTGCCCGAGCCCGACGATCACGAACAATGCCGAGAAGGTCACCGCCGCCGCCGCGATCTCCACCGCACCCTGTCCGCCGGAATAGGCCAGGGTGATCGCCAGGATCGCCGCGGCCGCCGCCAGCGGCCACACCCAGACCGGCACCGCCATCCGGTGCTTCGGCGACAGGGCGGTCATGCCCGTTCCTCCGCCCGGTTCAGCACGGCGCGGAGCGCCAGCACGACGATGAGGATCGCCCCCTGGGCGCCGATCTGCCAGTCCGGCGGGATGTGCATGAAGGTCAGGAAGGAACCGGCCAGCGTCAGCGTCATGGCGCCCAGGACGGCGCCGACGGGATTGACCCGGCCGCCGGTGAACTCGCCTCCCCCCAGGATCACCCCGGCGATCGACATCAGCGTGTAGCGGAGCGCCATGTTGGCGTCGCCCGAGGTGGTCAGGCCCACCAGGGCGAGGCCGGACAGGGTGCCCAGGCCGCCGGCGATCAGGTACAGCGTCACCCGCGCCCGCAGCAGCGACCATCCCGCGTTCGCCAGGGCCTTGGGGTTGCCGCCGGCGCCCCGCAGGATCGTTCCGAAGGACGATCGCATCAGCAGGTGGAGGGCGATGCCCAGCGCCGCCGCGTAGAGGATCGGCAGCGGCACGTAGTCGGGCTTCCACTTCATGACGGCGGTCAGGTATTCCGGCGCGCGTCCCCCAGGGGTCGGCAGGATCAGGACGGCGAGCCCGGTCCAGATGAAGGACAGCCCCAGGGTCACCACGATGGAGGGCAGGTTGCGCCAGTGGATCAGGGCGCCGACCAGCCCGTAGGCCGCGACGGCGGCGGCCAGCGCCAGCACGCCCAGGAAAGGCGTCTGGTGGAGCAGCGTCGCCGCGATGCAGGCGCACAGGCCGACGAAGCTGCCGATCGACAGGTCCAGGTCGCCGACGGTGATGACGCAGAGCTGGGCCAGGGTCGCCAGGATCACCGGGACCGCCAGGTTCAGCAGAAGCGTCAGGCCGACATAGCTCATGGCGCGCGGCTGCTGGGAGAAGATCACCGTCAGCATCAGCGCCAGGGCGATCGCTGGCAGCAAGGTCCGGAGCAGCCTGACCGGATCGATCCGGGTGCCGCGTCGGACGGCGGGAGCGGCCGGGGCGCTCATGCGGCGTCCTCCCCTTCGGCGTAGGAGGCGCGCAGGATCGAGGCTTCGGTCATCCGGTCACGCGGCAGGTGGGCGACGATCCGGCCCTGGTGGAACACATAGACGCGGTCGCAGTGGAACAGCTCCTCCATCTCGGTCGAGTACCAGAGGAAAGTCCGGCCGCGCTCGGCTTCCGCCCGGATGAAACGGTAGACTTCCGACTTGGTCGAGATGTCGACGCCGCGCATGGGATCGTCCATCAGGATGATCCCGGCATCCGACGCCAGCGCGCGGGCGAACAGCGCCTTTTGCTGGTTGCCGCCCGACAGCGACAGGATGCCCAGGTCCAGGTCGGGCGTCCGGATGCCGATCCGTTCCCGCCAGGTCCGGGCCAGCGCCGCTTCGCGCGCCGGGTCGATCAGGCCGGCCCGGCGCAGGTTCGCCAGCGAGCGGACGGAAATGTTGCGGGCGATGGACCAGAGCGGGAAGACCCCGTCGGACTGGCGGTCGCCCGGGACCAGGGCGACCGGGCTCTCCACCACGGTCGAAGGGTCCCTGCGGCCCCGGGCGTCGAACAGGCGGAGCAGCATGGCCGTCTGCCCATGTCCCGCCAGCCCGGCGAGGCCCACGATGTCGCCCCTGTCGGCCGTCAGGTCGATGCCGCCGGGGACCGGCGATCCGGCCAGCACGGCGCGCGGCCTGCCTGCCGGCCGGACCGGGCGCGCGGTTCCCGGCCCGCCCGGCTGCTGTTCCTCGGCGCCCATGCTCTCGACGATGGCCTTCCGGCCGAGGCCGGATGCCGGCCGGTCCAGCACGACCAGTCCCTCGCGCATCACCACGACCCGCTCGGCGGCGGCCAGGATCTCCGGCAGGATATGGGAGATGAAGACGGTGGCGACGCCCCGCTGGTCGGCGTGGCGCAGGAAGGTCAGGAGCTGTTCCGCCGCCGTGGCGTCCAGAGACGAGGTCGGCTCGTCCAGGATCACCAGGCGCAGCGGCGTGTCCGTGACCGTGAAGGCCCGCGCGATCTCCACCATCTGCCGGCGGCCCAGCGTCAGGTCGGCCACGGTCGCCCCGGGATCGACGCCGTGGCCGGGGAAGATCGCGTCGAGCTGGCCGAGGATCAGCCCGGCCGCCCGGCGGCGCCAGCCCCAGCCGCGGAGCTTCGGGTGAAGCACCCGGACATTCTCGGCGACGCTGAGGTTAGGGCAGAGGGAGAGTTCCTGGAAGACGCAGCGCACGCCCATCCCGCCGGCGACGGCGGTGCCGTAGTCGGCGACCTCCCGCCCGTCGGCGGCGATGGTGCCCGCGTCGGGGCGAAGCACCCCGGCCAGGACATGCATCAGCGTGGATTTGCCGGCCCCGTTGTGGCCAACCAGGCCCAGGCGCTCGCCCGGCGCGATGGCGAGGCTCACGCCGGCCAGCGCGCGGACGGCGCCGAAGCTCTTGCGGACGCCGTCGAGCCGCAGGGCCGCTTCGGTGCCGGTCTTCATCAATGTGTCCAAGTCGCGCGATCCGACCTTACTTGGCGCCCGAGATCACCGCCTGGGCGTCGGTCAGGCTGTACTCGACGTTGGTGACGCCGCCCTTCTCGGTCTGGGCCAGCCGCTCGTCCAGGGTGTCCTGCTCCACCGACAGGAAGGGCACGATCAGGTCCTTGGGAACCTCCTTCCCGTCGAGGATCTGCTGGGCGACCCAGAAGGCAAGGGTGCCGACGCCGGGCGCGATGGAGACGGACATGGTCTCGTAGCCGGTCGCCTCCTTCTGGTCCTTCCACCACAGCAGCTCGTCGTGCCGGTTGCCCATGATGATGGTCGGCACCTCGCGGCCCGCCCCCTTGAAGGCCTGGGCGGCCCCGTAGCCATCGCCGCCCTGGGTCACCACGGCCTTGATCTCCGGCAGGGTCGGCAGGACGCCCGCCACCGCCTTCTGGGCGACTTCCTGGGCCCAGTCGCCATGCACCGAGGAAACGATGCTGAATTGCGGGTGTTTCTTCACGCCGTCCTCGATGCCCTTGTGGATCTCGTCGTCCACGAAGACGCCGGCCAGGCCGCGGATCTCCAGCAGGTTCCCGCCCTCCGGGAAGCGCTCGGCCAGGTAGTCGACCTGGATCTCCCCCATCTTCCGGAAATCGACGGCGACCCGCCACGCGCAGGGTTCGGTCACGATGCCGTCGAACGAGACGACCGTCACGCCGGCGTCGCAGGCCTCCTTGACCGCGCCGTTCAGCGCGGTGGGCGAGGCGGCGTTGACGACGATCGCGTCGTACCCCTGGAGGATGAGGTTCTGGATCTGCGCCGCCTGCTCCGTCGCCTGGTTCTCCGCCGTGGTGAAGGCGGCGGCATCGGCGACGACTCCGTCGGCGACCGCCTTGGACGTCACGGTCGCCCAACTCTTCAACATGGCCTGCCGCCAGGAGTTACCTGCGTAATTATTCGATAGCGCGATCTTCTTCGATGACGTATCGGCGAAAGCCGGTCCGGCCAGGCAGGTGGCGGACAGGCAGGATGCCGCGACTACCGCGGCGAGTGCGACCCTGGTCTTCATCAACGTTCCCTCCGAAGCTGTTCTTCTTGCCGACAGCTTAATGCCGGCCTGTTCGCCTGGCCCGCGACATGTTCTTGACTTAATTAATTCGCGTGTCAAACTAACGCTAAGCTGAAATCCCGCCGGCGTCAAGCCGCCCCCGGGGCTGCCCGGTCGTCTTACGCCGGATGGTTTCCCATGGGGAACCCCAAGGGAAATGACGCCCATCCCATCACGGGCGCCATCAACAACGGCATGTCGATCATCGGAGTTGGCATCGACCGGCGGCCGGTCGTCAAAGGCCTCGTTCTGCCTGCCGCTGTGTTCCTCGACGTATATTACAAGAACAAGGCATCAAAACATTCCGACATGCTGTATGTCACCTAGGCCGAGACAGGGGCGGCGACGGCTGCTAGCATGGCAGTCCCGCCGAACAGTCAATTCTCAATCAAATCGGGAGGATAGAACATGCCAGTTGATGTGAAATACACCGCAGAGGCGACGGCCACCGGCGGCCGGGATGGCCGGGCCGCGACGACGGACGGCACGTTTGAAGTCAAGCTCGCGACGCCCAAGGAACTTGGCGGCGCGGGCGGCGAGGGGAACAATCCCGAGCAGCTGTTCGCCGCCGGTTATGCCGCCTGCTTCATCGGCGCCATGAAGGTGGTCGCCGGCCAGGAGAAGGTGAAGATGCCGGCCGACACCTCGGTCACCGCGTCGGTCGGGATCGGCCCGCGGTCGGAAGGCGGTTTCGGGCTCGCCGTGGCCCTGCGGGTGTCCCTGCCGGGCCTCGACCATGCCCAGGCCGAGGGGATCGTCGAGAAGGCGCATCAGGTGTGCCCCTACTCGAACGCGACCCGCGGCAACATCGACGTGAAGACCACCGTCGTCTGACGGGACGGGGCCGGGCGCATCGGTGCGCCCGGCCCGCATCGGACCACCATGCAATGAAACGAACGCGCAAGTATTCACAAAAATTTCAAAAGCGTTATCTTTAAATATGTCCTGTAATTGGTGTCTTAACGCTCCATTGGGATTTCGGCTTGATGCTATAGCTGAAATTCAAAGGAGTGTTTTACATGGCAAAAGTTGTTCTTGCTGTCACCCGCGCTGACAACGAGGTAAGCGCTTTTCTGAACGGCCTGATGGTTTACGACCGCAGGACCGACGGCGATCCGACCCTCGACGACGTGGTCGCGCTTGACGACTACCTCATCCAGGGCCTGAACACCCTGGTGGTGCTCGGCATCAACTGGGGCGGCCCGGCGAACTTCCAGGGCTCCCTGACGATCGGATCCGTCACGCAGCCGTTCAGCTACCAGGCCGAGTCCACCGCGGATGGTATCGCCATGGTCCAGACCTACGTCATCCCGGCGTAAGCGGGGAGATCAACCTGAATTTCAAGGAAAGGGTGGAGCCGGGCGGCACGAGGGCTCCCGGCTCGCGGGGTCGATACTTCCGAAGAAGCGGTCGCCCCATGCGCGCAGGTATATCCAGACCCCGTGGCCGGTGCGAGCGAACTCCGCCGTCCTCCGGCCGCGGCCGACCTGCCGCGACTGAAACGGGTTTACCGGTGAAATCCCTCAGGACTCCTCCGGTTCCGGACGGCGCTTGATGCCGTACAGCTCCAGCCGGTGGCCGATCAGGCGGTAGTTGAGGTCGTGGGCGATCTTCTTCTTCAGCTCCTCGATCTCATCGTTCATGAACTCGATCACCTCGCCGGTCTGGATGTCGATCAGGTGATGGTGATGGCGCTCGCACGCCTCCTCGAACCGGGCGCGGCCGTCGCCGAAATCGAGCCGCTCGATGATGCTGGCTTCCTCCAGGAGACGAAGGGACCGGTAGACGGTGGCGATGCTGATGTTCGGGTCGATCTGCATCGCCCGGATATGGACCTGCTCCACGTCCGGATGGTCGGTCGCTTCCGACAGCACGCGGGCGACCACCCGGCGCTGGTCGGTCATCTTCAATCCTTTTTCGATGCAGAGCTGCTCGATATGGGACGTCATCGTTTCGTCTCTCCGGAATTCAGGGATGGGCATCCGACCGCAGCGCCCGGACCAGCGAGCTGGCTCCGCTGCTGCGCAGGAGAAGGAAGGGCTTGTCCAGCCGCTGGCACAGGCGCTTGACCCGCAGGCAGGCGGCATGGCTGACGCAGTCCAGCGGGCAGAACACCATGTCCGCCTGGGTCACCAGGTTTTCCAGGATCCTGGGCGCCTGCTCCAGGCCGCCGTCGTGGTGCAGCAGGCGGCCCTGCCGCCGCTCGACCGCGGAACGGATGTGGGGAACCAGGGCCTGCCGGCCGCCCACATAGAGAACGCATTGGCCGGCGACGTCGATCGTGGCCGGCGTCTCGGCGGGCCGGGCGGCGGCGGGGGGCTGCTGCGCCATCTCCCCCTCATCCATAAGCTCCAGCCGGGCAATGCGGGCCTCGGCCGCGCGGCGGCGCTCCCGCTCGGCCGAAAGGCGCTGCTCGGCCCGGGCCAGGCGCGACTTCAAGGCGGCCGTCCCGCGCGGATCCGAAGGGACCGGCTGCGCCGGAGCGTTGCAGCGCGCCCGGAGCAGTTCCGCTTCCAGGTCGCGGATCTGCTTCTCCTTCGTGCGCTCCAGCTCCAGCTTCGCGGCCTGGGCGGCGTCCCGCTGCCGCGTCAGCTCGACGATCTGCTTCTCGGCCGCCGCGACGCGCTGGATGGCGTTGCGGTTGTAGCTGCCCAGGACGTGGGAGAGCATGTGGACCTGCCCGTAGGCGGTCGTCACCAGCTCCTGCGGCACCGCGCGCAGGCTCATGACCGCCCAGTAGGCGCCGGCTACCCGGCCGCTGTCGAACGCCTTGTTCCACAAGGCCTCGACCTGGGCGGCATCGCCGGCGGCGGAGAACCGGCGGATATCCACGGCATGCTTGTCGTCCAGCATCTTGTGGAGGAGACGCCCGAGCTTGCCGTTCGATCCGGCCTCCCGGACATAGTAGCTGTGGATGCAGTAATCCGTCGCATCGTCGGCAACCCGCATTCCGCCCTTACGGGTCAGCTTGCGCAGATCATCCATCGACAGGCACGTTCCGATGATCGAACAGTGCAGGTGCTGGGCGATTTCCCAGAGCTTGCGCCGCCCCTTGGCCGCGTCAGGCAGTTCCACCGGTCCAGCTTCGCACTGCTCGCACATGTTTCCTCGCATCGATCGATCCCGGAAGCCCGATCATGATACAGATCCACGGTGTGGATGCAAATCATTCTCATTATCTAGCGAGAGGTTGGGTCACGCCTTGTTCCAGGTGATCTCCGCCGGCTCCTTCCACATGAAGCGTTCCAGGTGGCTCTTCACCACGTCTTCGACGATGGCCCTCTGGTCCTCGCTTTCGGCCTCGACCCTCAGGGTCAGGAACTCGGGACCGGCTTCCAGCAGGCAGGTGCCGGCCTCGAACTGGATCCGGCCGCTGCCATTCTCCGATGACGCCGGGATCTTGTGGGCGAAGTGCTTGCAGAGCTGGGTCATGAACCGCTCCGCCTTGTCGGTCGCGACGTGAGAGACCGATGTGAACATGGGATAGCCTTCTCCGATTCCGGATTGCCAGGAATTGCCGATCGTCACTTTGATAATGCGACTGACTCGCGATAGCAATCCATTCCGCAGATGCGTTCGCGTGGTCGCGGAAGGTGCAGCCCGTTCGCGCATGTGAAAATCTGTGAAATTCGGCTTTACAGTTTGACGATTTGTGATACTTGGTGGGTCAGCAAGCATTCAGGCACAAAACATAACATCCGGAGGATCGTCGTGGCGGCAGCCAACGCGTACCATGTCTGCGTAGTCGGGCTCGGTTCCATGGGGATGGGAGCGGCGAAGTCGTGCATCCGCGCCGGTCTCCGGACCTACGGAATCGACCTCGACGAAGCCGCCCGGGCGGATCTCAAGAGCGCGGGTGCCGTCGAGGTCGCCGCCGACGGCTCGGCCTTCGCCGACCGGCTCGACGCCGTGCTCCTGCTGGTCGTCAACGCCGCGCAATGCCGGGCGGTCCTGTTCGGGGACGACGGGCTCGCCGGGAGGCTTCGGCCCGGGACCGGCGTGATGGTCTCCGCGACGATCTCCGCCGAAGACGCCCGGTCGATCGGGGCGGGGCTCGCCGAGCACGGCCTTCTGATGCTGGACGCGCCCGTTTCCGGAGGTGCCGCCAAGGCGGCGGCCGGCGAGATGACGGTGATGGCTTCCGGCAGCGCCGAAGCCTTCGCCAAGCTGCGCCCCCTGCTGGACGCCGTCGCCGGCAAGGTCTACGAGATCGGGCCGGAGATCGGGCAGGGTGCCACCGTCAAGATCATCCACCAGCTCCTGGCCGGCGTCCACATCGCCGCCGGGGCCGAGGCGATGGCGCTGGCGGCCCGCGCCGGCATCCCGCTCGACCTGATGTACGACGTGGTGACCAACGCGGCCGGCAATTCCTGGATGTTCCAGAACCGGATGAAGCACGTGGTCGACGGCGACTACACGCCGACCTCGTCGGTGGACATCTTCGTCAAGGACCTGGGGCTCGTGACCGAGACCGGGCGCGCGCTCAAGTTCCCGCTGCCGCTGGCCTCCACGGCCTTGACCATGTTCGCCAACGCGAGCAACGCCGGCTACGGCAAGCTGGACGACAGCGCCGTGATCAAGACCTTCGCCGGGATCACCCTGCCGGAAAAGGAGACCAAGTGATGCGTCTCGGGATCATCGCCGACGATTTCACCGGAGCGACCGACATCGCGGGCTTCCTGGTCGCCAACGGGCTCAGCACCATCCAGCTCAACGGCGTGCCGGACAAGGACCTCCAGGTCCAGGCCGACGCCGTCGTGATCAGCCTCAAGTCGCGCTCCAACCCGCCGGACGAGGCGGTCGCCATGAGCCTCCAGGCGCTGGACTGGCTGCGCGAGCGCAACTGCGAGCAGTTCTTCTTCAAGTACTGCTCGACCTTCGACAGCACCGCGCGCGGCAATATCGGCCCCGTGACCGACGCCCTCCTGGATGCCCTGGGCGAGGAGCTGACGGTCATCTGCCCGGCGCTGCCGGTCAACGGGCGGACGATCTACAACGGCTACCTGTTCGTCAACGGCGTGCCGCTGGCCGAATCCGGCATGCGCCACCATCCCGTGACGCCCATGACCGACAGCAACCTGATGCGCCTGATGGAGGCGCAGTCCAGGGGCAAGTGCGGCAACGTCCGGAGCGACGACGTTGCCCAGGGTCCCGAGGCGGTCAAGTCGGCCCTGGAAGCCTTGAAGGCGCAGGGCATGCGCTACGCCGTCCTCGACGTGCTGAACTCCCGGGACGTGGCGACCGTCGGCCAGGCGGTCGCCGGCATGAAGCTGGTGACCGGCGGCTCGGGTCTGGCCGACGGCATGGCGAAGGCCTGGACCGACCGGCTCAGCGATCCGGAGCAGGCGGCGGCGGCCGGCAAGCCGTCCGGCGCGCGCCCGGTCGTGCTGTCCGGCTCCTGCTCCCAGATGACCAACGCCCAGGTGGCGGCCTACAAGGAGGAGGCTCCGGCCTGTCCGGTCGATGTCGTCCGCTGCCTGACAGACGACGACTATGCCGACGAGCTGTTCGCCTGGACCCGGGACCAGCAGGGCGGCGACCTGGCGCCGCTGGTCTTCGCCACGACCGATCCGGACACGCTCGGCCGCATCCAGCGGCAGTACGGCGCCGAGCAGGCCAGCGCCGCGGTGGAGCGGACCTTCGGCCGGCTCGCCAAGCTGCTGGCCGAGGACGGCACCGATACCTTCATCGTCGCCGGGGGCGAGACCTCGGGCGTGGTGGTGCAGTCGCTGGGCGTGACCGGATTCCACATCGGCCCGCAGATCGCGCCGGGCGTTCCCTGGGTGCGGGCGGTGGACCGGCCGATCTCGCTGGCGCTCAAGTCAGGCAATTTCGGCGGGCCGCGCTTCTTCTTCGATGCGCAGGAACGGCAGGGCTGAGGCATGCGCGCCATGGCCAAGGCTCAGATGATCCCGGCCGAGCGCCAGCACTTCATCACGTCCAGCCTTGCCGGACGAGGGGTCATCAGCATCGCGGAACTGACCGCGCTGCTGGGCGTCTCCCACATGACCGTCCGTCGCGACATCCAGCAATTGGAGCGCGACGGGCACGTCATGACCGTGCCGGGCGGCGTGCGGCTTCCGGAGCGGATCTCGGTGGAGCCGTCGCATGTGGTCAAGTCGCGCCTCCAGCATGAGCAGAAGGCCGCCATCGGCCGCGCCGCGGCGGCCCTGGTGCCGGAAGGCGCCGTCGTCTACCTGGATGCGGGGACTACCACGCTGGAGATCGCCCGGCGGCTGCCGGAGCGCTCGGACATCACCGTCGTCACCAACGATTTCGTCGTCGCGGGCTATCTGGCCCGCCACTCCGCCTGCCGGCTCTACCATACCGGCGGCGAGGTGGAGCGCGAGAACCAGTCCTGCGTCGGCGACACCGCGGCCCAGGCGGTCCGGCGCTACAATTTCGACGTCGCGTTCCTGTCCACCTCGTCATGGGGCATGCGCGGGGTCTCGACGCCGGCGGAGAACAAGGTTCCGGTCAAGCAGGCGATCGTGCAGAGCGCGGTCAAGGCCGTGCTGGTCACCGATTCCAGCAAGTACGGCAAGGTCGGGACCTTCAACGCCGTGCCGCTGGACGCCCTCAGCGCCGTCGTGACGGACGCCGGGCTGGCGCCCAACGTGCGCGACGCCATCGCGAGGATGGGCATAACCGTCCATATCGCGGACCAGTTCGCGGAGTCCGAAACCGTTTGACCCCCGGCCTCCTGAAGACCAATACGACCCAAGAGAACAGAGCACCCATGAAACTCGTCGTCACCGGCGGGGCCGGCTTCCTCGGCGCCCGCCTGATCGGCACGCTGCTGTCGCAAGGCGCCGCACCCGGCTTCCCGGAATTCTCCTCGATCGTCTCGGCCGATCTCGCGCCCTGTCCGGTCACCGACCCGCGCGTCCGGTCGGTCATCGGCAACATCGCCGACAAGGACTTCGTCGAGAGCATCGTCACCCCGGACGTCGTCGCCGTCTACCATCTCGCCGCCGTGGTCAGCGGGCAGGCGGAGGCCGATTTCGATCTCGGCATGGCGGTCAACCTGGACGGCACCCGCACGCTGCTGGAAGCCTGCCGGCGGCTGCCCAAGCCGCCGCGCTTCGTCTTCGCCAGCTCCCTGGCGGTCTTCGGCGGCAAGCTGCCCGACTTGGTTCCCGACGACATCGCGGTGATGCCGCAGTCGTCCTACGGGGCGCAGAAGGCGATCGGCGAGCTGCTGGTCAACGACTTCTCCCGGAAAGGCTTCGTGGACGGCCGGGTCTGCCGCCTGCCAACCATCGTGGTGCGCCCGGGCAAGCCGAACGCCGCCGCGTCGTCCTTCGCCAGCGGCATCATCCGCGAGCCGCTGGCCGGGGTCGAAAGCGTCTGCCCGGTGCCGGCCGGCACGCGCCTGTGGATCTCCTCGCCGGCGACCGTGATCGCGAACCTGATCCATGCCGGCTCGGTCGAAGGCGCGCGGTTCGAGGGTCATCGCACCGTCAACCTGCCCGGCCTGAGCGTCACCGTCGCCGAAATGCTGGAGAGCCTGGAACGGGTCGGCGGCAAGGAAGCGCGTGCCCGCGTCGGCTTCCGGGAGGACGACCGGGTGAAGAACATCGTCCTGAGCTGGCCCGGCGATTTCGACGTCTCCCGCGGCCTGTCGCTGGGGTTCCGTCAGGACGGCGACTTCGACTCCGTGGTTCGCAGCCACATGGGCGATCACGGCCTCTAAGCCTCGACCGGCCGACACCCAAGCAATCAAGAATTTCAAGGAAGCACTCCAATGAACGGCGCGGTCTCCGCGGTCGGTCCCACGGCCATCTTCGGCCTGGCGTTCGCCATCTTCATCCTGATCGTGCTGGTCCTGCGCACGAAGATCCATCCCGTCCTGGCCTTGGTCGTCGCCGCCTCCATCTCCGGCCTGTCGGCCGGCATGGCGCCGGAAGCGGTCGTCAAGTCGATCACGACGGGCTTCGGCGCCACGCTCTCGACCATCGGCCTCGTCATCGGCTTCGGCGTCATGATGGGCCGGATCCTCGAAATCTCCGGCGCCGCCGAGCGCATGGCGCTCAGCTTCGTCCGCACGCTCGGCGAGAAGCGGGAAGAGTGGGCGATGACGGCCACCGGCTACATCGTCTCGATCCCGATCTTCTGCGACAGCGCCTTCGTGATCCTCAGCCCGCTGGTCCGGGCGCTGTCCCAGAACACCGGCAAGTCGCTGCTGACCCTCGGCATCTCGCTGGCGGGCGGCCTGATGCTGACCCACCACGCGGTCCCGCCGACGCCGGGACCCCTGGGCGTCGCCGGCATCTACGGGATCGACATCGGCCTGATGATCTTCTGGGGCGTCGTCCTGACCCTGCCCAGCACCGTCGTGCTGATCTGGTACGCCCGCTTGATGGGGCCGCGGATCGAGGCGATGATCCAACGCGACACCGGCGAGGACCTGAGCGCCGCCTACCGCCAGTTCAAGGACGCCGAGCAGGCCCGGTCGCCCGAGCTGCCGCCGCTGTGGCTCTCCGTCCTGCCGATCGTCGTCCCGATCGTGCTGATCTTCGTCAATACGCTGGTCGCGGGCATCGTCAAGGCGAGCGGCGACGCCGCCCTGGCGGCCTCCCTGCCGGTCCAGATCGCCGCCTTCGTCGGCAACCCGGTCATCGCCGTCGGACTGGGCGTCGTCGTGGCGGTCTACGGCCTGGCATCGCGCCGTCCGCGCAACGAAGTCATCATGGAGATGGAGAAGGGCGTCGAGAGCGCCGGCATCATCCTGCTGGTCACCGGCGCCGGCGGCGCGCTGGGCGCGGTCCTGCGCGACAGCGGCACCGGCCAGTACATGGGCGAGCTGGTGGCGACGCTGCCGCTGCCGGCCGTGCTGATCCCCTTCGTGATCTCCTCCCTCGTGCGGCTGATCCAAGGCAGCGGCACGGTCGCCATGATTACCGGCGCCTCGATCTCGGCCCCGATCCTGATGCAGATCCCCGACGTCAACATGGTGTTCGCGGCCCAGGCGGCGGCGATCGGCTCGATGGCGTTCGGCTATTTCAACGACAGCTACTTCTGGGTGATCAACCGGATGCTGGGCGTCAAGAACGCGAAGCACCAGATGCTCGTCTGGTCGGTTCCGACCACGCTATGCTGGGCCACCGCCATGGTGACCCTGCTGGTCGCCAACGCCGTGATGGGCTGAGCCTGATCGGCCGAACAAGGAAGGGGAGGGGAGAAGCCGGATGACGAGGGAAAACGAAGCCCGCGAGATCCTGTGCCGGATGGGCGACCTGCTGTACCGGCGCGGGCTGGTCCACGGATCCTCGGGCAATCTCAGCGTCCGGCTGGACGACGGCTGGCTGGTGACGCCCACCAACAGCTCGCTGGGCCTGCTGGACCCGGCGCGGCTGTCCCGGCTGGACGCCTCCGGCCGGCATGTCGGCGGCGACCCGCCGTCCAAGGAAGCCTTCCTGCACACCTGCGTCTACGACGTGCGGCCGGACGCGGGCGCCATCGTCCACACCCACTCGACCCATTCGGTCGCGGTGTCGTGCCTGGACCACAAGCCCGGCGCGCCTGTCCTGCCGCCGCTGACCGCCTACTACGTGATGCGCGTCGGCGACCTCGCCCTGGTGCCCTATTACCGCCCGGGCGACGAGCGGCTGGCCCTCGCCGTCAGGGAGATGGCGGTCAAGCACGCGGCGGTCCTGCTGGCGAACCACGGCCCCGTGATCGCCGGAAAGACCCTGAACGACGCGCTCTACGCGCTGGAGGAGCTGGAGGAGACCGCCAAGCTCCACTTCCTGCTCCACGGGCACCCGATCCGGCCGCTGACGCCGGAACAGGTCGCGGAACTGGGGGTGGTCTTCAAGAGCTGAGGCGGCGGCGGGCATGGCACGCACGGGTTTTCGCCCGCCCCCTCACCCCGACCTTCTCCCCCGAGAGGGGGGCGAGGGAGCCTTGTCCGCGACGATCGCTTTCAACATGCCGGCTCCGGCCTGTCCCGGACAAACTCTGAACGGCCCTGATACGGTTCCCATACAGCACCCCCCTCGGGGGAGAGGGTAGGGGTGAGGAGGTCAAGCGCCCCCTTAACTGAAGCCACGCGGAGGGGCGGCGTCCCGCCGCCCACGGTGCGCGGGACGCCGCCCCTCCACTCATCTTGCATCCGACGGCAATTAGCGGTAATGTTCACTAATTGTTCCCATCCGGCCAAGGCGCCCCAGCCATGCTCGACCACCAGCCCCCGACACAAGCCGCCTCCGCCCCGCCCGTGATCGTGCTGCCGCCCTGCCAGGAAGCCTTCTGCCAGGCCATGGCCTGCAACGTCGGCGGGGCGGAGGCGGCGCGGCGGGCGGGGTACTCGCCCAAGGGCGCGAAGCAGCGCGGGGCCGTCCTGATGACCCAGCCGGAAATCCAGGTCCGCGTGGCCCAGCTCCGCGCCGACCGGCGGGCCGGCCACCAAGCCGACCTGGAGGAGGCGGCAACCCTGGTCAGGACGATCATGGAGGAGGCGCTGGAGCGCAAGAGCCTCGGGCTGAGCCTGCGCGCGATCGAGCTGTGGCTGAAGCTGCGCGGCGTGGTCCAGGACAAGCGCATCCCGCACCATTTCCTCGGCGACAGGCCGCACCCGGACGCCGACCTGGAGGGCCTCGACTGCGACCCGGACGACGAAGCCGTCCAGGCCGTAGCCTTCCCGCCGCCGGCCCCCGCGATCGCCTCCACGGCGGGAGCTCCCACGCGGATCCGACCCGCGGCCGCTCCCGCACCGGCTCCCGCACCGGCCGGCAAGCCGGGCGCCAAGCGGAATAGTGACCTTTCCGGCCTTCCGGTAGTGACCTCGGCCGCCTCCGCGGCGCTTTTCGGCTCCACCGCGCTGTCCGCGCCGGCATCGCCTTTCCGGCTGCCGACCGCCGCGGGACGGTGAAGCCCGGCTGCCGACGCTGGAACAGGTCGCGGAACCGGCCGTCGTCTTCAGGAGCTGACCGTTTCGGCCGGCGCCGATGGTGGTGCCGGCGGGGCGAGGGAGGTCAGGGCGGCGCGCACCCGCCCATACTCCGCCTCGATAGCATCCACCGCCCGGCCGGGCACCCGGTCGCTCGCGGGCGCGCCGTCGGCGGCGTGGCGGGACGCCGTTTCCAGGTCCCGGCACAGTGCCGCCAACCCCAGCGCCCCGATGCTGCCGCTGCTCGACTTCAGCGCGTGCGCCGTGGCGGCGAGGAGCGGCCAGTCGCCGGCATCCGCGCCCGTACGGAGGCGGGCCAGCAGTTCCGGCGTGCTTTCCAGGTATATCCCGGCCACGGTGGCCAGGACATCGGGCCGGCCGCCGCCGGCCAGCCGGCGCAACTCGTCGAGGACCGCCGGATCCAGCGGAGCCGGAGCTCCCGCCGTCGCCGCAGGGTCGGGAGCGCGGGCGGCCGGCTCCGCGTCCGGAGAAGCCAGCCAGCGCCCCAGCATGTCGCGCAGCTGCCCCTGGCTGAAGGGCTTGGCGAGGTAATCGTCCATTCCCGCGGCAAGGCAGCGCTCCCTGTCTCCCGCCAAGGCGTTGGCCGTCAGCGCGACGATCGGGACGTGCCTGGGGCTCGCCGCCGGCATCCGGGCTTCCTCCAGGCGGATCGCCCGGCTCGCGTCGTAGCCGTCCAGCTCGGGCATCTGGCAGTCCATCAGGATCAGGTCGTACTGGTGCAGCCGCGCGCGGTCGAGCGCCTCGATCCCGTTGGCCGCGACATCGACCACGCAGCCGAGCAGCATCAGCCGTTCCGTGGCGACCTCGCGGTTGACGGGATTGTCCTCGGCCAGCAGGACCCGGCCCGAAAGCCGCCGGGCGCCGTCGGAGTGCCGCTCCCGCCCCGCTCCCTCAAGGTCGCCCACGGTGAGCGGCGCGGCATCGCCGGGACGATCGAACAAGGCGGTGAACCAGAATCTCGAGCCCTCGCCGGGTGTACTGTCGACTCCGATCTCCCCTCCCATCAGGGCGCTGAGCCGGCGGGCGATCGCCAGCCCCAATCCGGTTCCGCCGTACCGGCGGGTGGTCGATCCGTCGGCCTGGGCGAACGCCTCGAAGATGGTCCCGTGTTTGTCGGGCTGGATGCCGACGCCGGTGTCGGTCACCTCGAAGCGCAGCAGCACCTTGCTGGTCGGCGGCTTCTCCTGCGGCGCCGCGGCGGGCTCGGCGCGCACCACGACCTTTCCGCCTGGTTCCGTGAACTTGATCGCGTTGCCGATCAGGTTGGTGAGGATCTGCCGGAGACGTCCGGCATCGCCGACCAGCCCGAGGGGCACCGTGGCCGGCATGTGGCAGGCAAGGTGGATGCCCTTGGCGGCGGCCTGGCCCTCGAAGAAATCGGTCGCCTCGCGGGCAAGCGTCCCGACATCGACCGGACCCAGCTCCAGTTCCATCTTTCCGGCCTCGATCTTCGACAGGTCGAGGATCGAATTGATCAGGGTGACCAGGGTCTCGCCGGAACGCCGGACGGTCTCGGCATATCGCCGCTGCCGGTCGGACAGGTCGGTCTCGAGGAGCAGCTCCACCATGCCGAGCACGCCGTTCATGGGCGTCCGGATCTCGTGGCTCATGTTCGCTAGGAACTCGGACTTCGCCCGGCTCGCCGCTTCGGCGGTCCGCTTCGCGTGCCGAAGCTCGCGGACGGTCCGCTCCAGTTCGCCGTTCGCGGCGGAGAGCGCGGCGGTGCGTTCGGCGACCTGGGACTCGAGGATCTCGCCCTGTCGGGCAAGACGGTCATCCCTTTGCCCGATCTGCAGCAGCATGTCGTTGAAGCCGTCGATCAGCGCGTCGATCTCGTCCCCGCGGCGGGCGGGGTGCCGGAAGTCCCGGTAGCGGCGCGGCAGGCGCACGGCATAGTCGTTGGAGTGGGAAACGTCCGCCATCGTCCTGGTCAGGTCCATGATCGGACCGGACACCACGCGCTGGAGCCGTGTCGAGATCATCACGGTGACCAGCAGCGAGACGATCGCGGCCAGCGCGACGATGCCGTAGTAGCGGCTCAGGTTGTCGCTGAGCTCGGCCGTGTCCGAGGTCAGGTGAACCAGTCCCAGCACCTCGCCGTCCAGGCGGATCGGAACGAAGACGTCCAGATCCTGGT
This sequence comes from Skermanella sp. TT6, assembly GCF_016653635.2. NCBI lineage: Bacteria > Pseudomonadati > Pseudomonadota > Alphaproteobacteria > Rhodospirillales > Azospirillaceae > Skermanella > Skermanella cutis. The sequence continues at coordinate 2,441,045 of NZ_CP067420.1, forward strand.
GCCGGAAGGAGTAGAATTCCGGGGTTGCTCCCGACTGGATCGCCGCGGCGGCATGTTCGAGGAAGCCCAGGTCCTCCCGATGATCCCCGTGGGAACCGGGGTCCGTCGGATCGTAGCCGGCGGGGTACGCAGCGAACATGGCGCCGTCGCGCCGTATGATGTGGGCCTGACGGATCTGCGGCTGGGCGCCGAGCGCCGCGAGGGTTTCCTGCGCCGCCCTCGGGTCGTCGAAAGCCAGCGCCGCGGTGGTATTGGCCGCGATGACCTGCCCGATCGAGGCCAGCTGCTTAACGGCGCTCTCCCGATAGCGGACTTCCTCGTGCAAGACGAGGGCTGCCGTGACCATCAGGAGACTGAGGCCGCTGGTCAGCAGCATGATGGTGATCAGCTTGCGCCGAAGCGGCATCAGGCGAAAGAAGGTCAGCATCACAGGGGGCCTCTGCCGCGGACGATGACCGCGAGGTTGAGCAGCTGGGAACTGACGGTCAGGCCGGTCGGCGAGATCCGGTCGGGGTCGATTTCGAACCGGATGCGTCCGTCCTCGATGACGAACCCGATCATGCCGCCCGAGCGGACGAATCCGGGGCTGTCGCCGACGGTCAGGACGGGCTGGTCCTGCAGGGTCCGGGAGAGGCGATCCATCCGATCGGCATGGGGAGGGCCGACGAAGACGATCCGGCACCGCTGCAGGTCTTCGGGCTCGACCATGCGCCGGACGACCACCGGCCTGCCATCGACCGGCTTGCCTTGAAGCACGTCAAGCGCCGTGCCGAACCGGTCCTCCCCGAGGACGCAGATGGCGAAAGGGGCTGGGGGTGCTTCCGGTGCCGGAGGCCAGGCCGTGAACTTGGCGAAGTTGTAGAGGAATGCAGCCTTGACCTCGTACTCGCTGGGAGCGGCCCACGTCTTGGAGACCATGCCCCCGGCCGAGAGGAACGGGACCAGCGCCGCGACCGCCCGCAAGGCCAGGTTCCTGAAGAAGCGGGGAGGCATGCTTCAGAACCGCAGCGTCGCTTTGGCATAGACGCTGCGCTCCACCTGTGTCGGGTCCGTGGACAGGAACTCCGGCCGGTATTCGAGGCGGGGGCCGCCGACGAGGTTCCGCCCGACCAGCGAGAGCTCCACGCCGTCCGCAACCCGCCAGCCGATGCGGGCATCCAGCGTCGTGTAGCCGCCAATCCGAAGTGCCGGCAGATCGCCGACATGCCGAAGGATAAGGTCGAACTCGACATCCTCAGTCAGGTCGGTGGAGGACTGCAGGTTGAACTGGTGCTGGGGGCTGCTGCCGTTGGCGGCCGACGCCGAGATGGTGTCCCCGCTGCCGGCGGCGGCCTCGGTATCCATCCTCAGCAGGGTATAGGCGCCGCGGAGCCGCCAGCTCTCGATCGGGTGCCACTCGGCGGCGACCTCCGCTCCCCAGGTCCTGGCGTCCAGCCGGTTGCCGGCCAGGAGCGGCAGCGCCAACCGGGGCGCCGGGGAGGCGGAGAAGGCGATCGGCTGCGGTTCCAACGACAGCAGGTGGTCGTAGATATTGTAGAACGCCGCCACGTCCAACGACAGGTTGGAGACCGGGCTGGTCCGGTATCCGGCTTCGAATGCCAGCAGGTCTTCGGAGTCGAAGCCGCGCTGCCCCGTCGCCTCGACCGTGACGGGCAGTCCGCCCGGCCCGGGTTGGGACGCCTGGACGATCCTGATGTCGTCTTCGGCCCGTGACGGCGTGCGAACGGCGCGCGAGACCGCGGTCCAGAACGTATGGTCCGCCGCCGGCGTCCAGAGCAGGCGGGCGCTGGGCTGGAGCTCGATGCCGCTGTAGCCGTTGAGTTCGAACTTGGACCCCACGGTGAAGCGGAGCTTGTCGGGAACCAGCGTGATCTCGTCCTGGACGAACGCGTTGACCACCTGCTCCGTGCGCCGGACCGGATCGACGGAGAGGGAGAAGGTGCCTTCGATGTCGTCGGAGTGCAGACGGTATCCGGCCCCCCAGACGACGTCGTGCCGTTCCCACGGCTTGACGTGATGCTGGAACTCGATGTCCACCGTGTCGTTCGTCGCCTTCACCTGCGGCAGATGGACGGTCTCCCGGCTGACATAGGCCTGGAGCGAAACTTCGGATGCGGCGGAGAGGGTCCTTGTCCAGCGACCCAGGATGTCGGCGTTCAGCATCCTGTCCCGCTGCTCGACCGGGCGGATGAACGGTGCCGTGGGCTCGAATATCGTGGAGCTCTCGCCCGTCCGCCCGGTCGTGAGTCCGCCCTGCGCGGTGAAGGCATCGGCCGATCCGGTCTTCCAGTCCGCCCGGAAGCCGACGCGGCTGTGGTTCGAATCGTCGGGCGCATCTTCCCCCGACGGGGTGAGACCGCCGTCGCGGCGCATGTGCTTGGCATAGATCCGGTAGTGTCCGTCGCCGCCGGCGAAGGCGCCGCCGAACCGGACGGCGCCGGACGCCCGATCCTCGTCTCCGGCGGCGCCGGTCACCAGAAGGCCCTGCGTCGCGGCCGCCGGCTTGGTGATGATGTTGATCACGCCGTTGACCGCGTTGGCGCCCCACAGCGTCGCGCCGGGGCCGCGGATCACCTCGATACGGTCGACATCCTCCAGCAGCGTGTCCTGCAGTTCCCAGAAGACGCCGGAGAACAGGGGCGTGTAGACGCTGCGCCCGTCGATCAGCACCAGGAGCTTGTTGGCGAACCGCCCGTTGAAGCCCCGTACCGATATGGCGTACTTGCTGGCGTTGATCCGCGCGACCTGGACACCGGGGATCAGCCGAAGCGCGTCCGGGATGCTGGTGGCTCCGGCGCGGCGGATATCGTCACCGGTCAGGACGGAAACGGCCGCGGCGACCTTGCCCAGCGTCTCGGCCCTCTTCGATGCCGACGTGACCTCCACCCGGAGGTTCATCAGGTCTTCGAGGCTGAGATGGGTCAGGTCCGCGAGATCGGCCCGTTCGGTTGCGGCTGCACCGGATGCCATCGGCAGGAGGGCCACGGTGAAAGCCGGCAGCAGCGTCTTGAGACCGGGCATGAATCGCACGGCGGCCAACCTCATGGAAATCTGTCAGGGGACTAATTGGAGGCGTATTGATTTAATAAAGTTCTAACCGTCGGACGGGTCATCCCGGTGTCATCGGCCTTCCGCCGGCCGTCGGCGATAACCCGGCTCCGCGGGAACCACACCGTGACCGTCGTTCCGGCACCGGGTGCGCTGCTGATCCGCAGCGATCCGCCATGGAGTTCGATGAGACGTTTCGTCAGCGGCAGGCCGAGGCCCGTGCCGTCGTAGCGGCGCGACAGGGAGCTGTCGATCTGTCCGAACTTGGCGAGGGCGATCGGGATGTCTTCCGCCCGCATCCCGATGCCGGTGTCGGCGATCTCGAACATCAGGCCGCCCTCCAGGTCCGTCGGCGCGTCCCCGCCGGGGGAGCCGCAACGTATCCGGAAGGTCACCATTCCCCCGTCGGGAGTGAACTTCAGCGCATTGGACAGGATGTTCAGCAGGATCTGCCGGACCCGGAATTCGTCCCCCCACAGGATGGGCGGCGGCCGGTCGGGCAGGTCCAGGGTGAACGCGATGTCCTTGGCGTCGGCCTGCGTCTGAAGCAGCCGGCGGCAGGCGTGCGCGGTCCCGGCGACATCGATCTTGTCCTCGCGCAGCTCTATCATGCCCTGTTCGGCCTTCGACAGGTCCAGGATCGCGTTGATCAGCTGCAGCAGGTGTTCGCCGCTCTCGTGGATCATCCGGACATAGTCCTGGTACTGCTCGTTGCCGAGCGGACCGTAGAGCTTCATGTCCATGATCTCGGTGAAGCCCAGGATCGCGTTCATCGGCGTGCGGAGCTCGTGGCTCATGGTCGCCAGGAACTCCGACTTGGCCCGGTTCGCTGCTTCGGCCTGCTCCAGCGCCTGGCGCAGCTTGTCCTCCCCGCGCCGGCGCTCCGATATGTCCTGGGCCACCCCGATGACCCGCGCCACGCGACCCTGGCGGTCGAGGATCGTCCGCCCGGTGAAGCGGATCATCCTCGTCTCGTCGGCGCCTTCGCCGGTGCCGACGATGCGCACGTCGATGCCCTCGTCGATCGCCGCGCCCGTCGTGATGATGTGGTCGGCCGCGGCCTCGAAGGGCCCGCGGTCGTCCGGATGCATGCGGCTGATGACGGCGGCCAGGCTCGGCCGGACATCTTCCGTGCCTTCCCCGTCGGCATCGGGACCCGCATCGTAGCCCAGGAGGCGGAACATCTCGCGGGACCAGGTCATCTCTCCCGACCGGATGTCCCAGTCCCAACTTCCCAGAGCCGCGATCCGCTGGGCCTGGGCGAGCCGCCGCTCGCTCTCGCACAGCCGGCGCAAGCCTTCGTTCGCCCGCAGCATGTAGCGGAGACGCTGGATCAGGATCGTCCAGTTGATCGGCTTCGTGACGAAGTCGGTCGCCCCCGCGTCGTAGGCCGTGCTGATCGACCCGAGATCTTCCAGCCCGGTGACGATCAGGATCGGGACGTGGGCGCCGATCCCCTTGGGCAGACGGCGCAGGGCCGCGCAGGTCGCGAAGCCGTCCATCGACGGCATGACGACGTCGAGCAGCACGAGGTCGGGCTCGCGGTCCTGGAAGATCGTCAGCGCGGGACCGCCGTCGGCGGCATCCACGACCTGGAATCCTTCCTGCTCCAGAGCCTGTCGATAGAGGAAGCGGGCCACCGGATCGTCATCCACCACGAGAACGAGAGGCTGCCTTCTATCGCTCCAGCCGGAGTTTGCTGACTCGATGTGCATGGCGACCGCTCGAATCCGTGGAGAACGCTTTGCGCGGAACCTTGCGACCGGCCGGGCTTTCGGGAACCGGCCGTCGAGATCCGCCTTGGATAAAGTTATCGGAAAATCGGGGCTAACACATTACGACCTTGGCTCTCCAGGCGGGCGACGATCGGGCTAGCTTCATAAGCGTTTGGTGATATGGACAGGAAGTTGGTCCGACGAACAGGGCTCCAGCCTTCGGAGTGCCGCCAAACCGGGTCCTTCCTAGCCGGCATCCGGGCGGCCCGGCGGTGCCTCGGCCCGCACATCCGCGCTCTGCTGCGGGATGTGCGGGCCGAGGCTGCGGCGCCGGTGCTCGACCGCGAAGACGTGGCTGTACAGGTTGGCGATCCAGCGCTTGCCCGAGCTGGTCATCTGGAGGTAGCGGAGGCCGGGGCCGACATAGGGCTCGATGCGTGTCCAGAAGAACTCCGGGTAATAGTCGACCAGGTCGGCGGGCGACTGGTAGCCCAGCCGGTCCGCCACGCCGGTTTCCAGGAACTCGTAGTAGAGCCCCGAGATCTTGCGCAGGTACATCGGGTCGGCGAGCTGGCCGACCAGGTCGGCGGCCCTGACCAGGCCGGCCTCGGTATCGGTCGCGTCGTGGTCGCCGTCGTCGGGTACCGGGAAGCGGGTCAGCTCGATGCTCCGGGTGACCCGGTCCACGTCGATGTCCGGATCGTCGCCGAACCGGGCGCGCACGAACAGCTTCGACCGCTCGATATGGTACGGCGCCAGGAAGGCGTCGGTCGATCCCCTGGGCAGCCGGACCGAATTGCCGGCATCGTCGATCACGCAGGTGTCCGCCTCGTCGCCGGGACAGACGCCTCGGACATAGCCGATATCATGGGTCATCAGCGCCAGCAGGAAATGAACCCAGTCGCACGGCGTGACCCGGTGCGAGATGATCCGGCCGCGCAGGATGTCCTGCCCGACCAGCGTCACCATGATCGTATGGTGGACGTCGTGGTAGAGCGCGTCGCTGTTGGCGATCCGCTCCACCGCGAGCCGGGCGGAACACGCGAGGAAATCCGCCCTGTGGGGTTCCCGCACGCCGAAAGTGTTCCGGTAGGCGTTGGATATCTCCTGCCCGAACGCTTCCGCCGTCAGCATGGTCATGTCGAACATCGGCAAGTTCCCCCAGCATCAGCGGCATCATGATCTATTTTAGGCTCGGCCGATAATCGGGAAGTCGCGCGGTCCCTGAATATTCCGGGTTTCCCCCTCAGGCTGCCCAGGCGCCGTGCACCCGGGCGGTCTCGTCCGCCAGGAAGGCATCCTCGTCGTCATAGGGGGCGAGCAGGCCGAAATCGTCGACCAGCGCGAAGAAGGCGGGCGGCGGCGGCTTGCCGTCCCGGCGGCGGACCAGGGCGGTCAGCAGCGGGCGGGCACCCTCGAAGTCGGAGGTGGTCAGCGCCGCCAGGATGGTGGCGACCGACCTCGCGTTGGCCGCCTGGGCCGGACCGGAAAGCGGCAGCTTCACCGCCGCGGCCAGTTCCGCGACCGTGACCGTCCGCCGTTCGCGCGCGGCCTGGGCCAGGAACTCGCAGGCGTCGATCGTCCTGCGGACCAGCTTGTCCTCCCGCAGTTCCGCCAGAAGGGCCGCGTCGTCGGGAAACCGGCGGGCGAGCCGCAGGGCCAATGTCAGCATTGGTACCATCGATTGCTCCTCTCGGCTGCGATCCTGGCGGGTTTCCGACAGGATCGTGGATGGATCCGAGGCGTGAGCAATCCGCGTGCCGCCGTCAGCGGCCGTAGGGATAACACCGCGTATCGAATGCGACGCGCATATGGCGCGCCAGGATCGAGTAGTCCTCCATGAAATCGGGAAACGGCGATCTGTTCGCGTAGGCGACGCCGACATCGATCCGCTTCGGCCGGATCATCGCCGTCGATACCGGATCGGCGTTCCTGTTCCGGAGGGAAAAGAAGCGCGCCTCGGCGAAGTCGCCGGGGGGCACCGCGCGCCGATCGGCGACATGCTTGGCGAAATACTTGGATACTGCGTGGTTCATGCGGAAACTTTCCCAATCCGCGGTCGCCTGATCGATCAATTCGACCCAGTAACGACCTTCCACGGTCGAAAGGAACATCCCATACCTTCCTGGCCCGAACGGCCCTTTATCGTCCGCAATCGGGGAACACCCGGCGTCATACTCCCACACCGGACGTTATTGGATTGCAACGACTACAGGAACAGGAAATGCAGGAAGCAAGACTGAAGCGCGCCGCCAAGGCGCTGGGCGAGATGCCGCTGATGGCGAAGCACGAGATCGGCGAGGTCGAGCCCTTCAGCCTACGCACCTACCTGGAGGAGGTGCTGGTGGACGAGGCCAGTTCCGACATCGACATAGACCGGGTCCTGGAGCGGATGGTCGAACTCGCGGTCACGGCCTACAACCAGGACGCATAGCCGGTCCGCGACGGCGTCTTATGGACAGGACTCTGTCCATAAGACGTCATACCTCGCAAAATCACTTCATGGCAGCACATGAAACATGAGATTGTCGGGCTCGGCGAAATGGTACTGAAGGTGTTCCGGTGAGTCCGGTGCGGTGGGCATGACTTGACGGTCGGCCTCCGAAGTCCTGAAAAGGGCTTTCGGGATCTGGATGCGTGGCGTTTCCCGAGGCTATAGGCGTTTTGGAGTCTATGTATCGTTTCCATACGGTCGATAGGGATATTACTTAATATGTAGAGGTGCCTCGGGCGGGAAACGTGGGAGCCGGGAGTTGTCCGGCCGCCGGCGCCTGATCCTCAGACAAGGAACGACCCCGTGTTGAGCAAGGAACAGATCGCCGAATACCGATCGACCGGATATCTGATACTGCCCGGCTTCGTGCCCCGCACCGAATGTCAGGCGCTTCTCGACTATTCACGGGCACTCGCCGCGCAACTCGCCTGGGAGGTGAAGCGGATGGCGTTCCTGCCGAAGCTGGGGGATGCCGAGCACGAAGGCTATTTCCTCACCTCGGGCGACAAGATCAGGATCTTCTTCGACCAAGAACAGCCTGCGGCCGCCGGGTCCCACGCTCCCGCCTGGCAGGGGGTCGACAAGATCGGCCATGCCTTGCACGACCTGGATCCGCTGTTCGACGGCTTTTCGCGCGACCCGCGCCTCGGACGCATCTGCAATCAGGTCGGAATGGCCGATCCTCGCCTGCTCCAGTCGATGGTGATCTTCAAGCAGGCGCAAACCGGCGGCGAGATCGGCAACCACCAGGATGCGACCTGGCTCTATACCGAGCCCCAGAGCGTCCTGGGGTTCTGGTTCGCGCTGGAGGATGCGACGACGGAGAACGGCTGCCTCTGGGTCGAGCCCGGAGGACAGCGGCGCGGACTGCTGTCCCGGTTCCGGCGCCGCCCCGAGGGTGGTGCGGCCCTGGAGCGCCTGGGCGGACTTGACGACTTCTCGACCGCCGACTTCGTCCCGCTCGAAGCCGAGGCCGGGACGCTGGTCCTGATGCACGGGCTGACGCCTCACCGGAGCGGGCCCAACAGGTCGCCCCACCCGCGTGGCGCCTATGCTCTCCACGTGATCGACGGGGCCTGCCACTACCCCGAGGACAATTGGCTGCAACGGCCGCCTGAGATGCCGCTGCGGGGATTCGGACCGGTCGGGGCTGCCCTGGAGGGCTGAGGTTCAGGCGTCCGCCGTCATCCGACGGGCGATCGACTGGTGGGCACGCGCCAGCTCCGCCGTGTCCAGGCCCGGGATCCGGCCGTCCTCGACCGTCCAGCGTCCGGCGACCATGACGCGGTCCGCCCTCTGGGCGCCGCACAGGACCAGCGCCGCCAGCGGGTCGCCGTGTCCGGCGAAACGCAGCTCGTCCAGCTTGAACAGGGCGAGATCGGCCTGGAACCCCTCCGCGATGGTGCCGAGGTCCCCCCGGCCGATGCAGGCCGCCGAACCGGCGGTCGCCCAGCGCAGCGCGTCTCGGTGGCTGATCGCCTTTACGCCGTACTGCAGGCGCTGGAGCAGGAAGGCGGCCCGGACCTCCTGGATCAGGTTGGAACTGTCGGCCGAGGCGGATCCATCCACCCCGAGGCCCACCTTCACGCCGGCGCGCTCCATTCCGTGGACGGGGCACATGCCGGACGCCAGCACCTGGTTGCTGCACGCGCAGTGGGTGACCGCGGTTCCGGCCGTGGCCAGCCGGTCGATTTCGGCGGGGGTGAAGTGGATGCCGTGCGCCAGCCAGACGCGGTCGCTGAGCCAGCCGCAGTCTTCCAGGTAGTCGAGCGGCCGGCGGCCCATGGTCTCCAGGCAGAAGGCGTTCTCGTCCTCCGTCTCGGCGAGGTGGGTATGCAGGCGCACGCCGTGCCGCTCCGCCAGGTCCGCCGTCCGGGTCATGAGCGAGCGGGTCACCGAGAAGGGCGAGCAGGGCGCCAGCGCGATCTGGATCATCGCCCCGTCGCCCCGCTGGTGGTACGCCTCGATCAGGCGCAGGCTGTCCTCCAGGATGGTGTCCTCGTCCTGGACAACGCCGTCCGGCGGCAGGCCGCCGTCGCGCTCGGACAGGTTCATTGAGCCCCGGGTCAGCACGGCGCGCATGCCGAGCCGGCGGGCGACATCGACCTCAATGTCGATCGCGTTCTCCAGCCCGGCGGGGAAGACATAGTGGTGGTCGGTGGTCGTGGTGCAGCCGGACAGCATCAGCTCGGCCATCGCCACCGTGACCGCCGAGTCCAGGGCCCGCGCGTCGAGCCGGGCCCAGACGGGGTAGAGCGCCTTCAGCCAGGGAAACAGCTCCTTGTCCAGGGCGGCGGGGAGGGCGCGGGTCAGCGTCTGATAGAAATGATGGTGGGTGTTGATCAGACCGGGGAGCACGACATGGTCGCCGGCGTCGAACACCGCGTCGGCGGGAACGGCGGGTTCCCGGCCCGCCGCCACCCGTTCGACGATGCGGCCCTGCTCGACGACGATCCCGCGGTCGGCACCATCGGCGAGGATGGCGAGGGGGTCCTTGATCCAGAGCCGCATGGGGCAGGTCCTTTCAGGGGCTGGTCAGTAGGGGCGGGCGATCAATGGTGCTCTTCCTCGACGCCGCCCCGGGGCAGCAGGAGGTTGAGCAGGATCGCGATAACGGCACCGGGGATCAGGCCGGATTCCAGGATCGTCTGCAAGCTGTCCGGTGCCGCCGCAATCAGGCCCTTCTGGGCCGGCAGGCCGATCGCTACGGCCAGCGAGACGCCGATGATCAGCATGTTGCGCTTGTTGAACTCGATCCGGCTCAGCATCTTCATGCCGGCGCTGGTGATCAGGCCGAACATGATCACCACGGCCCCGCCCAGCACGGCGTTGGGCACGGTCGACACCAGGGCGCCCAGCTTGGGCAGAAGACCGGCCACGATCAGGAACAGCCCGCCGATCGCCACGACGAAGCGGCTGGCGACGCCGGTCAGCGCGACCAGCCCGACATTCTGGCTGAAGCTGATCTGCGGGAAGGCGTTGAAGACGGCGGCGAAGCTGCTCATCAGCCCGTCGGCCATGACGCCGCCGGACAGCTCGCGCCGGGTCGGCTCGCGGTTGGCTCCGCCGATCGCGGTGCCCGCGATGTCGCCGATGGACTCGGCCACCGTGACGACGGCCATCAGGCCGATGGCGACGATGGCGGCGGCGTGGAACTCGATCCCGATCGCGAAGGGTTGCGGCAGCTGGAACCAGCCGGCGTCGCCCACCTTGGAGAAATCCACCAGGCCGAGCGGGATGGCGGCCACGTAGCCGACCAGCAGGCCGATCAGCACGGCCGCCATGGCGAGGAAGCCCTTGAAGAACTGGTGGAACACCAGGGTGACGCCGAACACCAGGGCCGCCAGCAGCAGGTGGCGGGGCGCCCCGAAATCGGCGGCGCCGAAGCCGCCGCCGACATAGGCGAAGCCGACCGGCAGCAGGATCATGCCGATCATGACGACGAAGGTCCCGGTCACGACCGGTGGGAACAGGAAATTGATCCGGCGGATGTACAGGCCCGCGCCGGCCATCAGGAGGCCGCCGACCAGCGCGCCGCCCATGACGGCGGGCAGGCCGTAGGCCTGGGCGATCGGGATCATGACCGGGACGAAACCGAAGCTGGTGCCCATCACGATCGGCAGCCTGGCGCCCACCGGCCCGATGCCCAGCGTCTGGACCAGCGTCGCCACCCCGGCGACGAACATGGCCGCCTGGACCAGGAAGACCACCTGATCCGGCGTGGCGCCCACGGCCTTAGCCAGGATGATCGGAACCGTGACGTTGCCGACGAACATGGCGAGGACGTGCTGGATGCCCAGCGGAACCGCCTGGGTCAGGGGCGGCATGTAGTCGATGTCGGCGGAGCGGTCGCCCCGTTCCGGATCGGCGGCGGCGTCGGTCTCGACGCTCTTGTTCAGGGTCTCGGCTGTCACGTTCCCTCCCGGCTTCTGATCGAGGCTGTTGTTGTCTTATGGCTGCCTCGCGTGGAACTTGCCCGGGAATAGTCCGTGGGTTGGATCAGACGGACAATCCGCCTTCTGCCCGAAACACCTTCAAACGATCGTGCGGATCATCGGGCGGAAACCTACCGGTCCGCGGGAACCGGATCCGGCAGGATCGTCACGGTCGCGGTCAGGCCGGCCCGCGGCTGCCATCCGTCCGGCATGTCGTCCAGCGCGATCCGGACCGGGATGCGCTGGGCCAGGCGGACCCAGGTGAAAGTGGGATTGATGTTGGCCAGCAGGTCGGGGCTCTGGCTGCGCTCGCGGTCCACGATGCCGCTCGCGATGCTGTCCACATGGCCCTGGAAGGTCCGGCCGAGGCCCATCAGGGCGACCGACGCCCGCGCCCCCTCGCGGATGCGCGGCAGCTTCGTCTCCTCGAAGTATCCCACGACATGGAACGAGTTGCTGTCCACCAGGGCCAGGGCCGGGCTGCCCGACTGGACGTAGTCGCCGACATGAAGCTCCAGGTTGGTGACGTAGCCGTCCGCGACGGCGCGCACGTCGGTGCGCTCCAGGTTCAGCGTCGCCATGTCCAGGTCGGACTGGGCCTGCCGGAAGCTGGCCTGGGTGATGGCGAAGGCGGACTCGGCCGCCTCCCGGTCGGCGACGGACACGACGCCGCCGCTCAGGCGGTGCTGCCGGTCCATGTCGCGCTCGTGCTGCACCATGTCGGCGCGGCGGCTTTCGACCAGCGCCTGGGCCTGCTCGACCGCCAGCCGGTAGCGGTCCTGGTCAATGGTGAACAGCAGGTCGCCGCGCCGGACATGCTGGTTGTCGCGGACCTGGACGCGGGCGACGATGCCGGAGACGTCGGGCGATACCTGGATGACGTCGGCGCGGACCCGCCCGTCGCGCGTCCAGGGCTGGGCCATGTAGTAGTCCCACAGGTACCAGCCGACGACGGCGGCGACGGCCACCGTGACCAGCGTGACGGCGATGCGGGCGAGGGGAATGGCGAATTTCATCTTCGTATGCTTCCGTTATCCGGCGACCGCCGCCACGCCGCCCAGGACGATGACGAACAGCGCCGCGTCGAACAGGCCGCGGTGCCAGATCCAGCGCGATGCCCCGACGCGGTCGATCAGGCGGCGGAGCATCGTCCAGACCACGAAGGCGATCAGCGCCCAGCCGAGGATCGGCGTGACATAGACGCCGGCGATGTCGAGTTCCTTCATGACTTGTCCTTGATCATGCCGGCCGCTGGAAATGGACCAGCGCCTGCCGGATGCCAAACAGCGACAGCAGCACTTCGGTGCCGGCCGGTCCCGTCTCCATCGCGGACAGGCGCGCCACCGTGCCGTCGAGCGCCGTGCGGAGATCCTCCGTCGAACGGTCGCCGCCGGTCCCGGCGAAGTGCCCGCGGATCGCGGCGAGCACCCGTGACAGCTCGGCCGCCGCCTCCGGAGGGAGACGGTCACGGTCGCGGCGCAGCGCCAGAAGGTTCAGGCCGACGCGCAGCCCGGCCAGCGCGTCGCGCATCAGGTGCCGCCCCTCCGGCCTGGCGGATACCAGGGCCAGCCGGGGAACCAGGCCGCCCAGGCGGTCGTACATCCGGCCCTCGAACCGGCGGCGGTCGAGACCGGCGTCACCTCCGGCCAACCGGGCCAGGTCCCTCCTGACGGCCTGCATCAGGCGGCCCACGGTCCAGTCCGCACCGAGCGAGCGGGTCAGCGACAGGGCCACGACGGCCGAGCCGAGGCCGATAACCTGGGCGATCCCGCCGTTCAGGAACTCCGCGAAGTCGATGGTATAGGTGTTCTGGAGCGCCAGGGTCGCCGCTGTCGTCAGGAGGACAGGCAGCGCCACCGGAATGTGGGTCGGCACCGCGATGGCGGCGGCGAGCGGGATGAAGACGGGTGCCAGCGCCACCACCAGCATCGGGAAGCTGGTGACCGCCGGGAGGACGAACAGCAGGTAGCCGCCGGCGAGCAGCATGGCGACGATCGCGAGGTTGAGGAACTTGGCGGCGGCGCCCGCCGGATTGTCGAGCGTCGCGAACAGGCTGGCGCCGACGCCCGCCATCATCGCGGCGAGGTAGCCGTGCGACCACCCGGTTGCGATCCAGAAGCCGGTGCAGAGCAGGACGGCGACCGACGCCGCGGCGCCGGACAAGGCGGCGGGCAGATGGTCGCGGTGCAGGGAGGGTGCTTCCTCGCGGGAGGCGACCCGCTCGCCGGACTGGATGGTTTCGCGCAGGGTCAGGCTTTCGTCCCAGTAGAGGATCAGGTCGCGGACCCGGGCCGCCAGCGAGCGAACGAGCATCGCGTCGGCATCGCGGCGGATCTCCCCGTCGGGGGGGGCCGCGGCATCGATCCGGGCCAGAAGCTGGTCCCGCGACTTTTGACGGTCCTGCGGGTCGGACCCCGCCGAGCCGTCGATCCAGGAGGCCGCGTCGGCCAGAAGGGGGCTCCAGGCCTCCGCCAGGTCGGGGCAGGTCCGGTGAAGGGTGCGGAGCCGGTCCTGGATCGCCACCGCGTTGGACAGCAGCATCTGGAGCCGGCGCTGGAGCCGGCGGATGCCTGCGTCCGCTCCTCGAAGCTCGGGGGTGTCGTAGCGGGCGTGGACGCGCAGGGCATCGAGGGCGGCGGCGTTCACGATCAGCCGGTGCCGGTCGGCCTCGCCCGCGGTTCCGGCGGTCCGCTCCGTCAGCACGTCGGACGACCAACGGCCGGCATCGTCGAACCAGGCGGACAGCCGGCCCATGAGCTGGGGGCCGACCCGCTGGGGGAAGACGATCTGGCTGACCACCACCATGCAGAGGATGCCCAGGATGATCTCCTGGCAGCGGGCGATGGCCGTGTCGAAGATGATCGCGGGGGTGTCCACGATGGGAAAGGCCACGAAACCCGCGGTGTAGCCGGCCAGCATGAAGGCGTAGCTGCGCGGTGTCTTCTCCAGCACGGTCGCGTAGACGCAGAGGCCGACCCACAGCGAAAGCACGAGGCTCAGCAGCTCCGGGGAACCGTTGAAGGCGGTGATCGCGAAGACCGCGAAAGCCGAACCGACGATGGTGCCGATCACCCGATAGGCGGCCTTGGACTGGACCATGCCCGCCAGCGGCTGTGCCACGACGAATACCGTCAGCATCGACCAGGACGGGTGGGGCAGGTCCATCGCGAAGGCGATGTAGAGCGCCAGCATCGCGGCGCCGTAAGCCTTCGCCGCGAACAGCAGGTTGCGGGGGTCGAACAGGAACATCGGCGGCGCGTCAGCCGGCCGCCCGCTTGGGTTCCCGGGCTTCGTCGTCCGGATGGTCGAGGCAGTAGCTCTGCTCGATCCGGTCGAAGATGCGGAGCGTCGAGGCGATCTCGTCGTCGAGCACGCCGAGCAGCAGGCGGCGGCGGATTCCGGCGGCGACGCCGTTGACGCCGTCCAGCAGGTCGTGACCGCGCGCGGTCAGCCGGACCACCTTGGCCCGGCGGTCGGTCTCGTGATCGAACCGCTCGATCAGGCCCGACGACTCCAGCGCGTCGAGCAGGCGGACCAGGGACGCGCCCTCGATGTCGAGCGAGGCGGCGAGGTCCTTCTGCTTCGCCTCGTTCCCCATGTGGGACAGATGCAGCAGCGGCAGCCAGGTGGCCTCGGTCAGGCCGTAGGGGCGGAGGCCGTCGTCGATCTCGCGGCGCCAATGGCGCGCGATCCGTGCCAGCCGGAACCCGAAGGTCGCCCGGAGATTGGCCGTCTTTGAATTCATGACACTGAACCAAGCAAGCTTATTATTAGGATGCTAACATATTGGCCGTCCCCACCGGCGGTTCAAGGACGAGGAGGCAGGGGTCGGCGGGTTGCTGATATGCCGCCGACGTATGGGAACCTTGTTGATCGATGATCAACGCCGGAGATGGCGGATGAAATCCAGGATGACGCGGACGGTCAGGTCGGCATCCTCTACAGTGATGGATTCGGCGGGATTGTGGCTGATGCCGCCCCGGCAGCGGGTGAAGAGCATGCCGACGGGGCAAAGGGATGCGACGGCCATGGCGTCATGGCCGGCACCGCTGGGCAGGCGGCGGGGAGGGAGGCCGCAGCGTTCGACGGCTGCGGACAGCTGGTCGATCAGCGCCGGGGCGCATGCCGTGGCAGGAGCGTCGTGGGTCTTCTCGATCGAGAAGGCCAAGGCGCGGCGGGCGGCGATGGCGGCGAAATCGTCGGCGATGGCCTCCATCGCGGAGAGGCGCACGGTGTCGTCCGGGGAACGGATGTCGATCGTGAACACGGTTCCGCCGGGGATGACGTTCACGGCGCCGGGCTTCGCCTCGATCCGGCCGACCGTCGCGACGAGGTCGGGGATCGCCTGGGCGCGGCGTTCGACCGACAGGATCATCTCGGCCGCCCCCGCCAGGGCGTCGCGCCGGAGCGACATGGGGACGGTGCCGGCATGTCCGGCGGTCCCGCCGACCTTCACCCTGTAGCGGGAGGCGCCGTTGATGCCGGTGACGACGCCGACACCGAGGCTTTCGGCTTCCAGTACCGGTCCCTGCTCGATGTGCGCCTCCACATAGGCCAGGATGTCGGCGGGATCGCGGGCCGCGGAGGCGATGGCGTCCGGGTCGCCGCCGAAGGCGCGCAGGGCGTCGGCGTAGCCGATGCCGTCGGCGTCCACCGCGTCCAGGGCGGCCGGGTCGAAGCGGCCCGCCAGGGCTCGGCTGCCGGTCAGGGTCACGGGAAAGCGGACACCCTCCTCGTCGCCGAAGCCGACGACCTCGACCGCGAAGGGCAGGCGCTCGCCGCGCCGGTGCAATTCGGCGACGGCGGCGACTCCGGCCAGGACGCCCAGGTTGCCGTCATACTTGCCGGCATTGCGCACGGTGTCGATGTGGGAACCGATCAGCAGGGCCGGCAGTCCGGGCCGGGTTCCCTCGTACCGGCCGACGACGTTGCCGGCCGCGTCGATGCGTGCCGCCATCCCGGCCTCGGCCATCCAAGCCATCAGCCGGTCGGCGGCGGCCCGGTGCTCGGGTGTCAGGAACAGGCGGGTCAGCGCGTCCGGTTCGGCGGAAATGGCGGCGAACGCGTCGAGCCGGTCCATCAGGGTCCTGCCGGGAGCCGGGCCCATCTGCTGGAGACGGAGCAGCGCGATACGCTCCACCTGGGCCAGCGCGGTCTCGAATTCCTGCTCGGGCGTGTTGTGGATACGGTGCTCGAAGGCGTCCAGGATGTCGGCGCGGGTCAGCCCCCGGACGGCGATGATGAAGGGGAAGCCGAACTTCTCCGTGTAGGAGTCGTTAAGCACCTGAAGGCGCGCGAACTCCTCCGGCGTGCAGCGGTCCAAGCCGGCACCGGCCTGCTCCGAGGCGGAGTCAGCCGTCAGCCCGCCGGCCACGGCGAGCTTTCCGGCAAGATCGGGGTGCGCCCGGAGAAGCGCCAGTTGGCGGTCCCGGCCGGCGGCACGCACCGCGGCGCACATCCCGCCATGGAGCGTTGGTATGTCGGCGAAGGCGATGGCGGAGTGGGCGGCGAGGGCTGTCTCCGCCACCCAGGGCGAATGCTCGAACACGCCGCCGAAGCGGGCGACGAAGTCGGTGGCGGCCTTGTCGTCCGGAGCGGCGCCCGTTGGCACGACGGTTGCGAGACCCTTCGAACTATCCGGAGACATTTGTGCCCTTCCACCATTAGGATCGTAGCGTCAAAATAATGCCATCCCCGCGGCGCGACCTTCCTGAAAGTTTTGAAACTCTTTCCGCCCGAGGGATGTCGACGGCGGAGACGGAGTGGTGAAAGAATAATTTAGGAAACTCCGCGAACCGATAACAAGTCGAAAACAGGCGAGCTAGGAGAGATACATGGCGGCGACTTCACAGCAGGCGGAGAGCGGGGCGGCGGCGAGCGGAGGACGACTCACCACCCATGTCCTCGATACCATGCACGGAACGCCGGCGGCGGGGATGGTGGTGACGCTGTTCCGGATCGACGGCGACGCGCGGGAGAAGATCACCGAGGCCAAGACGAATTCCGACGGGCGGTGCGACGAGCCGTTGCTGTCCGGCGACGGGATGCGGACGGGGATCTACGAACTGGTGTTCGAGGTGGACGGCTATTTCCGGAAGATCGCGGTAGACCTCCCCGACCCGCCGTTCCTTGACGGCATCCCGTTGCGCTTCGGGATCGCGGACGCCGGCGCCCATTACCACGTGCCGCTGCTGGTCAGCCCGTTCGCCTATTCGACATATCGCGGAAGCTGACGCGAGGGGAGACGTTGCATGCGCGATTGCGTAAGGTTTCTGCTGGGAGACCGGCTGATCGAGATCCGGGAGGTCGATCCGACCCTGACGGTGCTGGACTGGCTGCGCCTGGACCAGCGCAAGGTCGGCACCAAGGAGGGCTGCGCGGAAGGCGACTGCGGCGCCTGCACCGTGGTGGTCGGGCGGCTGGAGGGCGGCCGCGTGCGGTACGAGGCGGTGAACGCCTGCATCCGCTTCGTCGCGACGCTGGACGGCTGCCAGGTGCTGACGGTCGAGCACCTGAAGGGAGCGGACGGCTCGCTCCATCCGGTGCAGCAGGCCCTGGTGGATTGCCACGGGTCGCAATGCGGCTTCTGCACGCCCGGCTTCGTCATGTCCATGTTCGCGCTGTACAAGGGCGAGGAGGCTCCGGACGGCGCCGCGGTGGACGACGCGCTGGCCGGCAACCTGTGCCGCTGCACGGGATACTCGCCGATCGTCGCGGCGAGCGAGCGGATGTACGCGCTGGGAGCGCCGGCCGCGGACCGCTTCGCGGCGGAGGCCGCGGTCACGGCGGATCGGCTGGCGGGATTGCAGGACGGCGAGACGCTGCGCGTCGGAAAGGCCGGGCGGCTGTTCTACGCCCCGGCGACGCTGGAGGCGTTCGCGGACCTGCTGGCCGACCATCCGGATGCCCGGATCGTCTCGGGAGCGACCGACGTCGGGCTCTGGGTCACCAAGTTCCAGCGGGTGCTGGACGTCGTCATCTACACGGGGCGCATCCAGGGCTTCCGGGAAATCCGGGACACCGGCACCGCGCTGGAGATCTCGGCCGGAGCCACCTACACCGACGTCATGGGTCCCGTCGGGGCGCTCTATCCCGATTTCGGCGAGCTGATCCGGCGGATCGGGGCGGTGCAGGTGCGGAACGTCGGCACGATCGGCGGCAACATCGCCAACGGCTCGCCCATCGGCGACACGCCGCCGGCCCTGATCGCGGCGGGCGCCACGCTGGTGCTGCGGTCGAAGGACGGCCGGCGGTCGATGCCGATCGAGGATTTCTTCATCGACTACGGCAAGCAGGACCGGCGGGCAGGCGAGTTCGTCGAGACCGTCGTCCTGCCCAAACCCGCGCCGGGTGCGCGGTTCCGTGCCTACAAGATCACCAAGCGGTTCGACCAGGACATCTCGGCGGTGTGCGCCTGCTTCTCGGTCAGGATCGATGGCGGCACCGTGGCGGAAGCCAGGATCGCCTATGGCGGGATGGCCGCGACCCCGAAACGGGCGGTCGAGGCCGAGAAGGCGCTGGTCGGCAAGCCCTGGAGCGAGGCGACCGTGCGCGATGCCATGGCGGCGCTGGGCCGGGACTTCACCCCGCTGACCGACTGGCGGGCCAGCGCGTCCTACCGCAGAGCCGTGGCGGCCAACCTGCTGATGAAACTCTATGTGGAAACCACCGACCCCGAGGCGGATACGCGCCTGGTCGGCGACCGGAGGCTGGTCCATGCCTGATTCAACGGAGGCGGGTCTCGTCGAGCGCATTTCCGGTGCCGTGCATTCCGACCGGCGGCACGACAGCGCGCACAAGCACGTGACCGGCGAAGCCGTCTATGTCGACGATATCCGGGAACCCGCGGGGCTGCTGCACGTCTATCTCGGCCTCAGCGATCGGCCCCATGCAAGGCTGGTGTCGCTGGACCTGTCGGCGGTGAAATCGGCGCCGGGGGTGGTCGAGGTCGTCACGGCGGCGGACGTGCCGGGCGTCAACGACGTGAGCTGCATGGGCCGGCATGACGAGCCGCTGTTCGCCGACGACCTGATCGAGTATGCCGGCCAGCCCCTGTTCGCGGTGGCGGCGGAGACCCGGGAGCAGGCGCGCCGGGCGGCGCGGCTCGCGGTCGCGACCTACGAGGACCTGGAGCCGGTGCTGACCCTGGACCGGGCGCGGGAGCGCGGAACCGTGGTGTTCCCGCCCATGGTCCTGAAGCGCGGCGAGTCGGATGCGGCGATCGCCGGAGCGCCGCACCGGCTGGAAGGCAGGATCTCGATCGGCGGCCAGGACCATTTCTATCTGGAGGGCCAGATCGCCATGGCCGTCCCCGGCGAGGACGACGAGGTACTGGTCCATTGCTCGACCCAGCATCCCAGCGAGGTCCAGCACATCGTCGCCCATGTGCTGAACGTGCCGGCCAACGCCGTGGCGGTCGAGGTCCGGCGCATGGGCGGGGCGTTCGGGGGCAAGGAGACGCAGGCGAATCTCTTCGCGGCGACGGCAGCCGTGGTCGCCAGGAAGACGGGCCGGGCGGCGAAGCTTCGGCCGGACCGCGACGACGACATGGTGATCACCGGCAAGCGCCACGACTTCGAGGTGGATTACCGCGTCGGGTTCGACGATGACGGGCGGATCCGGGGCGTCGAGTTCCTGTTCGCCGCGCGCTGCGGGTTCGCCGCCGACCTGTCCGGGCCGGTGACCGACCGGGCGCTGTTCCACTGCGACAACACCTATTTCTACGAGGCGGTCACGGCGAAGTCGCTGCCGCTGAAGACCAACACGGTGTCCAACACGGCATTCCGCGGGTTCGGCGGACCCCAGGGGATGGTCGCGGCGGAACGGGTGATCGAGGAGGTCGCCTATGCCGTGGGCAAGGACCCGCTGGAGATCCGCAAGCTGAATTTCTACGGCGGCGAAGGCCGGGACCTGACGCCCTATCACCAGACCGTGGAGGACAATATCGCGCCTGAGATCGTCTCGGCGCTGGAGGAGCGGTCTGACTACCGGGCGCGGCGCGACGCGATCCGGGCGCACAACGCCAGGGGCGGCTGGCTGCGAAAGGGGATCGCGCTGACGCCGGTCAAGTTCGGCATTTCCTTCACGGCCACCCAGTACAATCAGGCCGGCGCGCTGGTCCATGTCTATACCGACGGCACCGTCCACCTGAACCACGGCGGGACCGAGATGGGGCAGGGGCTCTACGTGAAGGTCGCCCAGGTCGTCGCCGAGGAGTTCCAGATCGACATCGAGAAGGTCCGCGTCACGGCGACCACGACCGGCAAGGTGCCCAACACCTCGGCCACCGCGGCGTCGTCGGGGGCCGACCTGAACGGCAAGGCCGCTCAGAATGCGGCGGCGACGATCAAGGAGCGGCTGATCGGCTTCGCGGTCGAGAACTGGGGTGTGCCCCGGGAGCAGGTGGTGTTCCTGCCCAACCGGGTGCGGATCGGCAACCAGGAGATCCCGTTCGGCGACTTGGTGCGGACGGCCTACATGGCGCGCATCCAGCTTTCGTCCACCGGATTCTACAAGACGCCGGAGATCCACTGGGACCGGGCGGCCGGTCGGGGCAAGCCGTTCTATTACTTCTCCTACGGTGCTGCGGCGGCCGAGGTGACCGTCGATACGCTGACCGGGGAGTACAGGGTCGACCGGGTCGATATCCTGCACGATGTGGGGCATTCGCTGAACCCGGCGCTGGACCGCGGCCAGGTCGAGGGCGGTTTCGTGCAGGGCATGGGCTGGCTGACCATGGAGGAGCTGTGGTGGGACCAGCGGGGGCATCTGCGGACCCACGCGCCCAGCACATACAAGATCCCGGCCTGCAGCGACCGGCCGCGCATCTTCAACGTCCACCTGCTGGAGAACGCGCGGAACCGAAAGGACACGATCTACCGCTCCAAGGCGGTCGGGGAGCCGCCCTTCATGCTGGGCATGTCGGTGCTCCACGCGATCTCGGACGCGGTGGCGAGCGTCGGCGACTACGCGACCTGCCCGAGGATCGATCCGCCGGCCACGCCGGAGAAGGTGCTGACGGCGATCGAGTCCCTGCGGGCGGGAAAGCGGCAGGCATGACCGGGCTGGCGCCGGCGCTGAGGGCCATGCTGGCGCGTGGCGAACGCGCGGCGCTGGTGACGGTGGCCGCGGCGCGGGGCTCCACCCCGCGCGAACCGGGCGCGCGGATGCTGGTCGGTCCGGCGGCCACGGCCGGGACGATCGGCGGCGGCCGGCTGGAATGGGACGCGATCGCCCGGGCACGGTCCATGGCAGAGTTGGAGGAGGTGATCGAGGTGCCGCTCGGTCCCGCGATCGGCCAGTGCTGCGGCGGCCACGTGACGCTTCGGCTGGAGCAGGCCGACGCGGCGGTGCTGGCGCGGCTCCAGGCCGAGGAAGCGGACGCCGCCGCCAGGCTGCCCCGGGTGCTGCTGTTCGGCGCCGGCCACGTGGGCAAGGCGATCGCGTCGGCGCTGGCGCCGCTGCCGCTGGACGTGCTGTGGATCGACGGGCGGGCGGAGGAGTTCCCGGATGCCATGCCGGGGGCCAAGGTGCGCCGGGTCGTCACGGACTCGCCGCTGGACATGGTCGCCGAGGCGCCGCCGGGGGCCTGCTTTCTGGTGCTGACGCACCTGCACGCCCTGGACTTCCAAATCACGCAAGCGGTGCTGCGGCGCGGGGACTTCGCCTATGCCGGCCTGATCGGCTCGGCGACCAAGCGGCGGCGGTTCGAGCGGACCTTCGCCGCCCAAGGGGGGAACCCGGGCGTGCTGGACCGGCTGACCTGCCCGATCGGGTCCGCCCTGCACCGCGACAAGCGACCGGAGGTGATCGCGGCGCTGGTCGCCGCTGAACTCTTGATAACGACGGCCGAAGCGTCCAAAGAGGCATCAGAACCCGCGAACGCCGAGGCATAGAGGGAACAGGGTCCCGCCGAACTGGGAGAGTGAACATGACCAACGATGCCGGCGGGGTTCCGCCCCGCCTTGAGCTTCGCGGAATAACCAAGCGATTTCCCGGCGTCGTCGCCAACGACGGGGTCGGCTTCTCCGTCCAGCCGGGCGAGATCCATGCACTGCTGGGGGAGAACGGCGCCGGCAAGAGCACGCTGGTGAAGATCATCTACGGCGTGCTGCATGCCGACGAGGGTGAGGTGCTGTGGAACGGGCAGGCCGTCCAGCTTGCCAACCCGCACGCGGCGCGCCGGCTCGGCATCGGCATGGTGTTCCAGCACTTTTCGCTGTTCGACGCCATGACGGTGCTGGAGAACATCGCGCTGGGGCTGGAAGGCAAGCCCGACATGCGCACCCTGTCCGGGCGGATCGTGGAAGTCTCGCAGGCCTACGGGCTGCCGCTGGACCCGAGGCGAGAAATCCACACCCTGTCGGTCGGGGAGCGTCAGCGGGTCGAGATCGTACGCTGCCTGCTCCAGGATCCCAAGCTGCTGATCATGGACGAGCCGACTTCCGTGCTGACCCCGCAGGAGGTCGAGCGGCTGTTCGGCACGTTGCGGCTGCTGGCATCGGAGGGCTGCTCGATCCTCTACATCAGCCACAAACTCCAGGAGATCAAGGACCTCTGCGACCACGCCACGATCCTGCGCGGCGGCAAGGTGGTCGGGGAATGCGACCCGGCGGTGGAATCCACCCGCGGCATGGCGCAGATGATGATCGGCGCCGAGCTGAAGACACTGGCCCGGCGGGGGACCCGGCCCAAGGCCGCCACCCGCTTCACCGTCGAGGCACTCGATTTGGCGACCGATCAGCCGTTCGGGACCACGCTGAGGCGCGTCGGGTTCGAGGTGGCGGCCGGGGAGATCTTCGGCATCGCCGGCGTCGCCGGCAACGGCCAGAACGAGCTGATGCGGGCGCTGTCGGGCGAGCTGACGGTCGGAAACCCGGATAGCATCCGGCTGGACGGCAAGCCGGTCGGCGGCCTGGGCGTCGAGCGCCGGCGGGCGCTGGGCCTCTGCTGCGTTCCCGAGGAGCGCAACGGCCACGCCGCGGTGCCCGACATGAGCCTGGCGTCGAACGCGCTGATCAGCGCGCGAAACCGCATGAAGCTGGCGCTGCGCGGCTGGATCCGGCGGGACGCCACCCGCGAGTTCGCCGAGCGGATCATCCAGGAATTCGGCGTCAAGGCGCGTGGGCCTGATTCCGCGGCCCGCAGCCTGTCCGGCGGCAATCTTCAGAAATACATCGTCGGTCGCGAGATCCTCCAGGCGCCCGAGGTGCTGGTGATCGCCCAGCCGACCTGGGGCGTCGATGCGGGCGCCGCCGCGGCGATCCACCAGGCGCTGTTCAACTTGGCGCAGAACGGGGCGGCTATCGTCGTGGTTTCCCAGGATCTGGACGAGCTGCTGACCCTGTGCGACCGGCTGGCGGTGCTGAATGTCGGCACCCTGTCGAAGGCGATCGACACGGCGGACGCCTCCCTGGAGGAGATCGGCTTGCTGATGGGCGGCCTGCACGGAATGTCGGCGGAGGTGCCCGCCATCCAGGGGGCGGAGAACAAAGGGGGCTCCCAGCATGTCGCTTAAGTTCGAACCGCGGCGGGAGATCCCGAAGTCGCTGGTCTACGGCACGCCGCTGCTGGCGATCGCGCTGACCATCCTGTCGGGATACCTGCTGTTCATGTTCCTGGGGCTGAACCCGGGATCGACCCTGTACATCTTCCTGGTGTCGCCGCTGGAGACCCAGTTCGGCCTCGCCGAGCTGGCGGTGAAGGCGGGGCCGCTGATCCTGATCGCGACGGGGCTCGCCATAGGCTTCCGCGCCAATGTCTGGAACATCGGGGCCGAGGGGCAGCTGACCATCGGCGCGATATTCGGCGCCGGCGTGGCCTTGGCCTTCTGGGGTGACGAGGGCTTCTGGATCCTGCCGCTGATGTTCGTTGCCGGTGCCCTGGGCGGCATGCTGTGGGCGGCGATCCCGGCGTTCCTGAAGACGAAGTTCGAGGTCAGCGAGATCCTGACCAGCCTGATGCTGACATATGTCGCCACGCTGGTGCTGAGCATCCTGGTCCATGGACCGTGGCGCGACCCGGAAGGCTTCAACTTCCCGCAGAGCCGGCTGTTCACCGAGGCGGCGATCCTGCCCATCGTCCTGGAGGGCACCCGGCTGCATGCCGGCGCCTTCGTCGCGCTGTTCGCCGCCGTGGCGGCCTGGGTCCTGCTGACCCACACGGTGACCGGCTTCCAGGTCAAGGTGGTCGGGCAGGCGCCCATGGCGGCCCGCTTCGCCGGGTTCAGCCAGAAGGGCACCGTCTGGCTCAGCCTGCTGCTGGGCGGCGCGCTGGCCGGGCTGGCCGGCATGATCGAGGTGGCCGGACCGATCGGCCAGCTGACGCCGCAGCTGACCCCGGGCTACGGCTTCACCGCGATCATCGTCGCCTTCCTGGGGCGGCTCAACCCGTTGGGGATCATCCTGGCCGGGCTGGTGATGGCGATCTCCTATATCGGCGGCGAGAACGCCCAGGTCTATGCCCAATTGCCGCAGGCGGCGACCGGCGTGTTCCAAGGGATGCTGCTGTTCTACCTCTTGGCCTCGGACTTCCTGGTCCGGTACCGCATCCGTTTCCAGTCGGCCAGGCACCAGGCCGCCAAGCCCCGCCGGGAGGTCGCCGCGACATGATCGATTTCCTCGTCCTGATCGCGGTATCCGTGGTGATCGCCGCGACGCCGATGCTGTTCGCCGCCGTGGGCGAACTGGTGGTGGAACGCTCGGGCGTGCTGAACCTGGGCGTCGAGGGCATGATGCTGATCGGCGCGGTGGTCGGCTTCGGCGTGACCATGACGACCGGCAGCGCTGTCCTGGGCATCGGCTCGGCGGCGCTGGCCGGCGCCGCGCTGGCGCTGGTCTTCGCGGTGCTGGTGCTGACCCTCATGGCGAATCAGGTGGCGACCGGCCTTGCCCTGACCATCTTCGGGATCGGGCTGAGCGCCCTGATCGGCGCCGGCTTCGTCGGCATGCCGATCGCCGGGCTGCCCAAGCTGGCCGTTCCCGGCGTGAGCGACCTGCCGGTCGTGGGTCCGCTGCTGTTCCAGTACGACGCCATGGTCTACCTGTCCGTTGCGCTGACCCTGGCGGTCGGCTGGTTCCTGAAGCGGACCCATGCCGGCATGGTGCTGCGGGCGGTCGGCGAGTCGGCTGAATCCGCGCATTCCATCGGGCATCCGGTGATCGGGGTGCGCTACTTGGCGACCCTCTTCGGCGGCGCCATGGCCGGGCTGGGCGGCGCTTTCCTGTCGCTGTCGGTGACACCCATGTGGGCGGAGAACATGACGTCGGGACGCGGCTGGATCGCGCTGGCGCTGGTGGTGTTCGGATCCTGGCGGCCGGGCCGGGTGCTGCTGGGGGCCTATGTTTTCGGCGGCGTGACGATCCTCCAGCTTCACGCGCAGGGAAGCGGCGGTCTGGGCTTCGGGCTGCCGGGGCAGGTGTTCACCATGCTGCCTTACCTGGCGACCATCGCGGTGCTGACCATAATCTCGGCCGGCCCCTGGCGCGGCCGGTTCCAGGCGCCCGCCTGCCTGGGACAGCCTTTCCGCCCGTCGGTGTGACGGGAGGCGATCCTCGACGTCCCGCGCGGTCCTGCATTGGGCCCGGCGGGACCTCATGGATTGAATGATCAGAAGCCGTCTTGCGGCGGGTCAGGGCGGGACGGAACGACGGGTGAAATGGTGCCGAAGTCCGGCGATCCGTCCGAGAAAGTCTTGAATCTCCGCAGACCGATCATTTCGATAGTCCGATCACCACGAAGCCTTGACTGGATGAAGAGAACCAGGATACCGGATGTTCCGACCTGCGACCTAACGACGGCGTAACGGCCGCAGACCGTCCTTGTCGGGTCCGAGGGTTCGGAAGGAAAATGGCCTCGACCATGATCAAGAATGCCCAAGGCTGCGTCGGGTTCAATTCTCCGCTGCTCGAACCCGTAGTTCCGGATAAGTTCAATCACGAATTCGCAAGCGGTCCGCTCATCCTCGGTCAAATGAGATCTTTGCATAGTGAAGGGTGCTTCGTCGGGATGATTCCGTCCGCTGTCCTTCAGGACTCCTTTGAATGCGATGAGAGTATACCTGGAGCCCATTCTTCTGATCAGTCAATCCAGTGCCGGGTATCTGCCGAGGGTTTCAGATTTCTTCCCACTGGTCCGCGTGTTCCGGCCGTCGCCTCGCCTCAACCAAGGTGATCAATTCATCGTGGTGGAGGCTCAGGTATTCGGCGAGGCTCCCGGGAAGGCGCGGCCCTTTATGCGCGGGCGGCTCAGACACGCTTCGCGGTTCCCGGTGATCGGGACTGCCCAATAGACTAAATCGGAAATGTTGTGCCACTCATCGCACTCCTTGCCGGGTGCAATCTACCACTATTTAGCATCAGCGGGCAAGGCTCACCGGATATGCGAACCGTCCGTCGGCTGACGCGTGGAGACACCAGGGCGCGATGGGGCGAGCCCTGCGTATGCCGCAAGGCAACGTAGACTTCACAGGGCGCGTTTCCTGTGTATAGTGCCGCAAATTTTACGCCAGGAGACGGTTAATGGCCCAGATAGCGCAGTTCCGCGAAGCCCTCACCTTCGACGACGTCCTGCTGGTGCCGGCCGAATCCTCGGTGCTGCCGGCCCAGACGGATACCCGCACCCGGCTGACCAAGACGATCGAACTTGGCATTCCGCTGATGTCCGCCGCCATGGACACGGTGACCGAAAGCAGCCTCGCCATCGCCATGGCGCAGGCCGGCGGCATCGGCGTGCTCCATCGCAATATGGATATCGAGCGGCAGGCGGACGAGGTCCGGCGGGTCAAGCGGTTCGAATCCGGCATGGTGGTCAACCCGATCACGATCGAGCCGACCGCCTCCCTGGCCAACGCCCTGGGCCTGATGGCGAATTACCGCATTTCCGGTATTCCCGTGGTCGAGCAGCCCTCGGGCAAGCTGGTTGGCATCCTGACCAACCGCGACGTCCGTTTCGCGTCCAACCCGCAGCAGCGCGTCTCGGAGCTGATGACCAGCGAAAGGCTGGTGACGGTCCGCGAAGGCGTGGACCGGGAGGAGGCCAAGCGGCTGCTCCACCAGTTCCGCATCGAGAAGTTGCTGGTGGTCGACGATGCCTACCGCTGCATCGGGCTGGTCACCGTCAAGGACATCGAGAAGGCGCAGCTGCACCCCAACGCCTGCAAGGACGAGAAGGGCCGGCTGCGCGCCGCCGCCGCGACCGGCACCGGCGAGGACGGGCTGGCCCGCGCCGAGGCGCTGTTCGACGCCGAGGTGGACGTGCTGGTGGTCGATACCGCCCATGGCCATTCCCGCAAGGTGATGGAACAGATCGAGCGGGTGCGCCGGCTGTCCAACTACACCCAGGTGGTCGCCGGCAACGTCGCCACGTCGGAAGCCGCCAAGGCGCTGATCGGGGCCGGCGTCGACGCGGTGAAGGTCGGAATCGGCCCGGGATCGATCTGCACGACCCGCATGGTCGCCGGCGTCGGCGTTCCTCAGCTGACCGCGGTGATGGACGTGGTGGAGGAATGCCACCGCCAGGGCATCCCCGTCGTCAGCGACGGCGGCATCAAATATTCCGGCGATCTCGCCAAAGCGATCGCGGCGGGCGCCGACTGCGCGATGCTGGGCAGCCTGTTCGCGGGGACCGACGAGAGCCCCGGCGAGGTCATCCTGTACCAGGGCCGGAGCTACAAGAGCTACCGGGGCATGGGCTCGGTCGGCGCCATGGCGCGCGGTTCGGCGGACCGCTACTTCCAGCAGGAAGTCCGCGACACCATGAAGCTGGTGCCCGAGGGCGTCGAGGGACGCGTGCCTTACAAGGGTCCGGTCGGCGGCGTGATCCACCAGCTGGTCGGCGGGCTGAAGGCGGCCATGGGCTATACCGGCAACAGCAGCATCCAGGAGATGCAGACCCGCTGCAACTTCGTGAAGATCACCAACGCGGGCCTGCGCGAGAGCCACGTCCACGACATCATGATCACCAACGAGGCGCCCAACTACCGCCGCGACCTCTAGAGCTGTCCCCGATCAGGTCGACCCGCCCGAGACGGCTGATTCGATGCGTTGCGCCACGGGCGCAACCTACGATCGTCGGCCCGCATCACCTCCGCCCTGCATCGAGCCGTAGGTTGCGCCCATGGCGCAACACAGTGCGGCGAATGGACCGGCCGGCTGCGAGGACCGGAGCGATTCAACCTGATCGGGGACCGCTCTAGGCGGCGGTCGGCTGGGATGGGGCGCCGCCGGGCGGCGTCCCGTTCGGTGCCGTGGCGACCTCGATCTTGAAGCCGCGGCTCGGCGGAAACCGGGTCGCGGCCTTCTTGACCGCGCGCTCCATGGTCGTCGCCCAGACCAGGAAGCGGAGGTTGCCGCTCCAGTTCTCGTTGCCTTCCTCGCCGGTCGCTTCCGGCAGGGCTCCGCCGCCGCCGGAGATGACGACGATCCAGCGGTGATCCTCGGGCAGCCGGCGCTCGTCCAGGACGACCAGCCGGTTGTCGCTCTTGCGGATGGACTTGAGCTTCTCCTCCAGCTTCGCCGCCTCCGCCGTCAGGCGACCGACCAGGAGGTCGCTGTCGGCCGCCTTGCGCTTGGCGGTCCTGCAGCCCCTCGCCGCCTCGCGGATCGCCGCCACCTGCCGGGTCCGGTCCCGCTGCAGGCCGTTGACCAGATGGCGGGCGACAGCGATCCTGTCCAGGGCCAGGCGCAGGCCCATCAGCACGCCGAGATAGCCGGTGAAGAAGCACAGGATGTAGGTGGTGATCATGCGGCCGCCCCTTTGCCGTCCGCCGCCGCGCCGGGAGCCTCTTCAGGCTCGATCATCTCGATCAGGATGAATCCGAGGCTGACCGGGAAGCGGTTGTCCAGGCTGGCCTTGGCCTCCGGCAGGTTCTGGGCCCAGATCTCGACATGCTGTGCCCGCGCCCAGCTGCCGTCGAGCAGCCCGTGCGAGCGTCCTTCGCGCAGTGCCGCCTGCACATGGCGGTTTACCATGACGGCCTTGAACAGCCGGCAGCCGGGCCGCTTGCGCCCGACGATCCGGATCAGTTCGTCGTCCCGCCGCTGCAATTCCTCCAGCTTGGACTGGAACTGGTCGATCTGGCGCTCTACCGAGCGGCGTCGGGCCTCGCTCTGGGCCAGGGCGATGCGCAACTTGGCCCGGCGCTGGTCGAAGGCGGGCAGCAGCGGTGCGCAGCGCCTGAGCTTGGTTCGGGCGCGGGTCGCGGCGGCGCTCGTGAGGATCATCCGCGACCAGGCCTCGCCGCCCAGGCGGGCCGCGAAGAATCCGACCATGCCGGACAGTCCGGCGAACATGATGTCAGTGACGATCTCGACCGGCGACATAGCCGACGCACCATTGAAGTTACCGATATCGGACTCGCTCCCCGCCCATGGTGCGGCGCACCATGGGTCGGTCATAGGACTATGGAGGTAGTCCGCGCGCTCGGCAATACATCATCGAAGTTTCTTCATGCCGCAGTACCCAGGGTGGCGGGCCGCGCACCCGCCCACGGCACTTTCATCACGCGCTCGTGCCGCCGGAACGACGAAAGCTGTTGCGTGGCGGCGTTTCATCGCCCATGTCACACCTTCGCGTTTTCCCCGTGCCCATGTCCGATCAGCAGAGACAAGATGACCCCCGGCGCCCGCCTGCAAGCCGCCATCGAACTCCTCGACGAGGTGGAGGTGACCCCGCGTCCGGCAGACGCCGTGATCAGCGCCTTCTTCCGCGCGCGCCGATTCATCGGTGCGAAGGATCGCGCCGCCGTGGCCGAGACGGTCTACGGCGTGCTGCGTCGCCACGCGCGGCTTCGCTGGTGGTTCCAGCATGCCGGCGGCTTCCCGGTCACGGCGCGCACGCTGCTGATCGCGGACCAGATCCTGGCCCAGGGGCGACCGGCCGACCATCTGGACAAGCTGTTCAGCGGCGGCCGATTCGCGCCGGCCCAGTTCAGCCAGGGGGAGATCCGGCTGGCCAACAAGCTCGACGGCCACACCCTGGACCACCCCGGCATGCCGGAGGAGGTGGCGGTCGAATGCCCGGACTGGGCGGCCGGGCACCTGCGCGAGTTCTTCGGCGACCGGTTCGTGCCGGAACTGGCGGCCCTGCTCGACCCCGCTCCGCTCGACCTCAGGGCGAATCCGGTCAAGGCGGACCGCGACGCGGCGCTGGCGGCGCTGGCCGCCGCCGGGATAGAGGGCGAGCCTACCCGCTGGTCGCCGTTCGGCATCCGGATCCACGGGCGGCCTCCCCTGGCCTCGACCGATGCGTTCAAGAGCGGGATGGTCGAGATTCAGGACGAGGGCTCGCAGTTGATCGGGTTGCTGACCGACGCGAAGCCCGGACATCAGGTGGTGGATTTCTGCTCCGGAGCCGGGGGCAAGGCGCTGGCGATCGCGGCCGGCATGCAGAACAAGGGCCGGTTGGTCGCCTGCGACGTGCTGGAGAAGCGGCTGAAGCGCGCGGCGGAGCGGATCCGCCGTGCCGGCCTCCACAATGTCGAGACCCGGGCGCTGTCCAGCGAGCGCGATCCCTGGGTGAAGCGCCACAAGGGAAAGTTCGACCGAGTCCTGGTGGATGCGCCCTGCACCGGCACGGGCACCTGGCGGCGCAACCCGGACAGCCGCTGGCGGCTTCTCGGGCCGGGGCTGGAGGAGTTGGAGAAGCTCCAGCACGGCATCCTCGACTCGGCGGCGCGGCTGGTGAAGCCGGGCGGGCGGCTGGTCTACGCGACCTGCTCCATGCTGCCCCAAGAGAACGAGCGGCAGGTCGAAGCCTTCCTGGCGGCCCATCCCGACTTCGCGGTCAAGCCGGTGGACGAGTTGTGGACCAGCGCCGTCGGCACCGCCGGCCCGGGAACCGGCCCCTTCATGCGCCTGTCGCCGGCGCGCCATGGCACGGACGGCTTCTTTGCCGCCGTGCTGGAGCGCGGGAGCGCCGCCGAATGATCGGGCGGATCCGGCGCGCACGGCTCGACGATGCCGCCGCGATCGCCTATGTCCACGTAGCCGGCTGGCGCGAGACCTACCCCGGCATCGTCCCCGACCGCACGCTGGCCGCCATGGACGTGTTCAGCCGCACGCGGTACTGGGCGCAGGTGCTGGACAACAAGCGGAACCGGATCGACGTCTTCGTCGCCGAGATGCCGGTAGAGGGCGAGGATCGGGTCGTCGGGTTCGGCGTCACCGGACCGGAGCAGGTCGGCCTCGCCGATTATTCCGGGGAGTTCCACGCGCTCTACGTCCTCCAGGTCGGGCAGGGCCGCGGGCTGGGCACCCGGCTGATGACCACCATGGCGGCGAACCTCGTGCTTCGAGGCATGACCGCCAGCACCGTCTGGGCCTTGCGCGACAATTTACGCGCCCGCCGTTTCTATGAGAAAATGGGCGGCGTGTTGGTAAGCGAGCGTCCGCTGATGTTCGACGGCACGCGGGTGATGGAAGTGGCCTACGGGTGGTCCGACGTGACGCCGCTCGCGCGGCGAAGTGAGGAGGCATGGCGCTGATCCGTCCCGCCCGTCCGGAAGACGCGGCAGGCATCGCCGAGGTTCATGTCGCCAGTTGGCGAACGACATATCCGGGCATGGTGCCCGACAGCTACCTGCTCGGCCTGTCCGTGCCGGGCTACGCGCAGCGCTGGCGGAGGATCCTGGCCGACCGGTCCCGCATCCATGGCAGCTTCGTCGCCGTGGAGCCGCCGACCGGAATCGTGGGGTTCGCATCCTGCGGGACCCAGCGGACCGCCATCGAAGGCTATGGCGGCGAATTCTACGCGCTCTATCTGTACGACCATGCGCAGGGCCGGGGCATCGGCCGCCACCTGATGGCCGCCATGGCGACCGAACTGATCAATTACGGTATGAACTCCGCGGTGGTCTGGGTGCTGGCGAACAACCCGTCGCGCTGGTTCTACGAACGCCTGGGCGGTTGCCGGCTGGCCGAGAAGATCGTCGGTTTCGCCGGGGCGGACCTGACGGAGGCGGCCTATGGCTGGCGCGACCTGGCACCGCTGGCGCGCTTGTCCGCCGACCCTCCGGTGCGCTAACACACGTTCTGACGAAGCAAGACTTTCCCACGCTTGAAGCGAGTAGACATGACCGCCCCCCTTTCGAACGACCTGACCGCCGATCGCGTTCTCATCCTGGATTTCGGGTCCCAGGTGACCCAGCTGATCGCTCGTCGGGTGCGCGAGAGCGGCGTCTATTGCGAGATCCACCCGTTCAGCATGGCGCCGGAGAAGGTCAGGGAGTTCGATCCCAAGGCGATCATCCTGTCCGGCAGCCCCGCCTTCATCTCGCAGGAGAACTCGCCGCGTCCGCCGCAGGAGGTCTTCGAGCAGAAGGTGCCGGTGCTGGGTATCTGCTACGGCCAGCACGTGATGTGCGCCCAGCTGGGCGGCGAGGTGACCGGGTCCGAGCACCGCGAGTACGGGCGCGCCTATGTGGACGTCAAGGAGCCCTGCGCGCTGTTCGAGGGCATGTGGGAGCTGGGTGCCCGCGAGCAGGTCTGGATGAGCCACGGCGACCGCGTGACCCGCTTGCCTGAAGGTTTCCGCGCCGTGGGGCAGAGCGACGGCGCGCCGTTCGCCGTGATCGCCGACGACGACCGGCATTTCTACGGCGTGCAGTTCCACCCCGAGGTGGTCCACACCCCGCACGGCGCCCAGCTGCTGAGGAACTTCACCCATCATGTCGCCGGATGCCGGGGCGAGTGGACCATGGCCGCCTTCCGCGAGGAAGAGATCGCCCGAATCCGCGCCAAGGTCGGCAAGGGCAAGGTGATCTGCGGCCTGTCCGGCGGCGTCGACAGCTCGGTCGCGGCGGTCCTGCTCCACGAGGCGATCGGCGACCAGCTGACCTGCATCTTCGTGGATACCGGGCTGATGCGGTCCGGCGAGGCGGATCAGGTCGTCACCCTGTTCCGCGACCACTACAATATCCCGCTGATCCACCGCGACGCGTCGGACCTGTTCCTGGGCAAGCTGGCCGGGGTGTCGGACCCCGAGCGGAAGCGCAAGATCATCGGCGCCACCTTCATCGACGTGTTCGACGAGGAGGCCCACAAGATCGGCGGCGCCGAGTTCCTGGCGCAGGGCACGCTGTACCCGGACGTGATCGAAAGCGTGTCCCTGTCCGGCGGCGGCATGACGATCAAGTCGCACCACAATGTCGGCGGCCTGCCCGAGCGGATGAAGCTGAAGCTGGTGGAGCCGCTGCGCGAGCTGTTCAAGGACGAGGTCCGGAAGCTGGGCCGGGAACTGGGCCTGCCCGAGAGCTTCATCGGCCGGCACCCGTTCCCCGGGCCGGGCCTGGCGATCCGCATCCCCGGCGACATCACGCCGGAGAAGCTGGCGATCCTGCGCAAGGCCGACACGATCTACCTGGAGGAGATCCGTAACGCCGGCCTCTACGACGCGATCTGGCAGGCCTTCGCCGTGCTTCTGCCGGTCCGGACGGTCGGCGTGATGGGCGACGAGCGGACCTACGACTATGCCTGCGCGCTTCGGGCGGTGACGTCGGTGGACGGCATGACGGCGGACTATTACCCGTTCGACCATGAGTTCCTGGGCCGCGTCGCGACCCGGATCATCAACGAGGTGCGGGGCATCAACCGTGTCACCTACGACATCACCAGCAAGCCCCCGGGCACGATCGAGTGGGAGTGAGGGGGCGGGAGACCCGACCGCGACGATAGCTTGCCCCACGGGCCGTCTCACCGGTCCGACAGCAGCGGGTCTTCTCCGAAGCTGGCGGCCAGGAAATCGACCATTGCCCGGACCTTGGGCGACGTGAAGCGGCGGGACGGCCAGATGGCGTGGATCGGCAGGCTTTTCGGCACGAAGTCCGGCAGGACCGTCTCAACGCGGCCCGAGCGGAGCTCATCCCCGAACAGCCAGACGGGACAGACGGCTATGCCGATTCCGGCAAGCACAGCCTCCCGGATCGCCTCGGAGTTGTTCGCCTTCAGGTTCCCGCGGATGCGGACGGCGACGCGGCCGCCCGGACCGTCGAACAGCCACTGGTTGCCCGTGGCCAAGTAGGTGTAGGCCAGGCAATTGTGGCCCGCGAGATCCTGTGGGCAGGACGGCCTGCCGTGCCGGTCAAAATAATCGCGCGAGGCGACCGTGACGCGCCGGGTGACGCCGATCCGCCTCGCGATCAGGGTGGGCTCTTCCAGATCGGCGATCCTGATCGCGACGTCGAGGCCGGCTTCGACCAGATCGGCGGCGCCGTCGCCCATCACCAGGTCGATCTCCAGCGCCGGATGGAGATCCATCAGCGCCGCGAGGCGCGGAACGACGTGCAGGCGGCCGAAAGCGACCGGGGTGCCCAGCCGGACCACGCCGGTGGGTGCCCGGCGCCGATGGCCGAACGACTCCTCGAAGGCGGCGGCGTCGTCCAGCAGGTTGCGCGCCTGTTCCAGCGCGAGGCGGCCGTCCTCGGTCAGCGAGATTTGCTGGGTCGAGCGTTGGAACAGCCGCGTTCCCAGCCTTTCCTCCAGCGCGGCGACCGACTTGCTGACCGTCGGCTGGGTCAGGCCGAGGTCGCGGGCGGCAGCCGTGAAGCCGTTCAGCTCGGCGGCGCGGGTGAAAATTCGGAGCAGGGCGAGCAGATCCATGACCCATAGCGTACAGGAATGAAGCTTGTTCCAGAACGGGATCTTCATCGTCCACGGGAATGGGAGCAAGTTTCAGCCGGAACCTGCCACGGAAAGGGACATCGTCATGGATCTCATGGGAAAACGGGTGTTGGTCACGGGCGGATCGAGCGGCATCGGCCTGACGCTCGCCCGGTCGCTGGGCGCGCGGGGAGCCCGGCTCGTCCTGGCGGGGCGGCGCGAGACCCCGCTTCGGGAGGCGGGCCAGGCGCTCCGGGCGCAGGATGTCGAGGTGGAGACCGTGGCCGGCGACGTGGCCGACCCGGCGGCGCGCGCGGCCTTCCTCGACGCCGCCGTCAGGGCGTTCGGCGGCCTCGACATCCTGGTCAACAATGCCGGCGTGGTCCGTGCCGGCCGTCTGGAGTCGATGGACGAAGCCGAGATCCGCGCCATGGTCGAGGTCGACCTGCTGGCCCCGATCCTGCTGACCCGCGCGGCGCTGCCCCTGCTACGCGCCTCGGGCGAGGCGATGATCGTGAACGTCGCGTCCGCCCTGGCCCTGGTCGGCGTCCCGTTCTACGCGGTCTATGCGGGCGCCAAGGCGGGGATAGGCCGCTTCGGGGAAGCCTTGCGCCGGGAACTGGCGGGCGAGGGCATCCATGTCCTGACGGTCTATCCCGGCGCGACCGACACGCCGATGATGCGGTCGAACAATGCCGGTCCCGAGTTGGGTTTCAGCAAGGAACCCGTCGAAGCGGTCGCCGAGGCGATCGTGGCGGGCATGATCGCCGGCGCCTTGGAGATCGTGCGCGGCGGCGAGGCCCGGGCGCAGATGCTGGAGACCAACCGCACCGATCCCGCGGCGCTCGACCGGCGGTTCCTCGGCCTCAAGCCCGCCCTGGAAGAGGCGGTGCGCGGCCACAAGGCGCTGTGAGGCCGCGCCGTCTCGGGTCAGTCAAGCGCCTCCCAGGTGAGGGCGCCGCGATAGCGGTGCGAGACCCGACCCGACTCCGAAATGGCGAAGAGGTGGATCCAGGCGTTGTCGACGAGGTTGCGGATCGTTTCATGCCTCGCGATCACCCCGTCGATCGCCTGGACCGGCGCTTCGATGAAGGCGTTCAGGCGGAGCGGCTCATGGACGAAGCGTGTGCCGTCATGGACCGACTGCCAGGGCAGGCCGACCTTCAGGTCGCCCGCGTTCCCCTCCAGGACGCCCAAGGTCCCGGTCACATTGTGGAGCACCTTGTTGCCGCTGCCGAAGACCCGGTTGTTCACCGTCGAACCGTAATATTGCAGGTTGATCCAGCTTGCGACCACCAGCGGCGCCGTCATGATCAGGGTAAGGACATCAAAGCCGGCGTCCTTCCGCCAGTCGTAATTGTGCAGGAATGCCCGCCCGCCGAGGTCGATGCCGCGGGTGCGGCCGCGCGGGGCCGCGATGAAGGCGGCATTGCCGGCGAGGCCCCATTCCGGACGCACCTGCGCCCAGTCGCGGCTTCGGCCGATCACGGCGGCGTGGACCCCGGGCGCCTGCGGAGAGAGCCCGAGCAGCGCCGACCGCTCCAGGCGGGCGATCTCCGAGGCCCGCGCGAGCCACCGGCGCAATTGCTTCAGGTCCTCCGCGTGTGACTTCGGGACCTCGTCGACGTCGTGGATGGTGACCTCGTCCGTCGTGGTGTCGTGCAGGCAACCGAGGAACCAGGTATCCTCCGGCACCTCGATGCCGCGCCCTTTCAGGCCGGCGCGGACTCCCGGATCGTTGAGGATCGCCGCGGCGACCCGGGCGTTCGCCTCGCCGGTGTGCCCGCCGCAGGCGCCGCAGTCCAGCCCGGAGGCGTGGGGGTTGTTGACGGTCGTGCTGCCGTGCCCGGTCAGCATGACAAGCCGCGCGAAGCCCTCCGTCAGCGACATGGCGCGCAGCACGGCCTCGGCCATCGCGACGCGTTGCCCCTCGGTGAAGCCGGTCTGGCGTCCTCCGACCGTGCGCGGGGCGAGGCGGGGCCCGATCCGGCCGACCGTGGAGCGGTCCAGGCCGTCGATGTCGGGATCGCTTACGGTCCGGGTGAGCCCGGCGCCGTCGCTCAGCATCTTGGCGCCGAACAGCAGGCCCGCCGTCTCCACATAGGTG
The DNA here is from genome assembly GCF_016653635.2 of Skermanella sp. TT6. NCBI lineage: Bacteria > Pseudomonadati > Pseudomonadota > Alphaproteobacteria > Rhodospirillales > Azospirillaceae > Skermanella > Skermanella cutis. Next base: position 2,477,938 of record NZ_CP067420.1, read on the forward strand.
AAGGACGACACCGCGGAGGTCTTGAAGGACTTCCAGGCCTTGGCCGCCCGGCGGCGCAGCAGGCGCAGCCCCAGGATCTCCGTCTCCTCTTCCTCCGAGGCCTGCTTGACCGACTCGCAGACGACGAAAGCCGGCTTGAGCAGGACCGGGCACTGACCGCCGCCTGTGACGCGGCCGATCGGCACGTACTCGATGGGAAAGCCGAAGAACCCGGCGAAGCCGACCGTCTCGGCTTCGGGACAGGCGGTCTCCAGCGCGCGCCGGTAGACCTCCGAGCGGACGTCGATGCAGAACGCGGCCTGGAGCCTTGCGCGACCTTCCCGCGGGCCGGCCTGACCGGCATGGTCGCTCCCTGAGGCGAGCCGGGACAGCAGACGGCGCTGATAGCAGGATTCGTAGGCGTCCTGGAGGATCAGGTCGACGGCGAGGTCGGCATCGTCGCCGGGCCGCCCGTCCTGCGGCAGGACCGCCGCCTCGTCCATCGCGCGCCGCCAGGCATCGTTGAAGGCCGGATCGGTCCGTTCGAGGAAGAGGGCGTAGCCCCAGGCGACCCGGATCGCCAGGAGATGGATCAGCGTATCGTCCTGGCGCCCATGGAGTTCGCTGTTCCAGACGAGATAGCGCGCATAGGCGGCCCACCCGCCGATGTCGAACAGTGCCCGGTGCAGGTAGTCCGCGACGGCGCGGTCGGGAATCCCGAGGTTCCCGACGACGGCTGCGATCGCCTCCACCGGGTCGTCGGGCAGGGCGGCGATCGACCTGCGGAAACCCCGGATGCCCATCGCCTCGGGGTTGCGGTCGTGGCGCATGGATGCCCGCCAGGCCGGATAGGGGCGCAGATGGCGCGACGGCAGCCGCCAGTTCGCCTGTCCCTCGTCGAAATAGGCTGCGCACCATTTGGAGATCTCGTCGATCATGAACGACGTGCGCGAAGCCTGCCGGTCACCGGCGGCCAGCATATCGAGGATCTCGGCGACTGTGGCGACGACGGCCCTGGGACGGCTGCCGAGAGGGTCTGAGGCCAGCGCCCGCTTCAGGGCCGGCAGGTCGGCCGGCCGGCCGGCACCTTCGGGCATGGCGGCAAGCGCAGCTTCCAGGTCCCGGTCTTCCATCGCCCCGTCCGCCAGTGCCTGCCGGTAGAAGCTCCGGGGCATCAGCATGTCGGTCCGCGCGACCCGCCGCAGGGTGGCGCAGGTGGCCGCGAAGCCCTGGCCGGAGAATCCGAGGAACGGATTGACAGCGACGAAATGCTTGAGCGGCCAGAGCGGTGCTATCCTGCCGCAGGCTGTGGATATCGCCGCCAGCAGGGCGGCCCGGTCGGGAGCGGGAGTGCCGGTCCCGGTGGCGACGTCGGCCTCGATCGCGGGCGTGATTGCCAAGGCGATGCTCATCTGTGCGCTCCGTTCATGGAAGTGGCGGCCTGGGAGGCGGATCGGCCCGGCGGAAGGCTGGGCCAGAGGCGCAGGACCAGCCGGTTGGCGATCGTGTTGACGTAGAAACCGTTGGCGATGTGGACATGGAGCGCCTGCCAGCGCGGTTCCCCGGCGTGGCGGGGCATCAGGTTCTGGAACACCGTCAGCGCGCCGAAACCGAGGACGACCGCCGCGACGATCGCGTAGTCGAGCGGGCTTCCCGGTCCCTGGACCGCCGGGAGCGATCCGGCGAGCAGGCGCTCGGCACCGACCTGCAGGGCGAAATAGGCCGTGGCGACCAGCACCGCGAGTGCTGCTGCCCGACCGATGACATATCCCGTCGGCCGCTCGTCGATCGCGCCGGCGATCAGGTGGACGAGGCCGAAGAGCATGATCGCGCCGAGGGCGAACACGCCCGGCTTTTCCGCGAGGCTCGCGCCGGACAACGTTCCGATCACCAGCACCGTCGCCAGCACCGCGGCGACGGCCATCGTCATCCGCGCGGGGTGCAGCCTGCCGCCCGGGCTGGGCGACCAGGATGCCCGCGCGATGTCGATGACGCTGCCCGAAGACAGGAAGGCATGGGCCTTGTAGAGCGAGTGGGCGACGATGTGCAGCAGGGCGGCGGAGTAGGCGCCCAGCCCGCATTGCAGCATCATGAAGCCCATCTGGGCGATGGTGGAATAGGCCAGCGACACCTTCACCGAGGTCTGGGTCAGCATCACCACCGAGCCGAACAGGGCGGTCAGCCCGCCGACCACGGCCAGGAGGTGGAGCGAGGGCATCGACAGCGAGATCACGTCCGCGAGGCGCAGCACCAGGAAGCCTCCGGCATTGATGATGCCGGCATGCAGGAGGGCGGATACCGGGGTGGGCGTTTCCATCACCTCCGTCAGCCAGCCGTGGAGCGGGAACTGGGCCGACTTGAGCAGGGCCGCGACGACCAGGAGGAGGGCGATCCCGTGGACCGGGGCGGAATGGACGGCGTCCGTCCCCGAGGCACGCAGGGCGTCCGCGCCGGCGAAGATCCCGGCGTAGTCCAGGCTGCCGAAGACCTGGTGGATCAGGACCATCGCGCCGATCAGGCAAACGTCGCCGATGCGGCTCGCCAGGAACTTCTTGCGCGCTGCCAGCACGGCGGCGGGCCGTTCGGCGTAGAAGACCAGCAGGCGGTGCAGGCCGACGCTGGTCCCGACCCAGGCGAGGGCGAACTGGAACAGGTTGCCGGAGACGATCAGCAGCAGGACGGCGGCGAGGGTCAGGGCCAACCAGCCCATGAAACGGGCATGGTTCGGGTCGCCGTCGAGATACCTGGCGCTGTACCGGATCACGACGGCGCCGACGAAGGCGACGAGGACCAGCATCACCGCGGTCAGGCCGTCCAGGTAGATTCCGAAACCCACGCCGCCGATGCCGAAGGTCCCGGTCCGCAGCGTTCCATGGACGGCCCAGGCCGCCGCGGCCGCCAAGGCGACGGCGAGCGCGGCGAGGCTGGCGGCGAACGCGGGTCCGGCCGTGGAGCGGCGGGTACGGTCGGACGAGGGGGCCGGTGACGAAAGGGACGGCATCGCGACCGCGATCAGCAGGAGCGGTCCGGCGGCGCAGAGCCAGAGGAGTGATGTGTGCATGGTCGGCTCCGGTGAGAGGCGACCGCTGGATTATCCTGAACGTTGATTTCTATAAAATAGAAAGATTGAATGATATCGTTCGCTTTTGTGAAAGGACGCCATGGCAGCGCTGAACTATCGCCATCTCCGCTATTTCCGGGCGGTCGCCCATGAAGGCAACCTGACGCGAGCGGCGGAGCGGCTGAACCTGTCGCAATCGGCGCTCTCCGTGCAGCTTCAGAAGCTCGAACTCCAGCTCGGGCATCCGCTGTTCGAGCGGCAGGGCAAGCGCCTCGTCCTGACCGAAGCCGGGCGGATCGCGCTGGACTATGCGGATACCGTGTTCCAGGCCGGCGAGGAACTCCTGAGCACCTTGCAGGGGCGAGGCGGGCAGAGCAGGCAGATGCTGCGGGTCGGCGCCATCACGACCCTCTCCCGGAACTTCCAGATCGAGTTCCTGCGTCCGCTGATGGCGCGCCGGGATGTCGGCCTGGTGGTCCGCTCCGGGACCATGGGCGAACTGTTGGCGCGGCTGGAAGCCCATGAACTCGACCTGGTCCTGTCCAACCGTCCGGTGCAGCGCGATGCGCGGACCCCCTGGCACAGCCACCTGCTGGACGTGCAGCCGGTCAGCTTGGTCGGTCGCCCCGGTCCGGAGTCGGCGGGTTTCCGCTTTCCGCTGGACTTGGCGACCTGGCCGGTGCTGCTGCCCAGTCTGGACAGCGACATCAGGACAGGTTTCGACCGGATCCTGGAGGTCGCGGGCGTGCGGCCGGTCATCCTGGCGGAGGTGGACGACATGGCCATGCTCCGCCTCATGGCGCGCGAGAGCCCCGGATTGGCGCTGGTCCCGCCCATCGTCGTGCGCGACGAGCTGAAGGCCGGCGTCCTGGTCGAATGGTGCCGGATCCCCGAGGTGAAGGAAACCTTCTACGCCATCGCGCAGAGCCGCCGCTTTCCCAACCCGCTGATCGCCGGCCTGCTGTCGGGGAAGAGTCGGCCCGAAGACCCGGAGGGAATTCCTTAGCCGGCGATGCGCCGGTCGCGGCGGTTCAGCGTCGGTCCCGCCAAGCTTCCTCCTGCTCGCGCTCGAACTCGTTGGTGCCGTAGGCGGACCGCCGGGACTGGCGCTCGCGCTGCTCTTGCGTCATGCCGGACCTGCTCGCCGACTCGAAATACTCCTCGTCGGACTGCACGCAGCCGGACAGCGCCACGGCGAGAAGCGATGCCAGGAATATCAGGATGGTCGTGCGCATGGCCTGGGAACCCCGTGCTGGATGGATCTTCGCGGGACTCAACAGGTGGACAGGGTCAAGGTCATGCGGTGATCTTCGCCCGGGGCCGGACCTTCCAGCCATTGGGGCGGGTCCGGGAGCGGCTGCTCGGCCCCGGCGGGGGGCGCCTCCGTCAGGCGATTGTCGTTGGCCTGCCAGTGATAGGCGATGTCCATCAGCAGGTCATCCGGGATGTCCTGGTTGAGGATGGTATCAAGATCGTATCGCGCCATCTCCCCACCTGCGTTGCCCAACATGGTCACAGCCTTAAACAATCGGTAACGCAGTTTCGCCCTTCCCATCCCGACTTTCTGTGATCCATCTCTCACTTCGTCGGCAAGTGCCTGGAAAAAAGGGATTAGCGGGCACCCCGAAAGCGCAGTGGCGAGAGGGTCGGCGACCGCTGTATTGACCTGGGGAACCATAGAAACCATCGTCATGAAGACCTTCTTTCCCATCCGGCACATCGACGTCGCCGCAACCGGAAACGTCAATGGACCGGATGCATGCTACCGGGTCGCCTTCGGCATGGAACACCGGGGCGATGGGCACGCCTATGTCTACAAGGTACTGGTCTGCAGCGGCGGAAAGGTGTCCGGCCGGCTGAATCCGGCCTTTCTCCATGGCAGCGACGACTTCGCCAGGGTCGCCCGGGCCATGGCCGACCTGTCCGACCAGATCCGCGCGAGCGGCTTGGTCTCCTCCTGAGCAAGCACCCGTGACACAACCCGCTCCGATCGAGAACGCACTCGCTTACCGCCTGCGCCAGCAACGCCTGCTCGCCGATTTCGGTTTTCACGCGCTGCGCTGCCGCGACCTCGACGGCTTGCTCCAGCGCGCCACCGAGATGTGTGCCGAGGGCATGGCCACGCGCTTGTGCAAGATCCTGGAGTGGCAGCCGGCGGAGGATCGGCTGCTGGTCCGGGCCGGGGTCGGATGGGCCGCGGGGCTGGTCGGCCACGCCATCGTCGGCGCCGATCTGGAGTCCCCCGCCGGCTTCGCCCTGAAAACCGGCGCGCCCGTGATCTCCAATCATCTCGCGGGAGAGACCCGGTTCCGGACACCGCGGCTTCTGGCGGAACACGGCGTCCGGCGCGCCATAAACGTCGTCATCCGCGACGGCGTCGCCGAATACCCGTTCGGCGTGCTGGAGGTGGACAGTCCGGACCCCGGCCATTTCGAGGAGGACGACATAGCCTTCATGCAGGGGTTCGCCAACCTGCTGGGCGTCGCAATCGAACGGCAGAAGGCGGAGGACGGGCGGAACAGGTCGCACGAGCACACGCTGGAGATCCTGGAAAGCATCAGCGATGCCTTCTATGCGGTCGACGGCGCGTGGCGGTTCACCTATGTCAACAGCAAGGCTGAAGAGTGGTGGGGGCGCCGGCGCGAGGATCTGATCGGCCGGGTGTACTGGGAGGAGTTCCCGCAGGCGGTCGGCAGCGAAGCCTACGACGCCCATCAGGAGGCCATGCGACTGCGGCGGAAAGTCCGGTGCGAGACGATCTCCCCGATCCTTCGCCACTGGGTGGACATGGACATCCATCCGACCGCTACCGGCGGCCTGTCGGTGTATTTCCGCGACGTAACGGAGCGCCGCCGGACCCAGGAGGCTCTGCGGGAAAGCGAGGATCGCCTGCGTTTCGAGCGGGAGTTCCTGGATACCCTGATCCGGCGCGCTCCGGTCGGGATCTCCATCGCGAACGCTCCGGCCGGGGATGTCGTCACGTTGAACGACAAGGCCAAGGAACTGATCGGCCACGACGTGCTCGGCAGCGGCCTGGGACGCTATTCGACTTACGGCGCCCTGCATCCCGACGGCAGGAACTATGAGGTCGAGGATTATCCCACCGTCCGGGCGCTGACGCGGGGCGAGTTCGTCGACCGCGAGCCGATGATCTATCTGCTCGGCGGGCGGTCGGGACACAAGCGCCGGCGTCTGCAGGTGAGCAGCACGCCGGTGCGCGGTGCCGACGGCGCCGTCGCCGCGGCCATCACCGTCCTGGTGGACGTGGAAGATCAGCACCGGCGGGCCGAGCAGCTCCAGGCGCTTGCCGACGCGTGGCTGGCCGTGACCGCGGCCCCCACGCTTGCCGCGACCCTGGCGGAGATCGCGGCGGCGGCCCGGGAGATCATCGGCGTCGGCCAGGCCACGGTGAGCCTGACCGGGGATGAGGGCCGCGACGAGGCTGCCGGCGCGCCGGCGCGGGATTCCAGGAGGCCGCTCCGGGTGGCCGGATCGAAGCTGGCCATGCCGCTGGTATCCGGCCGAGGCCGCCGTCTCGGCATGGTCCAGGTGTCCGAGAGGCTGGACGGCGGGACCTTCGGCGCGGACGACGAGGCGATGCTGGTCCAGCTCGCCCATCTCGCCTCCGCCGCCATCGAGCAGGCCCAGTCCGAGGAGGAACTGCGGCGGCTGAACGAGACGCTGGAGGAGCGCGTCGCCGAGCGGACGCGGGAACGTGACCGGCTTTGGGAAGTGAGCGAGGATCTGCTCGTCGTGGCCGATTACGGCAGGCGGCTGCTTCGGATCAGCCCGTCCTGGTCGCGGCTCCTCGGCCATGACGAGGCCGTGCTGCTGGCGCAGCCTTACCCGGACATCATTCATCCCGACGATTTCGACGCCGTATCGGCGCACATGGAGGCTTTGCGCTCCGGTCGCCAGCCCGTGCGGTTCGAGAACAGGATCAAGGCGGCCGACGGGTCCTGGAAATGGATCGCCTGGGTCCTCTCGGCCGATCCGTACGGCGAATACCTGCATGGCGTCGGCCGCGACGTGACCGCCGAGAAGGCCGCTACGGACGCCCTGCGGGCTGCCGAGGAACAGCTTCGCCAGGCGCAGAAGATGGAGGCGCTGGGTCAGCTCACCGGAGGAGTCGCCCATGACTTCAACAATCTGCTGCAAGGGATCGGCGGCAGCCTGGAGGCGGTGGAGCGGCGGCTGGAAGCCGGACGGACGGACATCGGGCATTTCAGCCGCGCCGCCCGCCTGTCGGTCGACCGGGCGGCGACGCTGACCCGGCGCCTGCTGGCGTTCTCCCGGCGGCAGCCGCTCAACCCCGAGGTCGTGGACCTGAATGCGCTGGTGACCGGCATGCGGGATCTGGTCCGGCGATCGGTCGGCGAATCCGTACGGGTCGAGACCGCTCTCGAGGAGCGGATCTGGTACGCCTGGGCCGACGCGAACCAGATCGAGAACGTCCTTCTCAACCTGGCGATCAATGCGCGCGACGCCATGCCGGACGGCGGGCTGCTGACGATCAGGACGGCGAACGCCGTCCTGGACGATGAGTCCTCGCCGGACGGAGCCGGGGTCCAGGCCGGGGATTACGTGATGCTGGCGGTCACGGACACCGGCAAGGGCATGCCGCCGGAAGTCCTGGCACGCGCGTTCGAGCCATTCTTCACCACGAAGCCGGTCGGCCAGGGAACCGGCCTCGGTCTCAGCCAGCTCTACGGCTTCGCCAGGCAATCGGGAGGGCATGCCCGGATCGACAGCATGGAGGGACGGGGAACGAGCGTGAAGCTCTACCTGCCTCGCCATGGCGGCGTGCCGGTAGCGGCGGTGGAGCCCGTCGCGGAACCCTCGCCGAGCGCGGAGGGCCAGGGAACCATCCTCGTCGTGGAGGATGAGATGATCGTGTCCATGGTCCTGGTCGAAACATTGGAGGAGCAGGGCTACACGGTGCTCGATGCCGCCGAGGGGCAGTCCGCTCTGCGGATCCTGGAAGGCCCCGTTCCGATCGACCTGCTGGTCACCGACGTCGGGCTGCCGGGCATCAACGGGCGGCAGCTCGCCGAGATGGCGAGGGTCTTGAGACCGGCGCTGAAGGTGCTGTTCCTGACGGGCTATGCGCGCCCGGCGGCCGATGGCGACGCCTTCCTGGGGCCGGACACGGGGCTTATCAGCAAGCCGGTCGCGATGGACTCCTTCCTGGCCAAGGTCCGGTCCATGACGAAGCGGGCCTGAGGGAAGAATCATCCTCCGGCATGTCGGTGCCGCGCTCTCTCCCGCGTCCTTGGAGTGGTGAACACGGGCCGGGGAGAGTGGAGATGGCGGACCAAGGCGAAGACGATGATGATGCGATCCGCACGGTGTTGCGCGATCGGGCGGGCGCGATCCGCGCCAAGGATGCCGGCGGGGCTCTCGCGGCTTTCGCGGCCGATGCCGTGACATTCGATCTGGCGCCTCCCCTGGCGAAGGCCGGTCCGGATGCGCTGGACTGGTCGGACCTGGAGGACTGGTTCGCGACCTGGCGCGGTCCGATCGGCTATGAGCTCGCGGATTTCTCCGTGGCGGTTGACGGCGACCATGCCTGCTGCCACGGCTTCGTCCGGATCAGCGGAACCAAGACGGATGGCGAGGAGGTCTCGGTCTGGGCGAGGCAGACCTTGTTCCTGCGGCGATTCACCCCTTCGTGGCTGATCGTCCACGAGCATACGTCGGTTCCGTTCCACATGGACGGCAGCTACAGGGCTGCCGTCGACCTGAAGCCCTGATCCGGGAGGATTGACGATGAGCGAAGCTGTTGCGAACGCACCCGTCCTGGGAGGCGTGGTGCCGTATCTCATGGTCGACGGTGCGATCCGGGCGGCTCGGTTTTACGAACGGGCTTTCGGGGCGGTGGAGATCGCGCGCCAGCCGGCCGACGACCAGGGGCGGACGATGCATGTCCACCTGCATGTGAACGGCGGATCCGTGATGCTGAACGATCCCTATCCGGAGTACGGCCAGCCCCTGAAGGCACCACAGGCCTTCACGCTGCACATGAAGGTCGACGATGTCGACGCCTGGTGGCGGCGGGCCGTCGATGCCGGGGCGGAAGTGGTGATGCCGCTGCAGGACATGTTCTGGGGGGATCGGTACGGGCAACTCCGCGATCCGTTCGGCGTGACTTGGTCGCTCGCAGCGCCGGTCCGGGCCTGAGGGACAGGGATCGATCGTTCCGATCGAACGGAACAATCCATATAATGAGTTGGATCGATCGGATCCTGCCTGTGATCATGGGGTCGGACCAGAAGGAGCCGTCCCATGAGCGCAGCGACACCGGCAACCACCGATTCGACCGTCGGGGCCGGAATCCGGAGTTTGCGAGGACGGGATCCGGGCGTGTGGCCGGGCCTGTTGCTGGCGTCGGCGGTCGCGCTGGCCGCCCTCGCCCTGGGCCGCGTTCCCGGCCTGACCGGGTTCAGCCCCCTGATACTCGCGATCGTGATCGGCATCGTGTTCCGCGCCGTGGCCGGGATGCCCGCCCCGGCGCGGCCGGGCGTCGTCCTGTCGATGCGGGGCCTGCTCCGGCTCGCTATCGTGCTGCTCGGCCTTCAGCTTACGGCGGGTCAGGTGGCGGAGGTCGGGGTGGCCGGAATCGCCGTGATCGTGGCGACGGTCGTCTGCACCTTCGGGTTCACGGTCCGGCTGGGACGATTCCTGGGCGTGGACCGCGGACTGACCGAACTGATCGCGGCCGGCACCTCGATCTGCGGGGCTTCCGCGGTGGTCGCCGCCAATACGGCGACGGGCGCGCGGGACGAGGATGTCGCCTACGCGGTCGCCTGCGTGACCGTGTTCGGCTCGGTCGCGATGATCGTCTATCCCTTGCTGGCCGGACCGGCCGGCCTTGACCCGCATGCCTACGGGATTTGGGCGGGAGCGTCGATCCACGAGGTGGCGCAGGTGGTCGCGGCCGCTTTCCAGGGCGGGAGCGAGGCCGGGGAGATCGGCAGCGTCGCGAAACTGTCCCGCGTCATGATGCTGGCGCCGGTCGTGGTCGCCTTGGGCCTGCTGGCATCAATGAGGGCGCGCCGTGGCGGCGAGGCCCGTGGCCAGGGCCGCGCGCCGGCACCCTGGTTCGTGCTGGGGTTCATCGGGATGGTCTGCATCAACAGCGTCGTCGCGATACCGGCCGAGGCGAAAGCGGTCATTGCCGCGGCCACCACTTTCCTGCTGTCGCTGGCGCTGGCCGGCATGGGGCTGGAAACCGATCTCGCCCGACTGCGCGCCAGGGGCCTCCGGCCATTGGTCCTGGGAGGAGCAGCTTCCTTGTTCATCGCCGGCTTCAGCCTGGGACTGATCAAGGCTTTCCTGTAAAGAAGCCGGCATGACGCTGGAGCAGCTTCGCATCTTCGTCGCGGTCGCCGAACGGGAGCACGTCACCCAGGGCGCACGCGATCTCAACCTGACGCAGTCGGCGACCAGTGCGGCCATCGCGGCGCTGGAGGCGCGCTATGCGATCAAGCTCTTCGATCGGGTCGGGCGGCGAATCGCGCTGACGGAGACGGGGCGGATCTTCCTTGCGGAAGCGAAGGCGGTGCTGGCCCGCGCGTCGGCCGCGGAGACGGTCCTCGGCGATCTTGCCGGGCTGAGGCGGGGTTCTCTCGGACTCGCCGCGAGCCAGACCGTCGCGAATTATTGGCTGCCCCGCGTCATCCATCAGTATCGCCGCCGCTATCCCGGCATCGCCCTGACATTGACGATCGGGAACACCGAATTCGTGTCGGGTCTGGTCCATGGGGGAGCGGCGGACCTCGGCTTCACCGAGGGAGAGATCGATGCCCCCGCCCTGACGATCCGTCCCGTCGCCGAGGACGAGCTGGTGCTTGTCGTGGCGCCCGGTCATCCCTGGGCCGGGCGGCGACCGGAGCCAAGGGACGATTTCCCGAGGGAGCCCTGGGTCTTCCGGGAGCGCGGATCGGGAACCAGATCGATCTTCGAGGCCGTCCTGCCGACCATGGGGGTCGACCCGCGGACGCTTGAGATCCGCCTTGAACTTCCGTCCAACGAGGCGGTGCGTGCAGCGGTGGAGGCGGGAGCCGGTGCGACCGTGATTTCAAGGCTGGTTGCGGAAAGTTCCCTGAAAGCGGGAACGCTGGTCGGAGTCGACCTAACCCTGCCGAAACGGCGCTTCTATGCGATGAGGCATCGGGAACGTTATCTCACGCGGGCGGCGCAGGAATTCTGGCGGTTGGTCGCGGAGGAATCCTGACGGGTGGAATAGACCGCATGCTCGCTTCGGTAGTCGTCGCGGCCGACCCGGGTCACGGACGTTAGTTTCCGTAACCCGGGCGGATCGTGCGTTCCGAAGCGTGGGTCGCGTCGACGCTCGTTCAGGCGAGGCCGACCAGCGAAAGAACCGCGATCACGACGACAATCACGCCGATGATGTAGAAGATGTTCCGCCCCACTTTATTCTCCAACACTGGTTTGTCGATGCCCCTGAGAACGTCCTGGGGTCGCTGAAAGTTCCAATATCCTCGCCGTATGATCGGGGAAGTTCCCCCCGGAACGGGGGTTGAGCGGGATCCAATGGGAACATAGAACGAACATGATGCTTGATGTTCTTGAGATGTTCTCATATCATCCTCCTTGTCGCTCGGCCAGCAACTGATGGATCACCTGCAAGGGAGGATACGATGTCGGTGCACAAATTTTTCGCTGAATTTCTGGGCTTTGCCGGTCTGGTCACTTCATTGTACGGCTGGACCGTTGTCGGTCACGCCTTCGGGTTTTGAAGCTTCGACGCGGGCCGGACCGGTTCGCGGCGCACTTTTGGTGGAACGCGGCAAGAGGCGGATTTCAGCGCGGACGACTGTGATGTGCGAACAACAAAAAGGCCGTTGTCAGGCAATCTCCTGACAACGGCCGATAAAAACGCCTTTCACCTTGTGCGGCAACCGGTCGAGATCTTCCACTCGACATGAGAGGGAAAGTAACTCCCCTCCTTTTCAAACATCAGCGTGGGCGGCGTGCCGCCCGATGCGCCGGGATCGGAATAGGTCGGTTCACCTGCTCGTCGCGACGGCTCGCCGACATGTCGATCTCGATGCGTGCCAAAGCCTTGCGCAGTTCATGGACCGCATCGTGAAGGGTCTGGATGCTGCCTTCGCTGGGTGCCTGCTTCCACCCGCGATAGGCCACCAGGCATGACCGGGCAGTATCGCGGAGCCGCCCTTCGACGGCATCGACGGGAGGGGCCGGCTCCGGCCTGCCGGACGGGGAGGGGGCCCGCGCCGCCTCCCCGCCGGCGGCCGGCTGGGCTTGCGGAACTGCCGCGACGGGAGCGGGACGGGGCTCGGCCGGAGCGGATTCAGCCGGCCGGGCAGCCGATTGCGCGGCGTTGCGGCCGATATCGGACGCGCGCAGCTGGGTCCGGCCTTCCGGAGTGGCGCTGCGACGCGGGGCCGGGCGCGGTTCCGGCGGAGGAGCCGCTGGCTCCACCGCGGGCTGCTCTTCCAGGGCGCCGGGCGCCTGGTTGGATGCCGATGATTTGTCCGCTTCGTCCGATGCGGCCTGCTGCGGGGGCTGAGCCGCCGCTTCAGGTTCCTGCGCCGGAGCGGCCTCCTCCGCTTCCGCAGGGCTCGCCGTCTCGCTGGCACGGGGGGCCGCAGGTTCCATTCCGGAGGCTTCGGCCTTCCGGACGATATAGGAGATGGCGCTTGGAGTGCAGTCGAACTCGCGAGCAATCGCGGACAAAGTCGCGCCTGCCCGATGCCGCTCCAAGATGTGCGGCCATGCCGATTGTGGAATTCGGCCGCGCCGCTTGGGCGCCTCCGGCTCATTGCCGGCTTCAGCGCTCATGATATCGCTCGGTTGCCAGAGTGAAGATTGCGTCATTGGTTCGGTGACTTTGCTCGGAGAAAATTGCGCAAACAGCGCGGCTTCCTCTCAGAGGGCAGCTACGTTTACGCATGACAGCGGTGGTGATGTGGTCTGTTGAGAACAATATTGGGTATTCGCCATCAAAATACCAGCACCGTTTTCACTCGTACAGGAGATTTGTCGGCGGAGCAGCGAATTTTTGCGCTGCCGCATCGCGGGGTTGGAGAAGTAGCCGTCATTGAATGAAGTCAAAACTGCCGTTTGTTGGCCTTTTCAAGCGCGAATCGGGCATTTCGGGGGAGGTGAAGAGACAGCGGAGGGCGCGTCGTACCGAGCCTCCGGAGGACTCGAATGGAGCGTTGGACTGGCGGTCGACGGCAGTCTGCCGGACGAATCGGGTCGGCGCTCCGCAGACTACGAAAATTGTCTCTGCTTGTATCCGAAGAAGAGCTTATTCATTTATTGAAAAAGCCTTTTCACTGCAGCCTAAAGTAATAAATTATGGTTAACTGCTCGCGAAACTCTTGTTTCCGCAGATTTCCCGGAGCATGGCCCGGAGCATCGAAGGAGCCGGACCATGGACATTGCGCAAGGATGTCCCGGATTCGATACGGTCATGTCGTGGCGTTTATGCTTCCTTCGATACAATGACGCAACGAGCATCGGTGTTGCAGTGTTGAGTGACCGCATGGCACCGCGATGCTGCGCCCGGTTCCGGTGATGGTCGATGACTCCGTCGTTCCGGGCAATTCGCAGGCCGAGTTTCCGTCGCCGGGCTTCTATCGCCAAGTATCTTTCGGAGGACCGTTCATGATCCCGTCTCACCATCGCCCGCATCGCGCCGGAGCCGGTCGGCGACTGCTGGCCTTGCCGCTTGCCGCGTTTATCGGCGCAGCCGGGTTTGGCCTGCCCGTACCGGCTTCGGCGCAGAGCGGGCCGCCCGGTTTCGCGGATCTCGCGGAAGAACAGATCAAGACCGTCGTGAACATCTCGACGACCCAGTCCCGGGGGGCGGGCGGTCCGGGGCTCCCCGGGCGGCCTCCGGGGCAGGGTCCCGGCGGCCCGGGCGGTCCAGGGGGGCCCGGCGGTCCAGGGGGGCCCGGCGGTCCCGATATTCCGGAATTTCCCCCTGGGTCGCCGTTCGAGGAGTTCTTCCGCCAGTTCCGCGAGCAACAGCCGACGCCGAGGCCCGTCACGGCGCTGGGGTCCGGCTTCATCATCGACCCCGGCGGGCTCGTGGTGACGAACAACCACGTGGTCGCCGACGCCGACGAGATCCAGGTCACGCTCCACGACGACACCGTGCTCGACGCGGAACTGGTGGGCAACGATCCCCTGACCGATCTGGCGCTGCTGCGGATCAAGAGCGACAAGCCTCTGCCCTCCGCGCGCTGGGGCGACTCAAGCCGCCTGAGGATCGGCGACTGGCTGATGGCGATCGGCAATCCGTTCGGCCTGGGCGGAACCGTCACCACGGGCATCCTGTCGGCGCGGGCGCGCGACATCAACCAGGGTCCCTATGACGAATTTCTGCAGACCGACGCCTCGATCAACCGCGGCAACTCCGGCGGACCGCTTTTCAACATGGCAGGCGAGGTGATCGGCATCAACACCGCCATCTTCTCCCCGACCGGCGGCAGCATCGGCATCGGCTTCGCCGTGCCGTCGTCGCTGGCAAGGCCGGTGCTGGAGCAGATCCGCGACCACGGCAAGCCGCGCCGGGGCTGGCTGGGCGTGCAGATCCAGGCCGTCACCCCGGAGATCGCGGAGAGCCTGCAGCTGGCCGAGCCGCGCGGGGCGCTGGTGACGACGGTGACCGGCGGCGGCCCGGCCGAGAGGGCGGGCATCCGGCAAGGCGACGTGATCCTGCGGTTCAACGGCCAGGACGTCGATGCCATGCGCCAGCTGCCCCGCCTCGTCGCCGACACGCCGATCGGCCAGCAGGCCGACGTCGTCGTCCAGCGCGGCGGCGAGGACCGGACGATCAAGGTCACGGTCGGGGATCTGGACGAGGCGCAGCAATCGGCCGCGCTGGGAGCCGAGCAGACGCCGCCCGACGGCGACACCACCAGCCCGCCGACGACGGAGACGCTCGGCATGACGCTTTCGACCCTGGATCCGGCGACACGCGACGCGTTCAGCATCCCGGATACGGTCGAGGGCGTCGTGGTGACCGAAGCCGCGCAGGACAGCCCGGCCGCAGGGCAGGGGATCGCTCCGGGCGACGTGATCGTGGAGGTGGGCCAGGAGCCGGTCGAAAGCCCCGAGGACGTCACGTCGAGGATCGACCAGGCGCGTCAGGCGGGCCGCAAGAACGTGCTGATGTTGCTGAGCCGGGGCGGCGAACTGCGCTTCGTGCCGCTGCCGCTGGAGGGCTGAGTCCAGGGACCGCGCGGGATCGTCCGAGGAGCCCGTCAGCGGCGCCTCCCGACGAACCCGCCCAGCAGCATCCCGATGCCGAACGCGATCAGCAGAGCGGCGCCGGGCTGGGAGCGGACCCGCCGCTGGGCGCGGGCCACCGCCCGGTCTCTCCCGTGCTCGGCAACGGCGCGCAGTTCGGCCAGCCGCCGCTGCCCGGCGGCGGAACGGGCCGCGGCCTGACCGGAGGTCTGGTCGGCCAGCCTGCGGATGGCGGCAGCCGCTTCCGCCCGCGCCCGGGCCGCGCGCTCGGCCTGGACCCCCGCCCTCTCCCGCAGGTCGGCGGCCCAGTCGCTCAGCTCCCGCAGCGCCTGCTCCCGCGTGACGTCGTAGCTCTCCGAGATCGCGTCGATCAGCCGGTCGCGGCTTCCCTGAAGATCGTCGATGATCTCCTGCGGGATCCTCCGCCACTTTTCCCGAACCAGTTCCTTGTACTTGCCCCAGTTCAGTTCGATGCTGTTCCAGTCCAAGTCCATGGGAACTCCCGATCCGAATTTGAAAGGTAGCCCGGGTTGAACAAACTTTCGCGGCTCCCGGTTCCTGTCGGGGCCGATCCTGGAAGACGGGAAAGGCGACGATGCCGAAGGAGTTGACGCATATCCTGTTCGCGGACGCCGTGGCGGCCGACCTGGAAGCAGGCGGCCGGACCGGCTTGGCGAGCCTGCTGAGGCGCGAACGCGCGACGCTCCATTTCGGTTCGATCGCCACCGACACGCTCTTCTACGGGTTCACGCTGCCGGTACTGGACCGGGACTTCCACCCCTGGGGCGACATCATCCACGGGGAGGAGGGCGAGGATACCGGCACGCCGATCCGCGAAATGCTGGAACGGCTGCGCGGCGGCACGACGGAAAGGGCCGGGAGGGCTTCCGACGACGCCAAGTTCGCCTTCGTCTGCGGTTTCCTGACCCACATGGCGCTGGATATCGTCTTCCATCCCTGGGTCTACTCGGTGACCGGGCAGTATTACGATGCCGATCCTGTGCAACGGACCGACTCGCAAATGCGCCATCGGCTTGCGGAGTCCTGGCTTGACCTGCTGATGCTCGGCCGGCGGGGAACCGACCTCGCCCATTTCGGCGCCCTGGAGGCGGTGCGGCGGAACGGGACCTCCAATCTCGCCTGCCTTGGTTTCTTCGCGGACTGCTTCCGGTCGGCCTGGCGGATCGACGGTGACGTCGGACGCTACGCGCGGCGCTTCTACAGGGTCCAGATGCTTCTGACGCGGCAGTTCGCGTCCCCCGCCGCGATGAGGGCCGTCGCGCGGGCGAACAGGATGACGGACGGACGCCTGCGCGCTTTCCTGGCCCTGTTCTATCCCGCCGATGCGGACCGCCTGCCGACGGATCTGTTCGCCTTCCAGGGATACCGCCACCCGGTCACGGGGGAACGGGTGGCGGCGACGCTGGAGTCGATGTGGAGTGACGCCCGGCGACTGGCGGTCGATCTGGTGACCGCCGCCGACGGCATCAGGAAGGGAGCATCGTCGGACGCTCTCGACGCGGTGCTGGACGGCCGCAGCCTCGACGTCGGCCTATCCCGCTGTCCGGCCAGAATGGCCGTTCACTTCGACATCTTCCCGGCGGACCGGATGTGGGGCTATCCCGGTCCGGTCACTTCGCCGCGATGACCGCGATTTCGACCTGATACTTGGGGGCCGCCAGCTTCGCCTCGACGGTGGCGCGGACCGGCGGGTTCGAGGCATCCACCCAGGCTTCCCAGACGGCGTTCAGCGCGCCGAAATGGGCCATTTCGCTGAGATAGACGGTGGCCGACAGCAGCTTGCTCTTGTCGGTGCCGACGAGGGCGAGGAGTTCGTCGATCTGGCGCAGGATCTGCTCGGTCTGGCCCTTCGCGTCGGCGGTGGTGTCCTCGGCGACCTGGCCGGCGAGGTAGACGGTGTCGTTGTGGACGACCACCTGGCTCATGCGCGGGCCGATCTTGAAACGCTGGATGGACATCGGTTCTTTCCCCTGGTGATTTCTTCGGGCAAGGGTTCGTGGGAGCGCAGTGTTCGCATCCCGGGCGGCGCGGCGCAACCGGTTATGGCGAAAACGCCGTGGCCGGCCGTTCGCGGAAGGCCCGCTCCCGGTACCGCGGGAGACCGCCGGCCGTCGCCATTCCGGTCCGGGGCTTTCCCGTACCGTTACTTGCCTGTTCTTGGACAAGGCCATGTATCGGGCCGTCACTGCGCTTTCACGGGGCCGCGCCCTCGGCGGCGCTCCACAGCCAGGCGGCCCCGCGGACGCCGCTGGAGTCGCCATGGCGGGCGGGAAGGATGGGCGTGTCCACCGTATCGGAGATGCACCAGCGGCTCAGCAGCGGCGGCAGCATCGGATAGAGGCGGGCGAC
Source organism: Skermanella sp. TT6 (assembly GCF_016653635.2). Classification (NCBI taxonomy): domain Bacteria; kingdom Pseudomonadati; phylum Pseudomonadota; class Alphaproteobacteria; order Rhodospirillales; family Azospirillaceae; genus Skermanella; species Skermanella cutis. The sequence continues at coordinate 2,495,597 of NZ_CP067420.1, forward strand.
GTTGGACATTCCGCCCCCCAGCACGATCACGTCGGGGTCGAGCACGTCGATCACCATGGCGAGGCTGCGCGCCAGCCGGTCGGCGTAGCGCTCGAGGCTCGCGGAGGCGCCGGGATCGCCCGCGTCCGCCAGGGCCGCGATCTCCTGCGCCGAAAGCCGCTCTCCCGTGATCCGCGCGTGGTCGGCGGCGAACGCCGGCCCGGAGATCCAGGTCTCGATGCAGCCGGCCCGGCCGCAATAGCAGGCCGGGCCGGGATGCTCGCCGGCGCCCGGCCACGGCAGGGAAGTGTGCCCCCACTCGCCGGCTATCCCGTTGCGGCCGGTCAGCACCCTGCCCCCGGTCACGATGCCGGCACCGGTTCCCGTTCCGACGATCGCGCCGAACACCGTGTCGAAACCCGCGCCGGCGCCGTCCGCCGCTTCCGACACCGCGAAACAATTGGCATCGTTCTGCACCCGTACCGGGCGACCGGCCAGAGCGCCGAGATCGTCGCCCAGCGAGTGGCCGATCAGCCAGGTGGAATTCGCCTTCCTGACCAAGCCGCCGGGCGGCAGCACGACGCCGGGTATGCCGATGCCCACGGTGCCGGAACCGCCGGCCCGCTCCTCCAGCCAGGATACCAGTCCCGCCAGCGCCTCCAGGGTTGCTGCATAATTGCCACGCGGTGTGCCGATTCTGCGGCGGGAGAGTTCCCGACCGTTGCGGTCTATGGCGATTCCCTCGATTTTGGTGCCACCAAGATCGATGCCGATGCGGATCATTGAGGAAAACCAGCGGATTGAGCGTTTGACGAATATGAAGCCGGAGCTTAGCCGATGGACCGCCAGTCCTCACCGCCAAAAATTGCGGCAGGCAGACGTTGTATCTCACGGCGTATTCAGGCAATCTGCCCCCAAGGAAGTAATTCTTTCGTTCAATCCCACCCATCCGGAATCTCGACAGGGCCGTTTTCCATGAGCAGTGCCATCGAACCCCATCGCGAGAAGCCGGCGCGCCGCAGCGCGCGCCGCATCGTCACCGCCGTCACGGCCGCCTGCGTGCTGGCGGCATCGTCGTCCGCGTGGGCCAAGTCCGCGTGCTATTCCCCGGCGGAGTATGACGCCGAGCAGGCGATGCGTCTCCATACCGAGCTGATGGTCATCGGCCTGACCTGCAACTCGGTCCAGCAGGAACGCAACCTGTTCGCCAAGTACCAGAGCTTCACCACCAAGCACCGCACCCAGCTCATGACTTGGGAAAAGGTGCTGATCGGCCATTTCCGCGAGACCGACAAGTCCAACCCGACCCGCAGGTTCGACGATTTCCGGACCGTTCTCGCCAACGAGATCGCGCAGCGCGCGGCGTTGCTGACGCCGCCCGTGTTCTGCCAGTCCCACAGCGACCGGGTGGACCAGGCGATGGCCATGACCGACGGGGAACTGAAGAAGTACCTGTCGACCGAGGACGCGGGACAGATCGCGGCGGCGCCGCCGTGCGGCGTGAAGGTCGCGGAACTGCTGGGCGACGAGGGCGTCCCGCAGGTGGCCCAGGCCTCCAGCAAGCCGCAGGTCCAGGGTTCCAAGGCTTCGAAGACCGCCTCGAAGGCCAGTCCGGCCAAGGTGGCGAGCACCGGCAAGTCGGCGCCGGCCAAGCCGAACAAGACGGTCGTGACCGCCGCCAAAGTTGACTGAGGACGGCGGCGGGGTAATTCTCGCTTCCGGCGGCGGCCGATCACCATTCCGGAATTCCGGCCGCCGCGCAGGACATTCATGACAGGTACCGCAACGCCGGCCGATTCAAAGGCCCGGCGCACAATGTTCCTTATTGCCGCCCGTGAAGCCGTCGGCATGCCGTCGATAGTTCTGGGCGCCAGCTATGTCGGGTTCGGATCACTTGTTCGCGAAAGCGGGATGGGCCTGTGGCTCGGGCTCTTCTCGACCCTCTCCGCCTGGGCGCTTCCGGGACAGGTGGCGCTGGTCGAACTCTACGGCGTCGGCGCTTCGCTGCTGGTGATCGCCCTGGCGGTGGCCTTGACCAACGCCCGCCTGATGCCGATGACCATCACCCTGATGCCGTTGATCCACGATCCGGCGGTGCCGCGCTGGCGATACTACTTCTATTCCCATTTGGTCGCGGTCACCGCCTGGGCCTTCTCGATGCGCCGGTGCCCGGAAATGCCGCGGGATGTCCGGCTGCCCTATTTCGTCGGTTTCGCAACGGTCCTGTGGCTGGCAAGCCTGATCGGGACCGCCGTCGGCTTCGCCCTGGCGGACGCGGTGCCGCAGTCGGTCACGCTGGGGCTGGTCTTCCTCAACCCGATCTACTTCATGCTGATCTTCGCGACGGACCTGCGCCACCGGGCGCGGGTGATCGCGCTGGGCCTGGGGGCCGTGATGGGGCCGACGCTTCACACCTTTTCCCATGATTGGGGACTCATGCTGACCGGCCTTATCGCCGGGAGCGCCGCGTTCGGGGCCGACAGGCTGGTCGCGAGGCGCCGTGGCTGACGCTTGGATCTTCGTCGTCCTGCTGGTGGGGGCGGCCGCGACCTATGTATGGCGTGCCCTTGGCGTGGCATTGTCGGGCCGGATCAATCCCGGGGGACCCGTCTTCGAATGGGTCGGGTGCGTCGCCTACGCGCTGCTCGCCGGATTGATCGCCCGCATGATCATCCTGCCGGTCGGCCCGCTGCAGGAAACCGACCTGGGTTCCCGCCTGTTGTCCGCCGCGATCGCGCTCGCCGTGTTCTTCATCATGCGGAAAAGCATCTTCTTCGGCGTCACCGCCGGAACGCTGGCGCTGATCGCGCTTACGGTGGGCGGCGTCCGGATGTTCTGACCGGCGCCGATACCGGGTCGACTCAACCGATCATTACACGATTTAAAACAACGTCCGGCCTCCGGCTTTCGTCGCGAAGTGACGGAGGCCTGTTTCATTTCAGGCAGTATGCGGGTTTCTTGTGCTGCAATTGCACAGCGTTCGTCCAAGTCCGCTCGCGTCTCCGGAGAGCCGATTTTCCCCGCTTGCCCGGCCGTTGAGGGTAATATAACGTCGCGTCAAGAATAAGGCCGGCGCGCTGAACCGCCGTGCCGAAGGTTCGAATCGGGAGACTTCCGACTGTTTGCAATTCCGTCGGCGCCGCAGAGGTTCGCCACGCCGGCCTTTGGAGCTGTTCGCAAGGGTCTGGACCCCTGGTCCGCCCCTCTTGCCGGCCGGGCTTGTCCCGTGCCTGGACGGGAAGGCGCGTGCCGACTCTCTGACGCAAACGACGTCTGGGTAGCGAGGACATGGAATACTTCCTTCAACAATTGATCAACGGGCTGACGCTCGGGGCCATCTACGGCCTGATCGCGATCGGCTACACGATGGTGTACGGCATCATCGGCATGATCAATTTCGCCCATGGCGAGATTTACATGATCGGCGCCTTCATCGCCGTGATCAGCTTCATCGTGCTCGGGGCGGCCGGGATCACCTGGGTGCCGGTGATGCTGATGCTGGTGCTGATCATCTCCATGGTGTTCACGAGCATTTACGGCTGGACGATCGAGCGGCTGGCCTACCGGCCGCTCCGAGGGTCGTTCCGGCTGGCGCCGCTGATCTCCGCGATCGGCATGTCGATCTTCCTGCAGAACTACGTGCAGCTGGTCCAGGGCGCCCGGGTCAAGCCGATGCCGCCGGTGATCCAGGGCGGCTTCGTGATCATGGAGCGCGCGGACGGGTTCGTGGTCAGCCTCAGCTACCTGCAGATCCTGATCATCCTGCTGACCACCGCGCTGATGGTGGGCTTCACCCTGCTGATCACGCGGACGGACCTGGGCCGGGCCCAGCGCGCGTGCGAGCAGGACAAGACCATGGCCGGGCTGCTGGGCGTGAACGTCGACCGGACGATCTCGCTGACCTTCGTGATGGGCGCCGCCCTGGCCGCGGTCGCGGGCGTGATGGTCACGCTCTATTACGGCGTGATCGACTTCTTCATAGGATTCCTGGCGGGGGTGAAGGCCTTCACCGCGGCGGTGCTGGGCGGCATCGGCTCGCTGCCCGGGGCCATGCTGGGCGGGCTGCTGATCGGCCTGATCGAGGCGTTCTGGTCGGCCTATTTCTCGATCGAGTACAAGGATGTGGCGACCTTCGCCATCCTGGTCCTGGTGCTGATCTTCCGCCCCACGGGTCTGCTCGGCAAACCCGAAATCGAGAAGGTCTGATCCGATGACCGCGATCCTATCCCAAACCCCCGACCGGCGACGCCTCGACGTGGGCGCCATGCTGAAGGAGGCCGGCCTCACGGCGCTCGTGGCGCTGGCCCTGACCCTGCCGCTGGTCGGGCTCAGGACGGTCGACGTCGGCTCCCGGCTGACCGTCGTGACCCGTTTCGACGAGGTGCTGATCAGCGTCCTCCTGGTCTTCATCGGCCGGATCGGGTTGATCCTGACCCGGGAAGGGCATGCCGTCGCGGTGCTGGGCGTCAGCCTCGCCATCGCCCTGGTGTCCTGGTTCGTCCCGTTCCCGAGCGAGATCCTCAAGGTCATCACCATCACCGGTGCCGCGGTGCTGGCCATCCGCGCCGCCATCACGGTGCGGCGCGACCGCAGCACGCTGAGCCAGCAGGAGCGCGACCGCGCCATGGACCGGCTGGGCGCCAGGGTCCAGGACGCCGCCGTCTGGATCGGCCCGATCGCCGTGGCCTTCGCCGTCATCCTGCCGTTCCTGCCGTTCGCCAGCCGGTCGGTCGTGGATATCGGCATCCTGATCCTGACCTACATCATGCTGGGCTGGGGCCTGAACATCGTGGTCGGGCTGGCCGGCCTGCTGGACCTGGGCTATGTCGCGTTCTACGCGGTCGGTGCCTATTCCTACGCGCTGCTGGCGCAGTATTTCGGCTTCAGCTTCTGGCTGTGCCTGCCGCTGGCCGGCATCCTGGCGGCATTCTCGGGCTTGATCCTGGGCTTTCCGGTGCTGCGGCTGCGCGGCGACTACTTCGCGATCGTCACCCTGGGCTTCGGCGAGATCATCCGCGTGGTGCTGCTGAACTGGGCCGTCTTCACCGGGGGGCCGAACGGCATCTCGGGCATCCCGCGCCCCAGCTTCTTCGGGATCGCCGATTTCGACCGGCGCCCGCCCGAGGGCGAGATCGCGTTCCACCAGCTCTTCGGGATCTCGTTCGATCCGATGCACCGGATCATCTTCCTCTACTACCTGATCCTGGTGCTGGCGCTGCTGGTCAACTTCTTCACCATGAGGATCAGGAAGCTGCCGCTGGGCCGCGCCTGGGAGGCGCTGCGCGAGGACGACATCGCCTGCACGTCGCTGGGCATCAACCGGACCAACATCAAGCTTGCCGCCTTCACCATCGCGGCCATGTTCGGCGGCTTCGCCGGATCCTTCTTCGCGACGCGCCAGGGCTTCATCAGCCCGGAGAGCTTCACCTTCATCGAATCGGCGATCATCCTGGCGATCGTCGTTCTGGGCGGCATGGGCAGCCAGATCGGCGTGGTCGTCGCGGCCCTGATCGTGATCGGCCTGCCCGAGGCATTCCGCGAGCTCGCCGAGTACCGCATGCTGACCTTCGGCATGGGCATGGTGCTGATCATGGTCTGGCGGCCGAGGGGCCTGCTGGCGCATCGCGATCCCACCATCCTGCTGCACCCCAAGCGCAGCGCAAGGCAGCAGCAAGCCGACTCGGAGGCGGGGGCATGACAACCGTACCCGATACCCCAATACCCGGAACCCCGTTGCTCGAAGTCGAGCATCTGACCATGCGGTTCGGCGGTCTGGTCGCCGTCAACGACGTCTCGTTCACGGCGATGGAGCGTCAGATCACCGCGATCATCGGCCCGAACGGCGCCGGCAAGACCACCATGTTCAACTGCCTGACGGGCTTCTATTCGCCGACGGTCGGGCGTCTTGCCCTGCACCGCCCGGACGGCATCTTCCTGCTGGAGCGGCTGGAGGCATTCCGGATCTCCCAGCAGGCCGGAGTCGCGCGGACCTTCCAGAACATCCGCCTCTTCGCCCGCATGAGCGTGCTGGAGAACCTCGTGGTGGCCCAGCACAACAAGCTGATGAAGGCGTCGGCCTTCACCCTGGCCGGGCTGCTGGGATTGCCGAGCTACCGCAAGGCGGAGAAGCAGGCGGTCGAGCTGGCGCGCTATTGGCTGGACAAGGTCAAGCTCACCAGGTTCGCCGACTGGGAAGCCGGCAACCTGCCCTACGGCGCCCAGCGCCGGTTGGAGATCGCCCGCGCCATGTGCACCGAGCCGGTCCTGCTGTGCCTGGACGAGCCGGCCGCAGGCCTGAACCCGCGCGAGTCGGGGGACCTCAGCGAGTTGCTGATCCATATCCGCGACGAGGAGAAGATCGGCGTGCTGCTGATCGAGCACGACATGAGCGTGGTCATGAAGATCTCCGACCATGTCGTGGTGCTGGATTATGGCCGCAAGATCTCCGACGGGACGCCGGAATTCGTCAAGGCCGACCCGACCGTGATCCGTGCCTACCTGGGCGAGGAGGAGGACGAGGAACTGCCGGACGAGGTGAAGCGGGACCTGCCCGAGGTCGCGGAGCGGGAGGAGGGGGCATGAGCGAGCCCATGCTGAAGATTCAGGGCGTCCATACCTTCTACGGTTCCATCGAAGCCCTGAAGGGCGTGGACATGGAAGTGTCCGCCGGCGAGATCGTGACGCTGATCGGCGCCAACGGCGCCGGCAAGTCGACCCTGCTGATGACCATCTGCGGCAACCCGCAGGCTAAGTTCGGCAGGATCATCTTCGAGGGCGAGGACATCACCCGGGTCCCCACCTTCGAGATCGTGCGGCGAGGCATCGCCCAATCGCCCGAGGGCCGGCGGATCTTCGGCCGCATGACCGTCCTGGAGAACCTGCAGATGGGCTCGGTGACGGCCCAGCCCGGCAGCTTCGACCGAGAGCTGGAGCGGGTCTATACCCTGTTCCCCCGCCTGAAGGAGCGCCAGTCCCAGCGCGGCGGCACGCTCTCCGGGGGCGAGCAGCAGATGCTGGCGATCGGCCGCGCGCTGATGAGCCAGCCGCGCCTGCTGCTGCTGGACGAGCCGTCGCTGGGCTTGGCGCCGCTGATCGTGAAGCAGATCTTCAAGGTGATCGAGGATATCAACCGCGAGCAGCGGATGACCGTCTTCCTGGTGGAGCAGAATGCCTTCCACGCGCTCAAGCTGGCCCACCGCGGCTATGTCATGGTCAACGGCAACATCACCCTCCAGGGCACCGGCCGCGAACTCCTCGCCAACGAGGAGGTTCGCACGGCATACCTGGAAGGCGGGCACTAGGAGGCCATGATGGAACAGCTACTCGGAACCTCTATCCCCGTGTTCATCGGCCTGACGGTGGTCCTGTTCGGCGGCGCGGCCTTCATGACCGGGCAGGGGATGGCGTCGAAATGGCGGCCGATGCGGACCGCCTTCCTCTACACGGCGCTGCTGGGGCTGGGCGACCGGTTCCTGCTCTACGCCCTGTTCGGAGGGGAACTGCTCAGCGTAACCGGGTACGTCATCCACACCGCCGTGCTGACGGTGATCTGCATCGCGGCGTACCGGATGACCCAGGCCCGCAAGATGACGAAGCAGTATCCCTGGCTCTACGAACGCAGCGGCTTGTTCGGCTGGCGCGAGAAGAACTCCGCGGGCGGCCACGCGGCCGTTTCGTAAGTCATGGGATGACGGATTCTGTCGCACTGCGCGACAGGTCAGATATAATGAAAATACAACGGGGAGTGCCGCCCGCCGATCGCCCCGCGATACGGGCGGCAACCGGTTCGGCCTTCCCGCAAGGCATGTAACGACCAGCTCATGAACAGGGAGCATTGTGGTTATGAAGTTGAAAAAAGCGCTTCTTGCGGCGACCGCCGCTTTCACTCTCGCCACCGCAGCCGCGTCGGCCGCCTACGCGGACATGGTGATCGCCGTTGCCGGCCCGATGACCGGTCAGTACGCGGCGTTCGGTGAGCAGATGAACAAGGGCGCGCAGATGGCCGCGGCGGACCTGAACGCCGCCGGCGGTATCCTGGGCGAGAAGATCAAGCTGGAGGTCGGCGACGACGCCTGCGACCCGAAGCAGGCGGTGGCCGTCGCCAACCAGCTCGCCGGCGCGGGCGCCATCTTCGTCGCCGGGCATTTCTGCTCCAGCTCCTCGATCCCGGCCAGCCAGGTCTATACGGAAGAGGGCATCCTGCAGATCTCTCCCGCCTCGACCAACCCGAAGCTGACCGACGAGGCCAAGGGCAACAACGTCTTCCGAGTCTGCGGCCGCGACGACCAGCAGGGCAAGGTCGCCGGCGAGTACATCGCGACCATGTACAAGGGCAAGAACGTCGCGATCATCCACGACAAGAGCGCCTACGGCAAGGGTCTGGCCGACGAGACGCAGAAGTCGCTGAACGCGGCCGGCCTCAAGGAGAAGCTGTACGAGGCGTACACCGCCGGCGAGCGTGACTATTCGGCCCTGGTCAGCAAGCTGAAGCAGTCGGCCATCGACGTCCTGTATGTCGGCGGCTACCACACGGAAGCCGGCCTGATCGCGCGCCAGCTGAAGGATCAGGGCATGAGCGTCCAGATCATCTCGGGCGACGCGCTGGTCACCGAGGAATACTGGACGATCACCGGTCCGGCCGGACAGGGCACCCTGATGACCTTCGGACCCGACCCGCGCAACAAGCCGGCCGCCAAGGCGGTGGTCGAGAAGTTCCGGGCCCAGGGCTACGAGCCGGAAGGCTACACGCTGTACACCTACGCGGCGATGCAGATCTTCAAGCAGGCCGCGGAGAAGGCCGGCTCGACCGATCTGGACAAGGTGGCCGCGGTCCTGCGGAGCACCGAATTCGACACGGTGATCGGCAAGATCGCGTTCGACCAGAAAGGCGACGTCACGACCCCGGCCTATGTGTTCTACAAGTGGAACGACGGCAAGTACGCGGAAGTGACGACCAACTAAGGCCAGGGACTCGGCACGACGAAAAGCCCGGCGCATCGCGCCGGGCTTTTTTCGGGTCTGGCCGCCGCGCAGTCGGGCGAGGCGTCAGTGGGCCGCGAGCTTGGCCTGGTCGGACGCCGGGGGGCGGGGCTGCAGGACATCAGCCGGCTTGATGCCGGCCTGCTCCTCGCAAACACGCAGGACGTCACGCCAGAAGGCGGCGGCGCGCAGGTTGTTCGCGGCGATGAGTTCGACCAGCTTGACCTTGGCCAGGCGCACGGCGTCATCGCCCAGTTCTTCGACCAGACGAGTCGCTACCAGAAGAATGTCGAGATCGGTTTTCATGTCCATGTAACGGTCAAGATGAGGCATCTGTTCCTTTTGGTGCCGAGCTTCTTCCGGCATACGACGTTCGTTGAATGACGGATCGCTGTTGCGTTTCCGTCACAAAACTCAAACCCGCGATGTGGGAGGTGCGGAAACTCTCGCAAGGGTACCGCCGCTGGTTTAATCATCTCCCATGCCGGCTTGGTTGGAAAAATCACAGGTTCTGGAGAATGCCAATGCGGCGAAGGAAACGTGAGATAACGGAAGGCCAGCGCTACCGGAGGCTGGGCCCCGGCGGCAGCGTATGGGAAATCGTCGCCGTGCGGAAAGACGTCATGGGGGCGACCCATGCGCAGATGAAGCGGGCCGACGATCCCAAGACGCTGAAGACCCTGGCAATCGCCGCCCTGCTGGACCCGGAACAGTTCGAACGGGTCGGCGAAGAGGCCTGACGGGAACGGGGCCGAGGCCGGGCATCCAGCGCCCCTTGCCGGCATCGCGGCAAGGGTGCTCCCGCGGCCGGACCGGCCCCCGCGGAGGATCTTTCCGGGAGGCACAACACCATCGAGGTCGAGGACAGGCCGCCCCATCCAAGGCCGACATTCCCGGCCCGCAATTCATCTGGAAAGGCGTGCGCCGGGGTTCCGGTTCGAGCCTTCAGGGGCCATTTGCGTTAGGCTATGCATTGCCGGGGCCGGTATCGGCAGTGCTGTGTCCGCATCAGAGGAATGAGACGATGGCGTCCTACGACTACGACCTGTTCACCATCGGCGCCGGATCGGGCGGCGTCGCCGCCAGCCGCCGCGCCGCCGCCCACGGCGCCCGCGTCGCGATCTGCGAGGGCAGCAAGGTCGGCGGGACCTGCGTCATCCGCGGTTGCGTGCCCAAGAAGTTGCTGATGTACGGCGGACAATTCCGCGATGCCTTCGAGGATGCCGTCGGATACGGATGGGACGCCACCGTCCCGGATTTCGATTGGCCGAAGCTGCTGGCCGCCAAGGACCGGGAGATCGATCGGCTGAACCACATCTATATCGGGATGCTGGAAAAAGCGGGCGTGACCCTGATCGAGGGCTTCGGCCGGCTGATCGATCGGCATACCGTCGAAGTCGCCGGGCGACGCTACACCGCGCGCACCATCCTGATCGCGACCGGCGGGCACCCTGTCGGCCCGAGCTTGCCGGGATTCGAGCATGCCATCAGCTCGAACGAGGCACTGGACCTGAAGCGGCTGCCCTCGCGCATGGTGATCATCGGCGGCGGCTACATCGCCGTCGAGTTCGCCTGCATCTTCAACGCGCTGGGCGTCGACATCACGATGATGATCCGCAGCGGCGACCTGCTGAACGGGTTCGACGACGATATCCGCCAGGCGCTGGCGATGGAGATGCGCAAGCGCGGCATCACCATCCGGACCGGCATCAAGCTGGACCGGCTGGAGAAGCTCGACGACGGCTATTGCGTCGTCGCGCGCGACGGCGAGCGGCTCGAGACGGAACTGGTGTTCGCGGCGACCGGCCGGGTTCCCAACACCCGCAACCTGGGCTTGGAGGAGATCGGGGTCGAACGGGACGAGAAGGGCGGGGTGAAGGTCGACTCCTGGTCGCGCACCAACATCGACAACATCTATGCGGTCGGCGACGTGACCAACCGGGTGGCGTTGACGCCGGTCGCCATCGCAGAAGGACGCGCCTTCGTCGAGACCATGTACAACGACAATCCGATCGAGGTCGATTACTCCAACATTCCGACCGCCGTCTTCAGCAGCCCGCCGATCGGCACGGTCGGCCTGTCGGAAGCGCAGGCCCGCCAGGTCTGCGGCGAGATCGACGTCTACAAGAGCGCCTTCAGGCCGATGAAGAACACGCTGAGCGGCCGTGACGAACGGACGCTGATGAAGCTGGTGGTGGATCGCCGGAGCGATCGCGTGATGGGTGCCCACATGCTCGGCCCCGACGCGCCTGAGATCGTCCAGGGGCTCGCGATCGCCATGAATTGCGGCGCCACCAAACGGCAGTTCGACCGCACGATCGGCCTGCACCCGTCCGCCGCCGAGGAGTTCGTCACCATGCGCGACAAGGTACCCGACCCGGTCCGCAGCGAGGCGGCGGAGTAGGGGGCGGGGATCGCCGCGGCCGGTTGGTCGGCCCCTCCGAGTCGCGGCGGATTCTTTAGCTCTGGAAATGAAACGCTGAAGGAAGTATAGCCAGACCTCTTGGATTGTCGAAAAAGCGACCGGAGCGATGAGGATTGCGCCGGTCAATGTGGAGGATGGTGCCATGGCCGAACGCTGGACCCCGAACACCTGGCGCTCGAAGCCCGTCAAGCAGATGCCCGTCTATGCCGACCAGGACAAGTTGGCCGCGGCCGAGCAGCGTCTGTCGAATTATCCGCCGCTGGTCTTCGCGGGCGAGGCGCGGCGGCTCAAGGCGGCCCTGGCGGACGTGGCCCACGGCAACGGTTTTCTGCTCCAGGGCGGCGACTGTGCCGAGAGCTTCGCCGAGTTCCATCCCAACAACATCCGCGACACCTTCCGCGTCCTGCTCCAGATGGCGGTGGTGCTGACCTTCGGCGGCTCCACGCCGGTGGTGAAGGTCGGCCGCATGGCGGGGCAGTTCGCCAAGCCCCGCTCGACCGACACCGAGACCATCGACGGCACCGAGCTGCCGAGCTACCGCGGCGACATCATCAACGGGTTCGACTTCGACGCGGCCTCGCGCGAGCCCGATCCCGACCGCATGGTGCAGGCCTACAACCAGGCCGCCGCCACGCTCAACCTGCTGCGCGCCTTCGCCCAGGGCGGCTATGCCGACCTGCACAAGGTCCATCAGTGGAACCTGGGCTTCGTCGAGCGCAGCCCGGCCGGCGAGCGCTACCGCGACCTGGCCGACCGGCTTGACGAGACGCTGAACTTCATGGCGGCCTGCGGCATCACCGCGGAGACGACGCCCCAGCTGCGAGAGACCGACTTCTTCACCAGCCACGAGGCGCTGCTGCTCCCCTACGAGGAGGCGCTGACCCGCGTCGACAGCACCACGGGCGACTGGTACGACGTGTCGGCCCACATGCTGTGGATCGGCGACCGCACCCGTCAGCCCGACCATGCCCATGTCGAGTTCCTGCGCGGCGTCAAGAACCCGATCGGCCTGAAGTGCGGCCCGACAAGCGACCCGGACGAGCTGATCCGCCTGATCGACATCCTGAACCCCGCGAACGAGCCGGGACGCCTGACGCTGATCGCGCGCATGGGCCACGAGAAGGTGCAGGACAAGCTGCCGGCCCTGATCCGCAAGGTCCAGCGCGAGGGGCGGGTGGTCGTGTGGGCGTGCGATCCCATGCACGGCAACACCATCAAGTCGTCCACCGGCTACAAGACGCGGCCGTTCGACCGCATCCTGTCGGAGGTGAAGGACTTCTTCTCCGTCCACCAGGCGGAGGGGACCCATCCCGGCGGCGTCCATTTCGAACTGACCGGCCAGGACGTGACGGAATGCACCGGCGGAGCCCAGGCGATCACCGACCATGCCCTCGCCAAACGCTACCATACCCACTGCGATCCGCGCCTGAATGCCAGCCAAGCCCTTGAACTGGCGTTCCTTATAGCGGAAGGTCTGAAGCGGAGCCGTCAGCAGCAGGACCGGGAGCGCCGGATCGCCGCGGCGGAGTGACCGCACAGAACCAGCCCCGGAGCGGTCCCAGGCCGTTCCGGGGCCAACCAGAGCGCTAAATCTTGGACAGTCGAGACAACGACCGCATCCTGCAATCCCCCCGGCCGTCGGTATCCGACATCGCCAGGTGGACCGACACCTATTTCCTGCGCACCAAGGACACGGTCGGCCGGTTCGGCGACAAACGGGTCACCTACGCGATCTTCATGCGCCGGCCCGTCGTCTCGGCGCCCCGTCTCGCCGTCGAATGGCTCCAGGGTGTCGCCCGCGAGCGCGGGTTCGAGGTCGAGGTGGACCTGCTGCACACCGAGGGCCGCTGGATCGGCGCCGGCGAGCCGATCCTGTACATCACCGGCCCGCTCTATCATCTGGTCGACCTTGAAACCCTGCTGCTGATGAAGCTGGGTCCCGCCTGCGTCGCAGCCTACAACGCCTTCACCATGTGCGCCGACCTTCCCAAGGTGGCGTTCCTCGCCATGGACGCGCGTCACTGCGCCGGCACCGAGATGGCGGAGATCATGGCCTACGCGGCCAGCGTCGGCTCGGCCCGAGCCAAGCGGAAGGTCGGCGCCGTCGGATTCGTCGGCAACGCCACCGACGCGACGGCCCATTATTTCGGCCGGTCCGCCGGCATGGGAACCATGCCCCACGCCCTGATCGGCTATGCCGGGTCGACCGTGCGGGCGGCCGAGATGTTCCACGAGACCTTCCCCGACCAGAACCTGACGGTTCTGGTGGACTATTTCGGCCGGGAGGTCACCGACAGCCTGGAGGTCTGCCGGCGGCTGCCGCACTTGGCCGAAGAGGGCCGGCTGAGCATGCGCATCGACACGCCGGGCGGCCGCTTCATCGAGGGTCTCGATCCGCCCGGCTCCTACGCGGTGCTGGAGCGCCATGTCCCGGCTGCGATCCGCGGCTATCGGGACGAGACCCAGCTCCGCTACCTGATCGGCACCGGCGTGTCGGCGGCGGCCATCTTCCACTTGCGCGACGCGCTGGACGCCGCCGGCTTCGACAAGGTCAAGATCGTGGCCAGCAGCGGCTTCAGCCCGGCCAAGTGCCGAATCATGGCGGAAGCCCAGGCGCCGATCGACGTGATCGGGACCGGCAGCTACCTGCCCGAGCGCTGGACCGAGACCTATGCGACCGCCGATATCATCGAGTATGACGGCGAGAAGCGGGTCAAGGTAGGCCGCGAGTTCCTGTTCCGGAAATAACGGTCCGCGTCGGGTTGAACCGCTTCGGTTCACGCAGCCGGCCGCGCCACTCGCCGAGATGCGCATTGTTGCGCCACAGGCGCAACCTACGGCTCAATGCAGGACGGAGGTGATGCGGGCCGTCGATCGTAGGTTGTGCCCATGGCGCAACGCATCTGATCGGCCGCCCCGGTGACCGGATGATCGTTTGGAAACAGGTGGAACGGTTTGGTAAGCCTTTGGTCATAATACTCGGCGTTCTATGGTAGCGTGCTTGAACCCCGGAGGCAGGATGTCGAACGATCTGGATCGCGAAGCAAGGCTCGGATTCCTCGGGATCAATGATGAGACGCGATCGGCCCTGCGGAACTTCGCTCCAACTCTCGACGCGACGCTGCCGAAGACGCTGGACAAGTTCTACGACCATATCGCCACCGATGCCGAGATGCGGGTCATGCTGGCGGGTGTTTCGATCGACCGCCTCAAGGAAGCGCAGCGCCGGCACTGGACGAGCCTGTTCGCAGGGACTTTCAATGACGCCCAACTGGCGCGGACCGTCCAGATCGGCACCACGCATCAGCGTATCGGCCTTGAGCCGCGCTGGTACATCGGCGGGTACTCCCTGGCGATGGGCGACCTGATGGACGCGGCGGTCAACCGGTACCGCTGGCAGCCGTCGCAGCTGAAGCGCGTTCTCCGGGCGATCGTCCAGACCGTCTTCCTGGACATGGACCTGGCGATCTCCTGCTACATCGAGAGCGGCGACCAGAACCGGCAGAAGGAGCTGTGGCACCTTGCCGACACGCTGGAGCGGGAGGTCCATTCGGTCGTCTCACAGGTCGCCGAGCGCGGCGGCCATGTTTCCGACATCGCGACGCAGACATCCGCCGCGATCGACCGCGTGGCCGGCAACGCGACCGCCGTGGCGTCTGCGGCCGAGCAGGCCACCGCCAGCTTCGAGACCGTGGCCGCCGCGGGCGAGCAGCTCTCCGCCTCGGTATCGGAGATCAGCCGGCAGGTCAGCGTCTCGCGCACCGTCACCCGGCAGGCGGTCGATCAGGCGGGCTCCGCGAACCTCTCGGTGCAGGGGCTGGCGACCGCCGCGGGGGAGATCGGGCAGATCGTCCGGGTGATCAACGAGATCGCCGGCCAGACCAACCTCCTGGCCCTCAACGCCACGATCGAGGCGGCACGCGCGGGGGAGGCCGGAAAGGGATTCGCGGTGGTCGCCAACGAGGTGAAGGCGCTCGCATCGCAGACCGCGCGCGCGACCGAGCAGATCTCCGCCCAGATCGCGCGCATCCAGGCCGAGACCGAGAAGGCTGTGTCGGGCATCCAGAGCATCGTCGGCGTGATCCACGAGGTGGAGGCGATCTCCGCCGGCATTGCCGCCGCGATCGAGCAGCAGACCGCCTCGACGGGAGAGATCAGCCGCAGCGTCATGGAAGCCGCGGCGGGGACGCGGCAGGTCGCCGCCAGCATCACGGAAGTGGCCCATGACACCGGCGAAGCCTCGGAACTGATGCACGAGGTGCGGTCCGAAACCGGCACCATGACCCAGCATGTCGGTCATCTCCAGAACGAGATCGACCGGCTGATGAGCACGATGAGGACGCACGAGGTATTCGACCGTCGGAGACATCGGCGCCATCCCGTCGATTTCTCGGCGACGGTATCCGTCGGCGGTGCCAGGAGACAGGTCGGGCTGGTCGACCTGTCGGCGGGGGGCGTCGGGCTCGTCGGGACCGTCACGGGTTCGGCCGGTGGGATGGTCGAGCTTGTCCTTCCCGGACTGGAGGGCGTGATCCGGGGGCAGATCCTCTCGACCGAGCGCGACATCACCCACCTGAAGTTCGAGCGCACGCTGACGCCGGCAGAATTGGCGGGCCTGCTGCGGTCGGCCCGGATGGCGGCATGACCGACGGTTCCTCCTTGCCGCTTTGAGCGGGCCGATGGTCTTGGTAGATTGCCGGATCGATCCATCCGGATGCCCGCATCGCCATGACCGACCGCCTCGCCATCGCCCTGGCCCAGCTGAACCCGACCACGGGCGCCATCGACCAGAACATCGACCGTATCCGCGCGGCGCGGGCGGAGGCTTCCGCCCGCGGGGCGGACCTGATGGTCTGCGCCGCCATGGGCGTCTCGGGCCAGCCGGTCGAACAGCTCGCCCTGAAGCCATTCTTCCTGGACGCGGTCGAGCAGGCTGTCCGGGATTTCGCCGGGGAAACGGCCGATGGCGGGCCGGGAGTGCTGGTCGGCGCCCCCTGGCGGGTGGACGGTCAGGTCTGCAACGCCGTCCTGATGCTGGACGGCGGCCGGGTGGCCACCATCCGGACCAAGCATGTGCTGGCGGACGGGAGTCCGTTCGACGAGCGGCATTTGTTCGCCGCCGGTCCGGTTCCCGGCCCGGTCAACTTCCGGGGCGTCCGCCTGGGCGTCATGATCGCCGAGGATATGGCGACCGCCGATGTCGCGGAAGCGCTCGACGAGTGCGGAGCCGAAATCCTGGTGGTCGCCGGGGGCGATGCGGTCGACCTGGACACTCAGGACCGCCGGATCAACCGCGCCGTGGCCCGGGTCGCCGAGACCGGGCTGCCGCTGCTGTATGTCAATCAGGTCGGCGGGCATGACGAACTGGTGTTCGACGGGTCGAGCTTCGTCCTGGGCGCGGACCGCGCGCTGCGGATCCACGCGCCCGCTTTCCGGGAGAGCTTGGCGGTGGCCCGGTGGGAACGGGGCGATGACGATGGTTGGATCTGCCACGAGGGCGAAATGTCGGGCCCGCCGTCCGGGCTGGCCGCCACATACCACGCGCTCATGCTGGGACTGCGCGACCATGTGAGGAAGAGCCGACGGAACGGCGTGCTGGTCGGCCTGACCGACGGCGTCGACAGCGCGCTGACGGCGGCGTTGGCCGTCGATGCGCTGGGTCCGGACCGGGTCCACTGCATCCTGCTGCCGTCGCCCGATACCGGCCGGGAAGCCCTGGAGGACGGCGGGGAAGTCGCCGAACTGCTCGGGTGCAAGATCGACGAGATCGCGATCGCGCCGGCCTTGCGGGCGGCCGATGCCATGCTCGCCCCGGCCTTCGCCGGCCGCGACCCCGACAAGGCGGACGACGACCTGCGGGGAAGCCTGCGCGGCGCCGTCCTGCTTGCCTTGGCGGAGAAGTTCGATGCGCTCGCCCTGTCGTCGGCCAACAGGACCGACGTGGCGGTCGGACGGTCGATGCTTCACGGCGACCTGTGGGGCGGCTTCGCCGTTCTGAAGGACGTCTATCGGACCACCGTCGTGGCGCTGGCCGCCTGGCGCAACCGGAATCTTCCCGACGACGCCAAGGGGCCGGCGGGGCGCGTGGTGCCCGAGCGGGTCATCACCGACACGGCGGCCAGCGGGTGGCGGACCGGCCGGGACATGGGATGGGTGCTGCCACCGGGCGACCTGCTCGACGATATCCTGCGCTGCCTGTTGGACCAGGAGTTGACCGTGGCCGAGATCCTGGACCGCGACCACGACCCGGTAGCCGTGGAACAGGTCTGGCGCTCCGTGGTCCAGGCGGAATGCCAACGACGCCAGCTTCCGCCGGGTGTCAGGATCAGCGGCCGGAGCTTCGGCACCGGCTGCAGGCTGCCGGTCGTCAACGGTTTCATGTCGATCTTGTGATGCGCCGCCCCGTCGGCAGGGGGGCGATCCGTCGCATCGCTAATGCGAGTGACTTGCAGTAGTATCTTGGTCACGGTAACTTGCCCGTTCCGAGGCCTTGAGTCGCATGCGCTTTTCCGCGATCGATCCTTCCCCCCTCCTGATCGGCAGCCTGGTTTTCACCCTGCTGGCCGGCACGCCCGCCCTGGCGGAACGGAAACTCGATGCCGCGGTGGCATCGATGCTGGCCGACTATGTCAGGCCCGGATCGGTTCCCTTTCCGGACGACAATCCCTTCACCGAGGCGAAGGCCGAACTGGGCCGCAAGCTGTTCTTCGACGCCAGCCTGTCCGGAGCGGGGGACCGGTCGTGCGCCACCTGCCACGCCCCTGTTTCCGGCTGGCAGGACGGGGTGCCGGCCCACCAGGGACTGGACGGAACGCCCCTGGGGCGCCGGACGCCCTCGGTCCAGGACGCGGCCTGGGGCGAGCTGTTCTTCTGGGACGGCCGCGCCGGCAGCCTGGAGGAACAGGCGCTCGGCCCGGTCCAGAACCCGCGAGAGATGAACCAGACGCTGGAAGGCATGGTTCGGACCCTGGAGGCCGACCCGCGCTATCCGCCCCTGTTCGCCCGGGCGTTCCCGGAGGATCCGAGGATCACGCCGGTCACCGTCGCCAAGGCGCTTGCCACCTTCGAACGCACCCTGGTGTCGGGCGTGACACCCTTCGACCGCTGGGTCGGCGGCGACGGCGGGGCCGTCAGCGATGAGGCGAAGCGCGGCTTCGAGGTTTTCACCGGACCCGCCGGTTGCTCCTCCTGCCATTCCGGCTGGCAGTTCACCGACCATGCCTTCCACGATATCGGCCTGCCCGGCGAGGACCTCGGCCGCGGCGCGATCCTGGGCTTGCCGAAGCTGAACCACGCCTTCAAGACGCCGCCGTTGCGGAACGTCGCCGACCGGGCCCCCTACATGCATGACGGCTCGATCGGGACGCTGGAAGGGGTGGTCGAGCATTACCGCAGCGGCATCGTCGGCCGGGACACGCTGTCGCCCGACCTGCCGAGGATCGACGCGCTGTCCGAGCGGGAAAAGGCCGACCTGGTGGCTTTCCTCCACAGTCTCAGCCCTGATCCCGCGACCGCGGCGGACAGTCTCGCCGTCACTTCGGCGCCCGAATCCGAGACGTCCGATACGCTGACGATCGTTCAGAAGGACAAGCGGTTCAGCCACCGCCATGTCCATATCAAGGTGGGCGAGACCCTGACGATCCAGAACCAGGACACGCGGGCTCACAATATCCGCGTGTTCGAGGACAGTATGGACTTCAACAGCGGGTACCAGGAACCGGGCGAACATGTCAGCCTGCCCTTCACCGAGCCAGGCACCTATCATGTGTTCTGCGGCATCCATCCCAAGATGAAGCTCAAGGTGGACGTGGAGTAGGCGGGGGACGGACCGGGTTTCCGCCGTTTCGCACGGGGCCACGGTGTGCTATCCGTGCCGCCCCCATGTTCCGGAAGCCCGAAGGGATCCATGAGCGTCGCCGTCCGTTTCGCGCCGAGCCCCACCGGCCAGCTCCATGTCGGAAACATCCGCCTGGCGCTGGTCAACTGGCTGTTCGCCCGCAGCCAGGGAGGCAGTTTCCTGCTGCGTCTCGACGATACCGACCTGGAGCGGTCGACGGCCGAATACGCCGCCGGGATCGAGCGCGACCTGCGCTGGCTGGGCCTTGACTGGGACCGCTTCGCCCGGCAGTCCGACCGGCTGGACCGCTACGCGGCGGCTGTCGAGCGGCTGAAGGCGGCCGGGCGCCTCTATGCCTGCTACGAGACGGCCGAGGAACTGTCGCTCAAGCGGAAGAGCCTGCTGGGCCGGGGCCTGCCGCCGATCTACGACCGTGCGGCCTTGCGCCTGACGGATGCGGACCGGGCGCGCCTGGAGGCCGAGGGCCGGACGCCGCACTGGCGCTTCCTGCTGGAGCACGCGCCGGTCGAGTGGGACGACCTCGTGCGCGGCCCGCAGCATTTCCACGGACGGGACCTCAGCGACCCGGTGCTGATCCGCGAGGACGGGCGGACGCTCTATACGCTTTCGTCCGTCGTCGACGACATCGAGCTGGGCATCACCCACGTCATCCGCGGGGAGGACCACGTCGCCAACACGGCGGTGCAGATCCAGCTCTGGCAGGCGCTGGGCGGACCGGTGCCGGGCTTCGCCCACCTGCCGCTGCTGACCGACGCGACCGGCGCCGGTCTGTCGAAGCGGCTGGGCAGCATCAGCGTCGCCAGCCTGCGCGACGACCAGGACATCGAGCCGATGGCGATCAACAGCCTGCTCGCCAAGCTGGGCACGTCGGACGCGATCGAGGCGCGCATGAGCCTGGCCGAGCTGGCGGCCGAATTCGACATGGCCAAGGTCGCCCGCGGCGCCCCCAAGTTCGATCCGGAGGAACTGGCCCGGCTGAACGCCCGCGTGCTGCACGCCACTCCCTTCCAGGCGGTCGCCGGCCGGCTGCAAACCCTGGGTTTCGGCGGGATCGACGCCGTGTTCTGGGAGGCGGTGCGGCCGAACCTGTCGCGGCTGGCCGACGTGGCGGAGTGGTGGCATGTCGCCCGCGAGCCGATCGAGCCGGTGGTCGAGGACGCGGAATTCGCCTCGGCCGCCGCGGCCCATCTGCCGGCGGAGCCTTGGGACGACACGACCTGGAGCTCCTGGACCGGCGCCGTCAAGTCGGCGACCGGGCGCAAGGGCAAGGGCCTGTTCATGCCGCTGCGCCTGGCGCTCACCGGCCGCGACCATGGACCGGAGCTGAAGAATTTGTTACCTCTGATCGGTCGCGAGCGGGCGGAAGCGCGGCTCGCCGGCCGGGTTGCCTGAAGTGGCTCTGTTTTAAGGAAAGACCGGTGGCCCTGGATCTCTTCAACACGCTGACACGCCAGAAGGAACGGTTCGAGCCGCTGGTGCCGGGCAAGGTGGGCCTCTATGTCTGCGGCCCGACGGTCTATGACTACGCCCATATCGGGAATGCGCGCCCGGTCGTCGTGTTCGATGTGCTGTGCCGGCTGCTGCGGCGGCTGTACGGCCAAGTCCGCTATGTCCGGAACATCACCGACGTCGACGACAAGATCATCGACCGCGCGCGGGAGAGCGGGGAAGGGATCGACAGCGTCACCTCGCGCACGACCGAGGCGTACCACCGGGACATGGCCGCGCTGAACGCCCTTCCGCCGGACGTCGAGCCGCGGGCGACCACCCATGTCGCCCAGATGATCCGGATGATCGGCCGCCTGATCGCCGCCGGCAACGCCTACGAGGCGGAGGGACACGTGCTGTTCAGCGTGCCCTCGATGGCGGATTATGGCCGGCTGTCGCGCCGGTCCCGGGACGAGCTGGTCGCCGGCGCCCGGGTCGAGGTGGCGCCGTACAAGCGCGATCCCGCCGACTTCGTGCTGTGGAAACCCTCCGCCCCGGAGGTGCCGGGCTGGGACAGCCCGTGGGGGCGGGGACGGCCGGGCTGGCATATCGAGTGCTCCGCCATGGCGGAGGAGCACCTGGGAGAGACCTTCGACATCCATGGCGGAGGGCTCGACCTGATCTTCCCGCACCATGAGAACGAGATCGCCCAGTCGGCCTGCGCCCACGGCGGCGCCCCGCTGGCCCGCTACTGGGTCCATAACGGCTTCCTGACGGTCGAGGGCGAGAAGATGTCCAAGAGCCTGGGCAACTTCTTCACCGTCCGGGACCTGCTGGCCGAGTTCCCCGGAGAGGCGATCCGGCTTACCCTGCTCGGCGCCCATTACCGCCAGCCGCTCGACTTCACCCGGGACGGGCTGAAGCAGTCCAAGGCGACCTTGGACCGGTGGTACACGGCGTTGCGCTCGGTCGAGGACGTGCCCGCGTCCGGCGACCAAGTGCCGGCCGAGGTGATGGCGGCGCTGGAGGACGACCTGAACACGCCGCTGGCGATCAGCCACGTCCACGGCATCGTGACGGCCCTGAACAAGGCGACGGAACCGGCGGAGCGCGCTGCGCTGAAAGCCGCCTTGCTGGGCGCCGGCGGCGTGCTGGGCCTGCTCGGGCAGGGCCCGACCGAATGGTTCCGCGGCGGCGATGCCGGCGGACCGGACGCCGCAGCCATCGAGGACCTGATCGAGCAGCGCAAGCAGGCCCGCAAGTCCAAGGACTTCGCGGCGGCCGACCGGATCCGGAAGGAGCTGGCCGACCAGGGCATCGTGCTGGAGGACGGTCCCGGCGGGACCACCTGGAAGCGGGCTTGACCATGGGCGAGCGGATATATCTCTACGACACCACCCTGAGGGACGGCGCGCAGACCCAGGGCGTCGATTTCTCCGTGGCCGACAAGACGGCCATCGCGCGGGACCTGGACCTGCTGGGGATCGATTACGTGGAGGGCGGCTGGCCGGGCGCCAACCCGACCGACGACGCCTTCTTCGCCGACCCGCCGCAGCTGCGGAACGCCACCTTCACCGCCTTCGGCATGACCCGCCGGCCCGGCCGGAGCGCCGCCAACGATCCCGGCCTGGCCGGCTTGGTCGGTGCGAAATGCGACGCGGTCTGCATGGTCGGCAAGACCTGGGACTTCCATGTGGACGTTGCGCTGAACATCCCGCGTTCGGAGAACCTGGAGCTGATCTCCGACAGCATCGGGCTGATCCGGGAGCGCAAGGGCGAGGCGCTGTTCGACGCGGAGCATTTCTTCGACGGCTACAAGGCCAACCCGGACTACGCGGTCGACTGCCTGATGGCCGCCTTCCAGGCCGGAGCCCGCTGGATCGTGCTGTGCGACACCAACGGCGGCTCCCTCCCGGACGAGGTCGAACGGATCGTCCGCGCCGTGGCGGAGCGCATTCCCGGGACCAACCTGGGCATCCACACCCACAACGACACGGAGAATGCCGTCGCGAACTCCCTGGCGGCCGTGCGTGCCGGCGCCCGGATGATTCAGGGGACGCTGAACGGGCTGGGCGAACGCTGCGGCAACGCCAACCTGGTATCGCTGATCCCGACGCTGATGCTGAAGATGGGCTATGAGACCGGCATCACGGCCGACGGCCTGCGCCGCCTGACCCAGGTCTCGCGCGGGCTGGACGAGCGGCTGAACCGGGCGCCCGACCGGCATAAACCCTATGTCGGGGAAAGCGCGTTCGCCCACAAGGGCGGCCTGCATGTCTCCGCGGTGGAGAAGGACCCCACGAGCTACGAGCATGTGGACCCCGCCAGCGTCGGCAATCGCCGGACCATCGTCGTCTCGGACCAGGCCGGTCGGTCGAACCTGCTTGCCCGCTTTCGCGAGATCGGCATCGAGATCGATGCCCGCGACGAGCGCATCGCCGACTTGGTGGATCTGGTGAAGCGGCGGGAGTATGACGGTTACGCCTACGACGGCGCCGAGGCGAGCTTCGAGCTGCTCGCCCGCAGGGCCCTTGGCGAGGTGCCGGATTTCTTCCGCCTCCAGAGCTTCCGGGTCATCGACGAGCGGCGCTGGAACGCCCGGGACGAACTGATCACCCTGTCCGAGGCGACGATCAAGCTGGACGTCGGCAGCCAGTCGCTGATGACGGTCGCGGAGGGCAACGGCCCGGTCAACGCGCTTGACATAGCGCTCCGCAAGGCCCTGGTGCCCGCCTATCCGGAACTGGAAGGGCTCCGGCTGGTCGACTACAAGGTCCGCATCCTGACGCCGAACGACGGAACGAAGGCGGTGACGCGGGTGATGATCGAAAGCATCGACGGGCGGGGCGATCGCTGGACGACGGTCGGCGTTTCGGCCAACGTGATCGACGCATCCTACAACGCGCTGCATGACAGCATCACCTACCGGCTGTACCGCGCCAGCATCGCTGCGGCGCGGGACGGCCGTTGATATAGAGACGGTCAGACATATAGAAGTCGACATATAGAGATATGGCAGGAACCAACCCCCAGCGGGACGCCGTGCTCGGCGGACCGGCGATCATCCTGATCGAGCCCCAGCTCGGCGAGAATATCGGCACCTGTGCCCGCGCGATGCTGAACTGCGGTCTTACCGACCTGCGATTGGTCCGCCCGCGCGACGGCTGGCCGAGCGGCAGCGCCAAGGCCTCCGCGTCCGGCGCGGACCTGGTGCTCGACAACGCGCGCCTTTTCGATCGGACGGAGGACGCGATCGCCGACCTGTCCCACGTCTTCGCGACCACCGCGCGCAACCGCGGCATGATCAAGCGGATCATGACCCCGCGCGAGGCGGCGTCGGAGATGCGGGCCCAATCCTCCGCCGGGCTGGCGACGGGCGTGCTGTTCGGGCCTGAGCGGACGGGACTGTTCAATGACGACCTGGCGCTGGCCGACACCAGCCTGACGGTTCCGCTGAATCCCGCGTTCAGCTCGCTCAACCTCGCTCAGGCCGTCCTGATCATCGGGTACGAATGGTACCAGACCGGCGAGGTGGCGCCGGGACGCTATCTGCACACCGGCGCGACCCGTCCGGCCAACAAGGAAGAATTGGTGAACCTGTTCTCCCACCTGGAAGACGAGCTGGAAAACTCGCGTTTCTTTTCATCGCCCGAGAAGAAGCCGTCGATGATTCGATCTATAAGAAACTGCTTCCAGCGCATGGATATGACTGAACAGGAAGTCAGGACCTTCCATGGCATCATTTCGGCATTGACCGGACGTAAGAGGTCGGCAGCGAAAGAATAGCCTCTCCACGTTCGGGATAGTCTTCCGCCGATTGGCACGAAGGTTGCTGAAATACCCCTATCTAACGGATAGGAGGGGCAATGGGTATCCAGAAATTCGGCCGGAATCTGCGTCGCGCGCTTCGGCATTTGCAATTTGCGGGGCAGGGTGCGAACACGCGGAACAGATTGACCGAGGCGGGAATCCTGCTGAGCGATGCGGCGGACGAGATCGACCTCGCTCTGATGGAGTTGGAAACCGCGAACAGCAACGATCTGGAGTATGCCGACCTGCGCGAGGCGACCGCCCAGATCCATGAGGCGATCCACTTGATCAGCGGGGTCCACCGCAGGATCGGATAGGCGGGAAACCGGATCCCTTTGCTCGCGCCGAAAGAGAGCCGGACAGACGGCATGCCGCTTGTCCGGCGGTGGAACCCGGATTATCAATACCGGGAACCGAGCACCCGCGTCGGGGCCGACCGGAGACGAGCGACATGGATCGGAGCACTGAATCCGGCGCGTCCAGCCGGCATGCCATATTGCTGGTGGAAGGGGATGCATCCGATCGCGCCGTGACGGCCGCGATCCTGAGGCAGGAGGGCCACCAGATCGTCGAAGCGGCGAGCCTGAGGGAGATGGACCGGTCCTTGGCGGAACGGCGCTTCGATCTGCTGCTCACCGATCTGGCGCTGCCAGACGGCATAGCGTTCACCCGCCTCGGGCAACTCCGCCGCGACGAACTTCTCGGCATCATCGTCGTCACCGCCCGGAGGGAGGAAGTCGACCGCATCCTCAGCCTGGAACTGGGCGCCGACGACTATCTGGTAAAACCTCTCAACCCGCGGGAATTGGCGCTGCGCGTCAGGAACCTGCTGCGCCGCCTGCGGGCCGGACGCACGGGCGCCGGCGCCAGTTGCCGTTTCGACGGGTGGACGCTGGACCTTGCTCGGCGCCATCTGCAGGACCCGGCTGGACGCAATGTCCGGTTGACCCGCAGCGAGTTCGACCTGCTGGTGACGCTCTCGTCCAATCCCGGGAGCATCCTCGACCGCGACCGCCTGACCGCCGCCGTCAGCAGGCGGCCGGGATCGCCGGACGATCGCACGATCGACGTGCTGATCGGGCGACTGCGTCGCAAGATCGAAGTCGATCCGCAGGATCCAAGGCTGATCCTGACGATTCACGGTCAGGGATATTGCTTTGCGGCGGTTTGACGCCCGGGACCCGGATTCCTGCCAAGGACACTGAATACCCAAATATTCATTCTATTTCTATTGCTTAGACTGCAGGAACTATAAGATTTCATTTTTGAAATAGGGCGTTCAACTTCATTTACGATATTCCTTTAAGTTTTACTAGAGACATGCAAAGGCAAACTATAGCTTTCGAACCGAGAGGCATTCCGAAAACTACCCGCCAAACAGCGAGGGCACGCTTATGAAGTGGAAGGCGCTTGTCCTGACGGTTCTGCTTTGCCTGCCCGCAGCCATGGCTCGCGCCGATGTGGCGCTGGACGATGTGCAGGTCATCGCCAAGTCGTTGGGCTTCCTGGCTGCCAAGCCGGCCACTCCTGCCAAGATGGCGATAGTCTTCGCGCCGGACATCGCCGTTTCCAAGGCCGAGGCCGACCGGCTCGCCGCCATGCTCGGCAGCGGCTTCAAGGAGGGCTCGCTGACGCTCGAGCCGCTGCTGGTGCCGGTCGCCGAGCTCGAGAAGCTCGACGGGGCCGGCGTCGTCTTCGTGACCACGGGGCTGGCGGCGCACCAGGGCGCCATCTTCGAGTCGGCCAAGTCGAAGCGTCTCCTCACCGTTTCGACCGATTCGAGCTGCGCGCGCACGGGGCACTGCGTCATGTCGGTCGCCAGCCAGCCGGCCGTCGAGATCCTGGTGAACAAGCAGGCGGCCGATCAATCCCAGGTCGCCTTCAGGGCCGCCTTCCGCATGCTCATCATCGAAATCTGATGCCGTCCCCGCCTAGCGTGACGCTCCGAGGATCCGCCATGAAGACCCTGTTTCCGCTCGCATCCATCGGCATCGCGCTCGCCCTGACCGCGACAGGACCGGCGCATGCCCAGACCATCAACTACGGAGACCTGGAGGCGCTGTTCAAGGAACCGGTGACCACCAGCGCCACCGGCAAGCCGCAGCGGCAGACCGAAGTTCCGGTCACGATGGACATCATCAGCGCGGAGGACATCCGCCGTTCGGGCGCCAACGATATTCCGGAAGTCCTGCGAAGCGTCGCCGGCGTCGATGTCTGGCGGTGGAGCAACGGTTCCTCCGACGTGGGCGTGCGCGGCTACAACCAAGCCTATTCGCCGCGCCTCCTGGTGCTGGTCAACGGCCGGCAGGTCTATCTCGACCATTATGGCCTGACCACCTGGAGCGCCATCCCGGTGGAGCTCTCGGAGATCCGCCAGATCGAGGTGGTGAAAGGGCCGAACTCGGCTTTGTTCGGCTTCAACGCCGTCGCCGGCGTCATCAACATCATCACCTTCTCGCCGCTTTACGACGACGTCGACACGGCGACGGTACGCGGCGGCACCCAGAAGTACCGTCAGGCGTCGCTGGTCAATACCCTGAAGATCGGCGACCGGGCGGGGCTGCGGATCTCGGCGGGCGCCTCCAACGCCGATGAATTCGACACCCCCGCGACATCGCTGCAGAACAGCCTGCGGCGGAATCCGGAGCGCCGGTCGCTCAGCGTCGACGGCCTGTTCCAGGTTCTGGACGATACCCAGTGGGGCGTCGAGCTGACCCGCAGCCATGTCCAGCAGACGGAGATGGTCCCGATCTATACCCCGATCGCGGCGAAGATCGATACCTACTCGGCACGTACGACGCTCACCGGCGAAGGGGCGGTGGGACTCTGGGAAGCCACCGTCTACCGCAACTGGCTCGAAGCCAACCTCGATTCGGACGACGTGCTGCCGACGCTGCCGATCTCGAACCACGTGACCGTGGCCAAGCTCCAGGACCTGTTCAAGATCGGGACCGATCACAGCTTCCGGGTGACCGGAGAGTACCGGCACAACGCCATGGAGACGGTGCCCTACAAGGAAGCGACGGTTTCCTACGACGTCTATGCCGCCGGAGGCATGTGGGACTGGGCCGTCACCGATTCGGTCTCGCTGACCAACGCGGTCCGCGTCGACCATCTGCGCCTGGACCGGAGCGGGCCGGTGACCTTGAGGAACGCTCCGGGCAGCGTCGGTCCCTTCACCAACGACGATTTCGACAAGGCCCTGACGGAATACAGCTTCAACAGCAGTCTCGCCTGGAGGCCGACGCGGCTGGACACGTTCCGGGTCACGGCGTCGCGCGGCGTCCAGCTCCCCTCGATGATCGCCCTCGGGTATCATGACGGCTATCCGGTGCCGTTCGGCCCGATCCCGACGTCGCGCATCTCCGGAAGCCCAGATATCGATCCGATGGCGGTGATGAACTACGAGGTCGGGTACGACCGCCGGATCCCGCAGATCGACAGCCTGGCCCGATTCAGCCTGTACCGGCAGACGTCGAAGAACCTGATCGGCGATGCGGATGCGACCCGCATCACCAACATTTCGCCCGCGGGATATGACTTCCTCTTCCGCAACGTCGGCAGCTCGGAAGCGACAGGTGCGGAAATCGGCCTCGACGGCCGTATCGGCTCCAACTGGCGTTGGGGAATCAACTATTCGTTCGAGATCGTGGACGACGACCTGATCGCCGATTTCAACGACGGGCGTCCCAGCGCGGTGGCGTACGAGGAGACGACGCCCCGCCACAAGGTCAACGGCAAGGTGGGCTATACCTGGCGCGGCTTGGAGCTGGATTTCTCCGCGAACTACGTCTCGGGAACCCGCATGCCCCTGATCCAGGTCGGCAGCAGCAGCACGCGGCTGATCGATGTCGAGGACCGGGTCACGGTCAACGGCCGCATCGGCTAACATCTCAACGACACGATCACCGTCGCGGTGGAGGGGTTGTCGTTCAACCAGACGACCCACCGGGAGACCTCGCTGCCCGAGGTCGAGCGGAGGCTCTATTTCTCGGTGCGGGCCGACTACTGAGTTCCCGCGTCGGAAACCCTGTCCGGAGAAGCCATCATGGCGAAGCGCCCGACGCTGTCCAACCTGCCGTTCTTCTTCAAGTTCGCCCTCGCGCCCGGTCTGGCGGTCTGCCTGATGATGGTGGTCGCGACGGTGGGTTACACGGGACTCGGCAGGCTCGTCGGGGATCTCCGGACCATGGTCGAGGCGAACCTGCGGGGCGGCATCGACCTGGCCACGGTCAGCGGCCGGATCGACAGGGTGAACGGCCACCTCTACCAAGCCGTGGTCGCCAAGGCCGCCCAAGGCAACGACGCACGCATTCCGGAGCGGCTGACGGCGATCCGGGAGGAACTGGATTCGATCATCCGGGATCTGGGCACCTGGCGCGACCGGTACGCCCAGCCGCAGGAACGCGGCAAGCTGGATGAGGCGATCGAGGGGCTGGGCACCTACCGGGAGATGATCGACGTCGTCGAGTCGATGCTTGAGTTCGATTTCCGGGGGGTGGTCAAGCTGATCGGGCCGCTGGAAGAGAATTATCGGAAGCTCAATGTCCTGATCGCGGGCATCATCGATTCCGGAGTCGAGAATGCCCGGTTGCAGGCGGACCAGTCCGCGACCGCCGCCGACCTCATGAAGTTCGTGTTCCTGGGGTCCACGCTGATCGCCGCCGTGGCGGTGGCCGGATTCTCCTGGGGCATCGGCCGGTCGACCACCGGCTCCATCGAACGGATCGCCGCGGTGACCCGGAGACTCGCCGACGGAAAGCGTGACGTGGATATCGCCGCGCTGTCCCGGAGCGACGAACTCGGAGCCATCGTGGAGTCGCTGGCGGTATTCAGGGACAACGGCATCAAGCTGGACCAGTCCTGGGAAGCGCAGAGGCACGAGCACGAGCAGCGCGAGCGGCGCGCCCAGGCCATGGAACAGCTCGTCCTGTCGCTCGACGGGGAGATTTCCCGGACCTTGAACCAGGTATCGGCAGCGACCGTCACGCTGGAGAAGGCCGCCGAGTCGCTCTCGGCGGTCGCGCAGCAGACGGAGCATCAGGCCGACTCGGTCGCCGGCGCCGCGTCCCAGGCTTCCGCCAACGTCGATACCGTGGCGGCCACGGCGGAGCGCCTGTCGCTGGCCATCGTCGAGATCGACCGGCAGGTGGGTGAATCGACCCGGGTGTCCGGCCAGGCCGTCACGTCCGCCCAGCGGGCCAACGATCTGGTCACCGGCATGGACGATACGACCCGGAAGATCGGCGAGGTGGTCAAGCTGATCACCAGCATCGCCGCCAAGACGAACCTGCTGGCCCTCAATGCGACGATCGAGGCGGCACGGGCAGGGGAGGCCGGAAGGGGCTTCGCGGTGGTCGCCCACGAGGTCAAGGATCTGGCGAACCAGACGGCCCATGCCACCGGCGAGATCACGGCCCAGATCGCCGCGGTGCAGGATGCGACGCGCCTGGGGGCCGAGGCGATCCGCGAGATCACCTCGATCATCGGCCGGATGAACGAGATCGGCGGCATCATCGCCGGCGCGGTCCGGGACCAGAGCGGAGCCACCCACGAGATCGTCGACAGCGCCTTGCAGGCGGCCGACGGGACCCGCACCGTGTCCCGCAGCATCGAGGGCGTCCGCGACGGGGCCGGGGAGACCGGCAAGGCCGCGGAGGACGTCAACGGCGCGGTGGGTACGCTGTCCAGCCAGGCGAGCGACCTGCGCACCATGATCGACCGGTTCCTGGCCGACATCCGGTCGGTCAATGCCTCGCAGGGTCGGGATTGACGCCGGGCGCGGGCTTTCCGGGTGACATCCGTTTGACTTTACGCTCCCGGGCCGTATAGTGCGGCGCTTCCTCCCAAGAAGGCGGGCGTGCATGCGGTAACGCCCCGTCCGCGGTCGATCAAGTCCTTCAAGACCATCCGACCGGCAGGACCTATTGGGACAACAAACAGCGTCGAAAGCGATAGCGTATGAGCAAGCGTCAAGAGTCCAAGTACAAGATCGACCGCCGTCTGGGCGTCAACCTCTGGGGTCGTCCGAAGAGCCCGATCAACCGTCGTGAATACGGCCCCGGCCAGCACGGCCAGCGGCGCAAGAAGCCGTCCGACTTCGGCCTGCAGCTGATGGCCAAGCAGAAGCTGAAGGGCTATTACGCCAACATCGGCGAGAAGCAGTTCCGCCGCCTTTATGCCGAGGCCGTCCGCCGCCGCGGCGACACCGGCGAGAACCTGATTCAGCTGCTGGAGCGCCGGCTCGACGCCGTCGTCTACCGCATGAAGTTCGTGCCGACCCCGTTCGCCGCGCGCCAGTTCGTCAACCACGGCCATGTCCGGGTCAACGGCAAGCGCGTCAACATCCCGTCCTACCAAGTCAAGGACGGCGACGTGATCGAGGTCAAGCAGAAGTCGAAGCAGATGGCGCTGGTCATGGAAGCGATCGCTTCCGGTGAGCGCGACATCCCCGACTATCTGGACGTCGACACCTCGGCCCTGAAGGGCACCTTCGTCCGCGCCCCGGCCTTCGCCGACGTGCCGTACCCGGTCCAGATGGAACCCAACCTGGTGGTCGAGTACTACAGCCGCTGATCTTCGCGGCCTGAAAGACGAAAGGGGCGCCGGCTCGAGCCGGCGCCCCTTTTTTCATGCCCACCCCGGCCGGGTAGAGCCTTATCTCCGCGCCCGGTGCATCAGGAAGGCGTCGGTGCTGTAGATCGCCAGCGCCAGCCAGATCAGCCCGAAAGCGATGGCATGGGCCGGCGTGAAGTCTTCGCCGAACAGAAGCACGCCGATCGCCAGCTGGAGTGTCGGCGAGATGTACTGCATAAGCCCCATGGTCGACAGTTTCAGGCGTTGGGCGCCGAAGTTGAAGAAGATCAGCGGCAGCGCCGTGACCACGCCGGACACGGCCAGCAGCGCCGCCAGCCCGGGATTGTCCAGGGTGAAGACCCCCGTGCCCGCAGCGCCGATCCAGATCAGGTAGATCGCCGCGAACGGCGTCAGCATCGCCGTCTCGATCAGCAGTCCGACGAGAGGATCGATGGCCGCCTTCTTGCGGATCAGGGCATAGAAACCGAAGGTGGTCGCCAGGGTCAGCGACACCCAGGGCAGTTCGCCCAGGCTGACCACGAGGCTGGTGACGCCGACCGCCGCGAGGGCGACCGAAAGCATCTGCTTTGCATTGAGCCGCTCGCCGAGAAACAGCACGCCGAGCACCACGTTGACCAGCGGGTTGATGTAGTAGCCCAGGCTGGTCTGGACGATATGGTCGCTGTTGACCGCCCAAATGAAAAGCAGCCAGTTCGTCGTGACGAGGCAGGTGGTCAGGGCGAAAATGCCGACGCGCCGGAAGCTGGACAGGGCGGTCAGAACATCGCGCGGGTCGCGCATCACCAGCACGAGGACGATCATCAACAGCAGCGACCATAGCACCCGGTGCGACAGGATCTCGACCGGAGTGGCCGGCTGGAGCGCCTTGAAGAAGATCGGGGCGACGCCCCAGACCAGGAAGGCGCCGAGTGCGTACAGCACGCCGGAAACGGCGGGATCGACGGGAGCGCGCGCGTTACGGGCCACGCGAGGGCTGCCGGTGTTGGCGAGAGGCGATTCGGACATGATCGCTGCTTAACACGGCAGCAGACCAACCGGTGCATCGGACGCCCTGCACCGTGGGCATGACTGACCTGCGACGCGCCCGGACAGGTCAGGCGCTGCGCAATTTCTGCAGGAAACTGTCCACGGTCACGCGCAGATCCCTGGCCTTGTCGTTGACCGAGCGGGCCGAGGACATCACCTGGTCGGCTGTCCGCCCCGAATTCTCGGTGGCCGAAGCGACCCGCTCTATGTCGCAGTATACCCGCCGCGTCCCGTCGGAGGCGGTATCCACATTGTGGGCGATCGTCCGGGCGGCGCTGCTCTGGCGCTCGACGGCCGATGCGATGTCGGTGACGATGCCGCCGATCTGCTCGATGGTCTGGGCGACGCTGCTCATGGTCGCGACCGCCTTGCCGGTGACCTCCTGGATCTGGTGGATCTTCTGGGTCACCTCCTCGGTCGCGCGTCCGGCCTGTCCGGCAAGGTTCTTCACCTCGCTCGCCACGACGGCGAAACCTTTGCCCGCCATGCCGGCCCGTGCGGACTCGATCGTCGCGTTCAACGCCAGCAGGTTGGTCTGTGCCGCGATCTCGCCGATCATGCCGACCACTTGGCCGATCTCCCGCACGGTGTCGTTCAGTCCGGCCACCACGTCGTTCGTGGCGGCGACTTGGTCCATTCCGGTGCGGGCGATGGTCGTTGCCTTTCCGGTCTGGCGCTCGATATCGGCGATGCTGTCCGATAGGGCGTTCGCGGCCGAGGCCAAGCTTTCTACGCTGGCGGACGAGGTCTTCGAGGTCGAGGCGATGGCCGACGAACGCTCACGGGCATCGTCGCAGGAATTCAGCATCAACTGGGCGTTTGACTGCAACGCGGTGGCCGCCCCGGACAGGGTCTCCACCACTTGGCCGATGCTTTCGTCCAAGCGGCCCGCGAGATCGCCGAGCACGCGCCGTCGCTCCGCCTCGGACTGCTGCTTGAGGGCAGCCTGCTCGGCCTCCAAACGGAGTTTTTCGACCGTGTTCTGCTTGAGCACGAGGACGGCTCGCGCCATGACGCCGATCTCGTCATGCTGGGCGGCATAGGGGATCGTGACGGTGGACTGGCCCCCGGCCAACTGGTCGATGGCTCCGGTCAGCCGCATCAGCGGGTTGACGACCCGGCTCCGCGTGAACCACAGGAAGAACAGGCCCACCGATATCAGCGTGCAGATGGTCGCCACGCTTCCCCAGGTCACCAGGAAGGACATCAGGGAGACGGTGGACGTCAGGCTCTCGGCACCCGGAAGCCGCGCTTCGGCCATCAGTGAAGTCCAATCCTGCGTGAAGCGGCGAAGGCCCAGGAGGACGAGAACCGACATGGAGGCGCCGACGACCCCGATGCCGAGCAAGGCATAGGCGACAGCCGATCCCACGAACCGCAGCGTCAGACCCCGAACGAAACCGCCGGTAAGCGCCGTAGCCGAACCGCGTGCCATGACCAAGTCCTTTTCCCTTTTATTTTACTCGGTCAGGACTTTCGCGTGCTAAGCATTACCGCCGGCTTAACGAAGATGTATGTCAAAAGGCGGCTGCGGGTTTTTTCCGGGAACTTGGATGCGGGCATGAAAAAGGGCTCCGCCTGCGGAGCCCTTTCCCTGAAGTCTCTGCGAGGACGGAGCGCGGTCAGGCCTTGACCTGAACGTCCACGCCCTTGGAGCTCAGCATCTCCATAAGCTCGCCGGTCTGGTACATCTCGCGGACGATGTCGCAGCCGCCGACGAACTCGCCCTTCACGTAGAGCTGCGGGATGGTCGGCCAGCTGCTGAAGGTCTTGATGCCTTCCCGAAGGCTCGGGTCGACCAGCACGTCGATCCCCTTGAACTTGACGCCCAGGTGGGTCAGCACCTGGACCACGGCGGACGAAAAACCGCACTGCGGGAAAACAGGGGTGCCCTTCATGTAGAGGACGACGTCGTTGCTCTCGATGTCGCTCTTGATCCGCTCTGCTACGGAGTTATCCATCTCTCGATATCCTCGTGAATTCGACCGTTCGGGGCGACCGGCGGTGGGAACCGGCGTTGGAGGTCAATCAGGCGTCCTTGGGAACGCTGGTCTGCAGGGCCAGGGCGTGGAGTTCCCCGCCCATGCGGCCCTGCAGGGCGTCGTAAACCATCTTGTGCTGCTGAACGCGCGTCTTGCCTTTGAAAGCGGCGGATTCGACATACGCGGCGTAATGATCGCCATCGCCACGCAAATCCTCGATGCGAACCTCGGCATCGGGGATGCCTTCCCTGATCAAGCTCTCGATGAGAGCCGCGTCCATCGCCATTTTCAGCCTTCCCGCTCAGCTTGTGGGTTTAATCCGCACCGCCTGCCATGATCGACGGCAGCCAGGCTTCATGTGCCGTTCTAAGGCCATCAACCGATATGGCGTCACCCGCACCGAGTGTCAACGTGGCGCCGCCGGTCGCGCCGAGGCGCCGCACCGGCACCCCGGCCGCCTCCGCACGCGAGATCACGACTTCCGCGTCGGTCGTGGTGACGACATAGCGTCCCTGGTCCTCGCCGAACAGGAATCCGGCGGCGTCCATGTCGTCCGGCAGGTCGATCGAGGCGCCGATCCGACCCGCCATCGCCATCTCCGCCAAGGCGACCAGCAGGCCGCCGTCCGAGACGTCGTGGCAGGCCGTAAGGGCGCGGTCGAGGATCAGGTCGCGGACGAGATCGCCGTTGCGGCGTTCGGCCGCAAGGTCGACCGGCGGCGGCGAGCCTTCCTCGCGGCCATGGATCTCCCTCAGGTAGAGCGACTGACCGACATGGCCCCGCGTCTCGCCGACCAGCAGGATCGCCTGGCCCGGCGCCTTGAACGCGAGGGAGACGGCCAGCGCCGCGTCCGGCAGGATGCCGACGCCGCCGATCGCCGGAGTGGGCAGGATCGCCTCGCCGTTGGTCTCGTTGTAGAGGCTGACATTGCCCGACACGACCGGGAATTCCAGCACGGTGCAGGCGTCCGCCATGCCCTGGATGCACCCGGCGAACTGGCCCATGATCCGCGGCTTCTGCGGATTGCCGAAGTTCATGTTGTCTGTGATCGCGAGCGGCTTGGCGCCGACCGCGGTCAGGTTGCGCCACGCCTCGGCAACCGCCTGGGCGCCGCCGCGGACGGGGTCGGCGAAGCAGTAGCGGGGCGTGCAGTCGGTCGTGATGGCCAGCGCCTTGTTCGTCCCGTGGACGCGCACGACGGCGGCATCGCCGCCCGACGCCGCGACCGTGTCGGCGCCGACCTGGCTGTCGTACTGCTCCCAGATCCAGCGGCGCGACGCCAGGTCCGGGCTGCCGACCAGGCGGTGCAGGATCTCGGTGGCCGGAGCGGGCAGGGGAACCTCGGCGGCGTCGATGTCGGCCTGCGGCGGCGTGGGTTCCCACGGGCGCTCGTAGACGGGCGCGCGATCGACCAGCGGACCCACTTCCAGGTCGCAGTAGGTTTCGCCGTGCATCCTCAGGACGAGGCGGCCGCTGTCGGTGACCCGGCCGATCACGGCGAAGTCCAGCTCCCACTTGTCGAAGATCGCCTTCGCCAGATCCTCGCGGCCCGGCTTGAGGACGATCAGCATGCGCTCCTGGCTCTCGGACAGCATGATCTCGTACGGGGTCATGCCGGTCTCGCGCTGCGGCACCGTGTCCAGGTCCAGTTCGATGCCGAGGCCGCCCTTGTCGGCCATCTCCACCGAGGAGGAGGTGAGGCCGGCGGCACCCATGTCCTGGATCGCCACGATGGCGTCGGTCGCCATCAGCTCCAGGCAGGCCTCGATCAGCAGCTTTTCGGTGAAGGGGTCGCCGACCTGGACGGTCGGACGCTTCTCCTCGCTGTCCTCGGTGAACTCGGCCGACGCCATGGTGGCGCCGTGGATGCCGTCGCGGCCGGTCTTGGAGCCGACATAGACCACCGGATTGCCGACGCCGGCGGCGGCCGAGTAGAAGATGCGGTCGGTCTCGGCAAGGCCCACGGTCATCGCGTTGACCAGGATGTTGCCGTTGTAGGACGGGTGGAAATTGGTTTCGCCGCCGACGGTCGGCACGCCGACGCAGTTGCCGTAGCCGCCGATCCCGGCGACCACGCCCGAGATAAGATGGCGGGTCTTCGGGTGGTCGGGACTGCCGAAGCGCAGCGCGTTCATGTTCGCGATCGGCCGCGCGCCCATGGTGAAGACGTCGCGCAGGATCCCGCCGACGCCCGTGGCCGCCCCCTGGTAGGGCTCGATGAAGGACGGGTGGTTATGGCTCTCCATCTTGAAGATGGCGGCCTGTCCGTCGCCGATGTCGATCACCCCGGCATTCTCGCCCGGGCCGCAGATGACATGCGGCGCCTTGGTCGGGAGCTTCTTCAGCCAGACCCGAGACGACTTGTACGAGCAGTGCTCCGACCACATGACGGAGAAGATGCCCAGTTCCGTGAAGGACGGCGACCGGCCGACGATCTCCAGCATCCTCTGGTATTCGTCGGGGGAGAGCCCGTGCTCCGCGGCCAACTCGGCGGTGACGGCGGGTTCCTTGCGGGAGTTCGTGGTCACGACAGGGCCTCCACCAATCCGTCGAACAGGGCCTTGCCGTCGGTATTGCCGTGCAGCGGCTCAAAGGCCCGCTCGGGGTGCGGCATCATGCCCAGCACGGTGCGGGTCTCGTTGAACAGCCCGGCGATGGCGTTGGCCGAGCCGTTCGGGTTGCCCGAAGCGTCGATCACGCCGCCGGGTGCCACGTAGCGGAAGGCCACCATGCCGGCATCCTCGATCTGGGCGAGCGTGTCGGAGTCGGCGAAGTAATTGCCGTCGTGGTGGGCGACCGGGAACCGGACGACCTGCCCCTTGGAAAAGGCCGAGGTGAAGGCGCTCTCCGCGTTCTCGACCCGCAGGTCGACCGTCCGGCAGATGAACTTCAGCCCGGCGTTGCGCATCAGCGCGCCGGGAAGCAGGCCCGCCTCGGTCAGGATCTGGAAGCCGTTGCAGATCCCCAGCACGCGGACGCCGGCCCTGGCCCGGGCCACAACCTCGCGCATCACCGGGGACTTGGCGGCCATCGCGCCGCTGCGCAGATAGTCGCCGTAGGAGAATCCGCCCGGAACGACGATCAGATCGACCGGGGGAAGGTCGCTGTCGCGGTGCCAGACCATGGCGGGCTTGGCGCCCGTGGCGTGCTCCAAAGCGACGCTGACGTCGCGGTCGCAGTTGGAGCCGGGGAATACAATGACGGCGGCCTTCATGAGGCGCTTCAGCAACTTCCTTGGAGATGATGCCCCAGCGGCAATTGCGGCAGACACTAAAGAGCCGGCCCCGCCATTGCAAGCCCGCGGACGCGGGGCAGCCCTGCCGAAGGGCTGCCGCCGTCGCCAAAGGCCCCGAAGTCACCTGCGGCCGTACCGTTTCCTCATGATCTCCTGGGCGAAGTCGTATGCCGCCATCGCCACGCAGGCGACGAAGATGACGATCAGCACCGGCTCCGGCACATAGGCCGCGACGATGGCCAGGAACCCGGCGAAGCCGGCCAGCCCCAGGACTGCGAGAACGCTGTCGATGATCCTCATGCCTCGATCCTCATTGGGGTGTGACGATGCCGAAGCGGCGCATCAGCCAACTCGCGGTCCGCAGGAGCCGGGCATCCCCGCCGCGCCGGCCGACAAGTTGGACCCCGACCGGCAATCCGTTCTCCCCCTGGAGGAGGGGCAGGGTGATCGCCGGGACGCCGCAATAGGTCCAGATGGTGCAGAAGACCGGGTCTCCGGTCGTGGTCAGGCCCACCGGGGCCTCGCCCGTGGTAGCCGGCGTGACGATCGCGTCGTACCGGTCGAAGATGCGGTCGAGCGCGCTGTTCAGGACTTCCGTCCAATCCAGGGCGAGCGAGTAGTCGACGGCCAGAAGGGTGCGCCCCTCGTCGATCATGCCCTGGAGCAGCGGGCTGAGCTGGTCCCGGCCCCGCTCGGCATAGCGCGAGAAGTTGCGGGCGATGTCGGTCAGCATGATCGTCCTGTGCAGTCCGTGCGCCCGGTCGAACGGCTCCGGCAGGTCGACCTGGTCGATCCCGTCGCCCAACTCGTCGCGGAGTTCGCCGAAGGCTTCCCGGGTCGCCGGTTCCGCTCGGTCCCAGACGGGGGACGGCACGAAGGCCAGCACCGGCGCCAGCGGCGGCGGCGCGGCGGCGCCTTCCGCGAGTTGCGGCCGGGCCGTCGGCCGCATGGCGGGATCGCGCTCGTCGTAGACGGCCAGGACATCGCCCAGCAGGGCCGCGTCATCGACGCTCCGGGCGAAGACGCCGACGCTGTCCAGCGCCGGCGACTGGACCAGAACGCCGCGCCGCGAGATCGTGCCCCGGCTCGGCTTGTAGCCCACGACGCCGCAGAACGACGCCGGGCGGATCACGGATCCGTTGGTCTGCGTGCCGATGGCCAGAGGCACCATCGACGCCGCGACAGCCGCCGCCGACCCGGAGGAAGAGCCGCCGGGCGTCCGCCCGGGATCGTGCGGATTGCGGGTGTCGCAGGGATTCATGACGGCCAGTTCGGTCGTGGCCGTCTTGCCCATCACGATGGCCCCGGCCTCCCGGAGCCGCGAGACGATGAAGGCGTCTTCCTGCGGCCTTCTGCCCGCATCCAGCGGCGTGCCGTTGCAGGTCGGCATGTCGCGGGTGTCGATGATGTCCTTCACGCCGACCGGGATGCCGTGGAGCGGCCCGGTCGGCCGTCCGGAGGAACGCAGGCTGTCGAGCATCCGCGCCTGGAGCATGACATGGTCGGGATCGAGGAAGGTCCAGGCCCGGACCTCCCCCTCCCGCGCGTGGATGGCTTCCAGGTGGGCTTCCGCGACCTCGACGGCCCGGATCTCGCCCCGGTTGATCCGGTGGCGGAGGTCGCCGGCGGCGAGGCGCGTCAGTTCCAGGTTCGCAGTCATTCGGTTACTGACCATAGACGAGGTTGGGCAGGAAATAGGCGATCTGCGGGAACATGTAGAGCAGGATCATCGACAAGAACACCAGGAACAGGAACGGCATGCATCCCTTGAAGATCTGGACGAGTTGGACATGGGGCGGCGCGATCCCCTTCAGGTAATAGGCAGACATCGCCATGGGCGGGGTCAGGAAAGAGGTCTGAAGATTGAGCGCGATCAGGATTCCGAAGAACAGCGGGTCGATTCCGAAATGCGGCAGCAGCGGCAGGAAGATCGGCACGAAGATGATGATGATCTCCGACCACTCCAGCGGCCAGCCGAGCAGGAAGATGATCAGCTGCGCCAGCAGCAGGAACTGCAGCGGGGTCAGGTCCAGGCCGGTGACGAACTCGGTGATGACTCCTTCGCCGCCCAGGTAGGAGAAGACGGAAGAGAAGGTCCAGGACCCCACGAACAGCCAGCAGACCATCGCCGATGTGCGGACGGTCAGGTAGACCGACTGCCTCAACCGGTCCCAGGTCAGCGATCCGTAGGCCGCCGCCAGGACGAGGCCGCCCAGCGCGCCGATGGCCGCCGCTTCGGATGGGGTGGCCAGACCGAAGAGGATGGCTCCCAGCACCGACAGGATCAGCACCGCGAGCGGGAGGAAAGAGGTCGCGAGCATGACCATCAGCTTGCCGATCGGCACGTCGCCGATGTCCTCGTCCCGCGGTTTGGGAGCGACCGAGGGTTGAAGCACGGCACGGATCACGACATAGACCAGGTAAAGCCCCGCCAGCATCAGTCCGGGCAGCAGCGCGCCCGCGTACAGCCGGACGATCGAGACGCCCGACGTCGCGGCGTAGACGATCAGCATGATCGACGGCGGGATCAGGATGCCGAGCGTTCCGCCCGCGCAGATCACGCCGGAGGCGAAGCTGGTGTCGTATCGCGCCTTGAGCATGGCCGGGAACGCCAGCAGGCCCATCAGCGTCACCACCGCGCCGACGATTCCGGTGGCGGTCGCGAACAGGGCGCAGGTGATCAGCGCCGCGATCGCCATCGAGCCCGGCAGGCGGCGGGCCGCGATGAAGATCGTATGGAAGAGCCGGTCGACGATGTTGGCCCGTTCGACCACGTATCCCATGAACAGGAACAGCGGGACGGCGGTCAGCACGTCGTTCGCCATGACCGAATAGGTCTGGTTGACGAACAGGTCGAAGATGCGGTTGTCGAAGATCGTCCGCATCCGCTCGGCGTCATAATAGGCGTAGTAGCCGAACCCGACGCCCATCGCCATGAGGGTGAAGGCGATCGGGAAGCCTAGCAGGATCACGAAAAGGAACGAGCCCAGCATCAGCAGGGCTACTTGTGGATCGGACATGGATCAGCCCCGCCTGTCGCCGTTGTTCTTGTGGTGCATGGGCGTGACGACGTCCACCGCCTCCGACGCATGGGGAAGGCTGTCGGTCGCGACGGATTTCGCGAGCGCCGTCTCGGTTTCCTCGACGTCGTCGCGGGCCCGCATCCATTCGCCCGTCCGGATGCAGAGTATGCAGCGGAAGACCTGGGCGATCCCCTGGATCAGGAGAAGGATGCCGGCGGCCACGATGATCGACTTGAACTGGAAGATCGGGATACCGGCCGGGCTCATCACGCTGACCTCGGCATAGCGCCAGGACCGCGAGGCGTATTTCCAGCCCGCCAGGATCAGCGCGATGATGCCGGGAAAGAAGAACAGGAAGTAAAGCACCAGCTCGACCGTCGCCTGCGTCCGGGGACGCCACAGCCGGTAGATGAAGTCGCCGCGCACGTGCCCGTCGCGCGACAGGGTATAGGCCCCGCCCATCATGAACAGGGCGCCGTACATCATGTAGGTGATGTCGAACGCCCAGGTCGTCGGATTATCGAGGAAGTAACGGACGAAAACCTCGTAGCTGACGCCGAACGTCATGACGACGATCGACCATGCGAACGCCTTGCCGATCCACGCGGACAGGCGATCGGCAAACTCGATGTACCGGATCATGGATTTCTCCCAAGCCTCAAGCCCAGACAGGCACCGGCGCGGTCAGGGACCGCGCCGGCGTCAAAGTCGGAGCCCTGCCGGTCAGAGGGCGATCTTGCTCGGGAAATAGTGGTTGAAGGCCAGCTTGTAGTCGGGATCGTTCATCAGCTGGTAGAACACGGTGCGTTCGGTCCAGGCGCGCTGGCTGTCCATCACGCGCTTCATGAACGCATCGCCTTCGAGCTGCGGGATGAGCTTGTCCCAGGCCTCCAGCTGCTTGTTCAGGACTTCCGACGGGGTGCGGACCACCTTGACGCCCGATTCCTTCTGCAGCTTCTGCAGGTCGGCCGAGTACTGGTCGAGAGCCAGGGCGGTGTTCGCCGTGCTCGCCGATTCGACGGCATAGCGAAGGATCGCCTGGAGGTCCTTGTCGAGCCGTTCGAACCGGTCCTTGTTGAAGATGAACTCGAACGACTCGCTGGCCTGATGGTACGAGGACAGCATGTAGTTCTTGGCCACGTCCTGGGCGCCGAAACGCATGTCGGAGGTCGGGTTGTTGAACTCGAACGCGTCGATGACGCCGCGCTCCATCGCGGGGACGATTTCACCGCCGGGGAGCTGGGTGACGCGCATGCCCATGGCCTGCATGAGGTCGGCGGCCAAGCCGACCGTCCGGTACTTCAGGCCGTTGACGTCGCCGGCTCCCGCGATCTCCTTCTTGAACCAGCCGAGCGGCTGGGCCGGCATCGGGAAGCCGAAGAAGCCGACGACGTTGAGCCCCAGGATGTCCTGGGTCAGTTCGCGGTAGAATTCCTGCCCGCCGCCCTTGTGGATCCAGGCCAGCAGGTTGGTGGCGCTGCCGCCCCAGACCGGGCCGGTGCCGAACAGCGACGCCGCCTTGTGCTTGCCGTACCAGTAGACGGGGACGGTGTGGGCGGCGTCGATGATGCCGTCGTGACAGGCGTCCTGGACCTGGAAGGCGCCGACCACGGCGCCTGCGGGCAGCAGGTCGATCTTGAGGCGCCCGCCGGACATGGCCTCGACGCGTTCGACATACTGCTTCGCCATGTCCTGGAAAATGTCCGAGGATGGCCACGAGGTCTGCATCTTGAGCACGGTCGGGGACTGGGCAGTCACGACGGCGGGAGCGGCGAGGGCTCCGGCGGCGGCACCCGCCCCCAGGGCGCCCGTGCGCAGAAACTTGCGGCGCGATACCGTGGTCTCTTCGGTCTTCATGTTCATCCTCCCTACACCAAGTTTTTGTCCGGATGATTATTCTTGTGCTGCATAAGCGAAGAA
Source organism: Skermanella sp. TT6 (assembly GCF_016653635.2). Taxonomy (NCBI): domain Bacteria; kingdom Pseudomonadati; phylum Pseudomonadota; class Alphaproteobacteria; order Rhodospirillales; family Azospirillaceae; genus Skermanella; species Skermanella cutis. The sequence continues at coordinate 2,537,859 of NZ_CP067420.1, forward strand.
CCGTCCGACCAGCGCCATTGTTACTGGACGAAGGCTGCCGAGGAGCGGTTCTTCCCTGGGCCGGTAGCATAAACGAAGGTCTGGAAGCGTCAACAGGTATCGCATCTACACATCCAAAACTGGCGGTGCGCAGCAATACTTAAGATAACATTAACGCGGAGAATTGAATTACAGGTGGCGAGGCCGGCTGCTCATTCATGCCGAGCCTGCCATCCTGGAACGAGCGGTGGGGGAGGGGAGTCCCGTCGGCCGACGGGCGATCCCTAGTTCTGGCGGATGCCCTCGAACTCGATGATCAACTGCACCTCGTCTCCGACCCAGCCGTTGTCCGTCCCGTATACCATGCCCCATTCGCTTCGCCGGATGGTGCCGCGGGCGGAGACTCCGGCGACGTAGTTCGGCCTGCCGAACAGCCCTCCCCCGAAGGGGTACTCGCCGATCTTGTTGAGGGTGACGTCGAATGTCACCGGCCGGGTGACTCCGCGCAGGGTGAGGTCGCCGGTCATCTTGCCAGTCCGCTCGCCGGTCTTTTGCGCCGAGGTCATGACGAAGGTCATCTCCGGATGCCGGTCGGACCAGAAGAAGTCTTCCTTGCGCAGATGCTCGTCGCGTTTGTCGTGGTTGGTGAAGACGCTGGCGGTCCTGACCGTCACCGTCACGTCGGAAATGGCTTGCGTCTCCTCGTCGAAGCGGAAGCTGCCGGCGATGTCGCGGAACATGCCGAGCACGTCGGCATAGCCGATGTGGGAGACGAGAAAGCCGAACGACGCGTGTTCCGGATCGATCCTGTAGTCGCGCGGGACGGCGCCGGCCGGCAGCGACAGGGCCAGGGAAGCCGATAGGGCGAAGGCGCCGATCGCCCAGCGCCGGACGCTCCGGGTCGTGGGGGTGATCATTCTTTCCTCCCTGCCTGTTGTCCTGCGGCCTTGCCCGACGTTATTTAGGCGAAATGTCGTCCGCTGCCAGTGCCTGCGCGCCGCGAGCACGCCGTCGCCGTTCCGGCGCGACAGAGAGATAGTAATGCCAGACGAGGCGGGCCGCGGTGCTTCGGTAGGGGCGCCAGGGATCGCCCAGCGCCAGGAGTTCGTCGCGCGGGGGTCGGGCTTCGCGGGCGAGCAGCCATTGCAGCCCGACGGCGATCGCAAGGTCGTCCACCGGCCATATGTCGGGCCGGCACAGCACGAGCAGCAGGTAGATCTCCGCGCTCCAGCGGCCGATGCCCTTCACGCGGACCAGGGCGTCCAGCGCATCGTCGTCCGGCAGCCGGTCTATCCGATCCATGTCCAGCCGGCCGGAGGCGACCTCGCCGGCGAGGCCGCGCGCATAGACCATCTTCTGACGGCTGAAGCCGCAGGCCTTCAGCGTCTCGTCGGGCAGCGCCAGCACCGCGTCCGGCGTCGGCGTCCCGGCTGCAGCGCACAGTTTCCGCCACATGGCCTCGGCCGCCAGGGTCGAGACCTGTTGCTCCAGGATGATGCGCAGCAGTCCGGGGAAGCCGGAAGGAGTCCGAGGCAGGGGTTCGGGCAGCGGTCCACCGGCCTCAAGGCACCGCCGGAACAGCGGGTCCCGGGAGAGCAGGGATCCTACCGCGCTGTCGTGGGGACTCAACCGACGAGGTCGATGCGATAGTCCTCGATCACGGTGTTCGCCAGAAGCTTCTGGCACATGGCCTCCACCGCCTTGCGGGCGGCTTCCGGGTCGGTCTCGGCCAGGTCCAGCTCGATGAACTTGCCCTGCCGGACTTCGTCCACACCGTCGAAGCCCAGCGACTGCAGCGCGTGGCCGATCGCCTTGCCCTGGGGGTCGAGAACGCCACGTTTCAGGGTGACGTGAACATTTGCCTTCATGATCGATCTGCCTTCGAGAACGCGTGAGCTGCTACTGCATCAGCTTCGGTGTGTTGAAATCGCCGGGACCGCCCTCCGGCAGGATACCCAGCCGGCGCGCCACTTCCTGGTACGCCTCCTCGACCCGGCCGAGGTCTTCGCGAAACCGGTCCTTGTCCAGCTTCATGTTGGTCTTGACGTCCCACAGCCGGCAATTGTCGGGGCTGATCTCGTCGGCCAGCACGATCCGCATCTCGTCGTTTTCCCACAGGCGCCCGAACTCGACCTTGAAGTCGACGAGCTTCAGGCCGATGCCGAGGAACAGGCCGGAGAGATAGTCGTTGATCCGAAGCGACAGGGCCATCATGTCGTCAAGGTCCTGGGGCGTGGCCCAGCCGAACGCGGTGATATGCTCCTCCGACACCATGGGGTCGTTCAGCTCGTCGGACTTGTAATAATATTCCATGATCGAGCGCGGGAGTTGGGTTCCTTCCGGAATCCCGAATCGCTTCGACAGGGAGCCGGCGGCGACGTTCCGGACCACGAGTTCGATCGGAATGATCTCGACCTCGCGGACCAGCTGCTCGCGCATGTTGAGGCGCCGCACGAAGTGCGTGGGGACCCCGATTTCCCCCAGCTTGGTCATCAGGTATTCCGAGATCCGGTTGTTCAGGACCCCCTTGCCCGTGATGATGCCTCGCTTCTGATTGTTGAAGGCGGTCGCGTCGTCCTTGAAATACTGAACCAGAGTGCCAGGCTCCGGTCCTTCGAACAGAACCTTGGCCTTGCCCTCGTAGATCCGCCTGCGTCGCGTCATGATGGGCTTCCGGAAGTGGCAGGACCGGATTATACGGACCGGTCCAGGTAATATGGTTGCTGATATAGCAAGCAACGACGTTTAGCACAATGGAGGCGGGATGCGGAGCCTCCGCGTGCGGCTCGGGACCTCGGTCGGCCGGAATGCGCCTTCACGAGAGATCGACCTCCTCCCAAGGGGTTTCGTCGGGACGTCCCGGACAGAACCGGAAAACCGGCTCGATTTCCGGGTGATCGGCGGACGGCAGCGCCAGCAACGCGCTGCTGGTGGTTCCGAAGCCGGTCGGGGTGACCACGCACATGGCGCCCCGCGGCCCGGCGTCGCCGTCCCAGATCCGGCTGCCCAGCAGCTTCTCCCAGTCCTTCCAGTCGCCCCCGGCCGGATCGGGAACCGACGCATGGGCGAACAGGGGGCGGTAGAAGCGGATCCGGTTGCTCGAGTCGTCGTTCAGGTCGTTGGCGGTGACCATGGACACGCCTTCGGGAATCCGCTCGATCTCGATGCGGGTACCGTCCGCGCGCCGGGTGAGCCAGAAGGCGTCCCGGTTGTCGGCGACGACCAGGTTGAAAGGCCGATAGGCCGCCGGGTCGAGATGGACCAGCGCTCCGGCGGCGTCCGCCGCGTCGGCGTGGTCCAGGGCGTCCAGCACCAGCTCGCCGCGGCTGCGCTTGCCCGGTTCGGGTCCCAAGGTCCCCATGCGGTTCAGCACCACCGCGACCACGCCGGTGTCGTTCAGCGCGAGCCAGCTTCCCCCGGCCAGCTCGTCGATCCCGCCGAGCACGTCGGGCCGCTCCGGCCAGTGGCGGGCCGGCGGCTTCCAGGGCCGGCCCGCCATTTCGTCGCGGTTGCCGCCGATGATCAGCGGGTATGTCGCGCCCGGCTGGCGTAGAATGACGATAGAGCACATGGTCGTCCGTCCACTTTGCCATTATGTAGGAGACAGAACCGCCACCGGCAGGGCAGCGATCCATCCGTCGCCGGTCGCCTGGTGCCAGTCAACTGGGGAGAAGGTCGAATGACCACGTTTGAAGAGCGCGAAAGAGCATTCGAGAACAAGTTCAAGCACGACGAGGAATTGCTGTTCAAGATCCAGGTCCGCCGGGCGAAGCTGCTGGGCTTGTGGGCGGCCGACCAGATGAAGTTCGAGAAGCCGGAGGCCGACGCCTATGCCCGCGCCATCGTCGATGCCGACTTCGAGGAAGCCGGCCCCGCCGACATCGTCCGGCGGGTCTGCACCGACCTGGAACGGCACGGCATCGACATCAGCCGGCATCGGGTCGAAAAGGAAGCCGAACAGCTGCTCCAGGTCGCGCGCCAGCAAATCACCACGCAGTAAGGCCGTCCGGCCAAGCCGGTCCCCCTGGAAGGGGCCGGCAGCCGACGGCGCCCGTCACTCGCCGAAGACCCGCTTGAAGATCGTGTCCACGTGCTTCGTGTGGTAAGCCATATTGAACAGCACGGCGAGCGAGTCGGCGTCGATGTGCTTCGTCACTTCGGCGTCGTTCTGAAGGTTCTGCAGGAAGCTTCCGCCGCTCTCCCACACCTTCATGGCGTTGCGCTGGACGGCGACATAGGCGCCCTCGCGGCTCATGCCCGCCTGGGTCAGCGCCAGCAGCACGCGCTGCGAGAAGACGAGGCCGCCGAGGTCGTCCAGGTTCCGGCGCATCCGCTCGGGATAGACGACCAGCTTCTCCATCATGCCGATCGTGCGCCCCAGGGCGAAGTCCAGCGCGATGGTGGCATCAGGCCCCATCACCCGCTCCACCGAAGAATGGGAGATGTCGCGCTCGTGCCAGAGCGCCACGTTCTCCAGCGCCGGCGTGACGGCGGCACGGACCAGGCGCGCCAGTCCGGTCAGGTTTTCGGACAGGACGGGGTTGCGCTTGTGCGGCATCGCCGACGACCCCTTCTGCCCCGGCGAGAAATACTCCTCCGCCTCGCGCACCTCGGTGCGCTGGAGATGGCGAACCTCGGTCGCCAGATTCTCGATCGAGGAGGCGATCACCCCCAGCGTCGCGAAGAACATGGCGTGGCGGTCGCGCGGAATCACCTGGGTGGAGACCGGCTCGACCGCCAGCCCGAGCTTGCCCGCGACATACTGCTCGACATACGGATCGATGTTCGCGAAGGTGCCGACCGCCCCGGAGATGGCGCAGGTGGCGATCTCCGCGCGGGCGGCGACAAGCCGTTCCCGGTTGCGCGCGAACGCGGCGTAGTGCCCCGCCAGCTTCAGCCCGAAGGTCGTCGGCTCGGCATGGATGCCGTGGCTGCGGCCGATGGTCGGCGTGTCCTTGTGCTCGATCGCGCGGCGCTTCAGGGCAGCCAGCAGCGCGTCCAGGTCGGCCAGCAGCAGGTCGGAGGCCTGGGTCAGTTGGACCGCCAGGGTGGTGTCCAGCACGTCGGACGAGGTCATGCCCTGGTGCACGAATCGTGCGTCCGGACCGACATATTCCGCCAGGTTGGTCAGGAACGCGATGACGTCGTGCTTGGTCTCGCGCTCGATCTCGTCGATCCGGGCGATGTCGAACTTGCCCTTCTGCCACACGGCCTCGGCGGCGGAACGGGGGATCACGCCCAGCTCGGCCTGGGCGTCACAGGCATGCGCCTCGATCTCGAACCAGATGCGGAACTTGTTCTCGGGCTCCCAGATACGGGCCATTTCCGGGCGGCTGTAGCGCGGAATCATCGTTCATCTCTCAGGGCAGCGGCAGGGCAGCGGGTGACGGGGCGACCATAGCGGGCGCGGCCGGAATCCGCCATAGGGCGAAGTCCGAATCGATTTTCCCGGTCCGGCAACAAAAAGTTCCGTCGGCGGTTTGGTTCTCATCCGACGAAACCAAGGAGTGGATGATGAATCGGGACCAGATCGCAGGCGCGGCAAAGGACATCAAAGGCGACATCAAGAAGGAGCTCGGCAATCTGACGGGAAACCAGGCCTTGAAGGATGAGGGAAACCTCGACAAGGCCGAAGGCAAGGTCCAGAAGGGCGTCGGAAACCTCAAGGACAGACTGTAAGTCGCTCGATCTTCCAGGTCGGGCATCACTCCGACGCCAGCCTGATGCGATACACCGCACCTTCGCCCGTACCGGCGATCTCCAGGTCGGATCCCATCATCTGGCTCAGGGCTGCCGCTATCGCGAGACCGAGGCCGGTGCGCGCGTCCCGCGCCGCCGGCTGGACCCGCCGGACGTCGAAAGGCATGGCAAGCTCGCGCGGCTGCGCCAGGACGACCGGAGGGCCGCCGTCGGTGACGGACAGCCAGCCGCTGCCGGTGCCCGACTCCTCCCAGGCAACCCTCACGGCGCCCGATGCGGGCGTGCAGTCGATCGCTTCGGCCAGCACCCGCTGGACCGCCACGCCGAACCAGCTCTTGTCCGTGATCACCGCGGCGGGAGCCGCCTCCAGGTCCACCGACAGGGACACCTTCCGGGCTTCCGCCGTCCCGGCGACCGCGGCCACCGCCGCGTTGACCGCCGCTTTGAGATCGACTCGCTGGCGCGACACCGTCAGGTCGCGGCGCGCGGCATCGGCGACCAGTTCGATCTCCTCCGCTGTCAGCTTGATCCGCTCGGCGATCCCGCTCACCGCGAGCCATTCCGGTGTTTCGCCGGCGTTCGCCAAGCTGGTCTCCATGATGGTGTCGGCCAGGGCGGCGAAGCTCCGCGCACCCCGCGAAGCCAGGTTGCGCATCAGGGCCGTCGACTCGTCGGCGGCGCTGACCTTGGCGGACAGTGCCGATTCCGCGGTGCGCAGGATCTCCACCATCTGTTCCAGCTTGGCCGTCCGGGCGCGGACCGCCTCGTCAAGCCGCCGGTTCTCGTCGGCTATGCGGCGGGACATCATGCCCAGGATCGACATGTTCCGAGCCCGGCCGATGACCTCCATCCCGTCGAACGGCTTGGTCAGGAAGTCGCTCGCCCCGGCGTCGATCGCCTTCAGCCGCACGGCCTGTTCCGTGTGGGCCGTCAGCACGATCACGGGGATCATCACGTCGGGGCTGATCGCCCGGATCCGGGCCAGCACCCCATAGCCGTCCAGGCCGGGCATCTCGATGTCGAGCAGCACGAGGTGAGGGGCGATCCGCTGGAACATCTCGATGCCGACGAAAGGGTCGTTCGCCGAGAAACGCTGACGGAATCCATGCTTCTTCAGCATGCCCGACAGCATCGCGATATTCATTTCCTGATCGTCTATGATCAGCACGCGGGCATCGCGGAAATCCAATTCGCTCATGCAGGGGCCTTGTGGATAATCCGAAAGGTATGGAGTTACGCCTTATAGCAGAGTTGGGCGTCACGCGGTTTCTCAATTACTGCTGCCTGGGAGAATCGACCGCACCCCGGAGGGGCGGCGTTACAACGGCTAAGGGAGGGACAAGGATGGAAAGCGAAGAAATCCGGCGCATGCGCGTGGAACTGGCCGCGGCGTTCCGCTGGGCGGCGAGGCTCGGCTTCCATGAGGGGGTATGCAACCATTTCAGCGTCGCCGTCAGCGATTCCGGTGACCGTTTCCTGGTGAACCCGCACGGCATGCATTTCTCGGAGATCCGCGCGTCCGACCTGCTGCTGGTCGAGCCGGACGGCTCGGTCGCGGGCGGCGGCGAGCCGCCCGAACCCACGGCTTTCTTCATCCATTCCAGGCTGCACCGCGGCGTTCCCCAGGCCCGCTGCATCCTGCACACCCACATGCCCCATGCCACCGCGCTGACCACGCTGGAGGGCGGACGGCTGGAGCCGGTCAATCAGAACGCGCTGCGCTTCTACGACCGGATCGCCTATGACGACGACTACAACGGACTGGCCCTGGACGAGGAGGAAGGCGATCGGATCTGCGGCGCCCTGGGCAACCGCCAGGTCATGTTCATGGCGAACCACGGGGTGACCGTGATCGGCCACAGCGTGGCCTTCGCGTTCGACACCATGTACTACCTGGAGCGGGCCTGCCAGAACCAGATACTCGCGATGTCGACCGGCCGGCCGATGAAGCGGGTGCCAGACGACCTGGCGCGCAAGGTGGCGCTCCAGATCGCCGGCGAGGACAATTCCGACCGGCATTTCGCGGCGCTGCTCCGTATCCTCGACCGGGAGGAGCCGGACTACGCCTCCTGAGGCCTCAGAGCAGGCCCATCGCCTTGAAGCTGCTGTGCTTGCCCTTGCCGATCACGAGATGGTCGTGGATCTGCAGGCCAAGCGCGGCGGCGGCCCGGGCGATCTCCTTCGTCATTTCGATGTCGGCCCGGCTCGGCGTCGGGTCGCCGCTGGGATGGTTGTGGACCAGGATGATGGCCGAAGCGCCCAGTTCGAGTGCCCGCTTGATCACCTCGCGCGGATAGACCGGCGTATGGTCCACGGTGCCACGCTGCTGGACCTCGTCGGCGATCAGCACGTTCTTGCGGTCCAGGAACAGCAGGCGGAACTGCTCCGTCGGCAGGTGCGCCATGCTTCCCTGGCAGTAATCGAGCAGGCGCTGCCATGTGCTGAGGACCGGCCGGTCCATGATCTGCTGCCGGGTCATGCGCAGCGCGGCCGCGCCGACCACCGTCAGGGCGGCGATGGTGCCGTCGCTCAGCTTGGGAAACTGGCGGCGCAGGGACTCGGGCGGGGCGGTAAGGACGCCCCAAAGGCCGCCGAAGGCGCGGAGAAGACTCTTGGCGAGCGGTTTGACGTCACGCCGGGGCAATGCCGCGAACAGCAGCAGCTCCAACAGCTCGTAGTCCTGGAGCGCGTCGGCACCCGCCGTCAGGAACCGGGTGCGCAGGCGGTCGCGGTGGCCGAGATGGCCGGGCCCCCCGCCCTCCAGTGTCCCGGCCGCCGGGGCGTCATCGATTCTGGCCGGTTCCGTATCGTTCACGCGATCCTCGCGACAGTTCTGCATGCGATGGCATGCCGAACTATAGGCGTGTCGCGTGCGGGTTGTCAGCCGGCGTTGTAGGGCGGCTTGGTGTACCCGGCCGGCGAGAGCGTGAAGATCTCGCATCCGTCCTTGGTGACCCCGATGGAATGCTCGAACTGGGCCGACAGGCTCTTGTCCTTGGTGACCGCGGTCCAGCCGTCGGACAGGATCTTCACGTCGTACCGGCCGGCGTTGATCATGGGCTCGATGGTGAAGAACATGCCCTCGCGGAGCACGGTGCCGCGGCCCGGCTGCCCGAAATGCAGCACCGACGGCGCGTCGTGGAAGACGCGGCCCACGCCGTGGCCGCAGAAGTCGCGCACCACCGAGAACCGGTGGGACTCGGCGAACTTCTGGATCGCGTGGCCGATGTCGCCGAGTGTGGCGCCCGGCTTGACCTCGGCGATGCCGAGCATCAGCGAGTCGTAGGTGACGTCGACCAGCTTTCGCGCCTTGATGCTGACGCCGTCGCCGGCCAGGTACATCCGGCTGGTGTCGCCGAACCAGCCGTCCAGGATGACGGTGATGTCGATGTTCAGGATGTCGCCGTCGCGCAGCCGCTTGTCGCCGGGGATGCCGTGGCAGACGACGTGATTGATCGAGATGCAGGTGGCCTTGGGATATCCTCGATAGCCCAGGGGGGCCGGCACGGCTCCGTGGTCGCGGATGAAGGTCTCGCACAGGGCGTCGATCTCGCCCGTGGTGACGCCGGGCGCGACATGGGGCGTGATGAAGTCCAGCGTCGCCGCGGCCAGCTGACCGGCCTTGCGCATGCCCGCGAAATCCTCGGGCCCATGCAGACGGATCCGGTTGGAATCAAGGTCGTCGGTCTGGGCGGCTTCAGCTCTGGTCATTCTGGTTCCATAGGGTTTCAAGCAAGTTCAAGATGCACCGGGAGAGACCGCCCCAGCAGGATCGCCTCCGGGGTGACGGTGCAGGAATAGCACAACGCCTCGACGCCGGCAGTACGCGCACTGATCAGACCCCGATGGTAGGCCGGGTCGATGTCCCGTGCGACTCGGAAGTGGTCGCAATCCGCGCGTTGCACAAGATACAGCATGACCGCCCTGCATCCCAAGGCGACCATGTCCGCAAGCTCGACCAGGTGCTTGGCGCCCCGCGCGGTGACGCAGTCGGGGAATTCCGCGGCGGTCCCGCCGTGACGGTCCGCGCGCCGCAGATGGACGTTCTTGACCTCGACATAGGTGGCCGGACGCCCGTCGGCCTCCAGCAGCAGGTCGATGCGGGAGTTGCGGCCGTATTTGACCTCTCGCCGGACCGTCGCGTAACCGGCAAGCTCGGGGATCGCGCCGGCGCGGATCGCGGCCGCGGCGACGGCGTTGGGATGACCCGTGTTGACCCCGACCGGGCGGCCGTCGGCCTCGACCAGCTCCAAGGTGTAGGCCAGCTTCCGCGCCGGGTTGTCGGACCGTGACAGCCAGACCCTTGACCCGGGGGCTTGAAGGCCGAGCATGGCACCGGAATTCGGCACATGGGCGGTGACGACGGCGCCGTCCGGCAGGGCCACGTCGGCCAGGAAGCGCTTGTACCGCTGGATGAGCCGCCCTTCGGTCAATGCTGCGGGAAACTGGATGCCGGGCAGGGACGGGGCGGTGGAGAGCGTCGCGGTGTGGAGCGTCATGGTCCCGGTCTTCTAGCCGCCCCGGTCGGGGAACGGCAAGGATCCTCGCCGGGCGCCCCGCCCATTTTCGCACGCCTATGCCTTTCGAAAGTTTCGGAACGGAACGTAAACCCGATCCCGTTGTTAGACCGCTGCCGCGCTCGACGCGGCTTCTCGGAGTTGAGTATGTCCACAGCACCCGCCTTCATCATCGAGACGGCCGGAACCGCCGTCGGAGTCGTCGTCCTGCAGGACGGCGGTTATCGATTCTTCGCCTCCGATGCCGCGGCACGGGCATTGGAAGGCCGCATCTTCAAGAGCCCCGCCCAGGCCGAGCGCGAGGCGCGCCGCCTGGAAACGTCGCTGCGGTCCGGCCGTGCCATGATGCGCGCTTGACGGTCCGCCGAACCGTCCCGAGAGTGGCTGGCCGGCCCGCTGGCCGGTCACGATCCGCAAGGGGGAACCTGGAACCATGAGCGAAGACATTCCGAACGTGCAGCCTGAGGACGTCTGGGAAGCGCTGAAGGCCGATCCCTCCGCCAAGCTGGTGGATGTCCGGACGGCGCCCGAATGGTCGTTCGTGGGTCAGCCGGACATGTCGTCCATCGGCAAGCAGCCGGTCCGGATCCAGTGGCAGGTCTATCCCGGCATGGAAGTCGATTCCGACTTCTTGCACAAGCTGCGGATGGAGGGGGTGGAGCCGGAGGACAAGGTCTATTTCCTCTGCCGCTCCGGCGTCAGGAGCACGGCCGCCGCCAAGCTGGCCGCCGAGAACGGCTATGGCCGGGTCTTCAACATCGCCGACGGCTTCGAGGGGCCGAAGGACGAGCAGGGCCACCGGGGCACCGTCGCCGGCTGGAAGCGGTCCGGCCTGCCCTGGACCCAGGGCTGACAGCCGGCGCCCGGCGTCTCACCGGTCGAGCAGGCCGTGGCGCCTGTGCCAATCCTCCAGCGAATAGTCGGGATACCGGGCGAAATGAACCTCGCCCGGTCCCGTCGGCACCGTTACCCAAGGCGCCTTGAAATCCAGCATGATGTGGACCCGTTCCGGCGGCACCGGCAGCGGCGTGTCGATCGCCGACGCGAAGGGATGGACCAATTCAGGCCAGGCCGGGTCTTCCGCCCACAGGGCGGCTCCGCACCGGCTGCAGAAATGCCGGTGCGAGGGGCCGAGGTGGGTCTTGCCGGGATTGTCCCGATCCTCCATCGGAGCCCGCCACGTCGCGACCGCTTCCTTGCCCTGCGAGACCTGCAGCGTGTCGGCGTCGCCGCCCAGGTTGATGGCGTAACCGCCGCCGCCGGCGCTCTTCCGGCAGATCGAGCAGTAGCAATGCATGAACGGGACGGGTGTGGGCGAGTTCAGGGAGAACCTGACCGCGCCGCAGCGGCATGATCCGTCGAGCTTCATCAAGTCCTCCCTTGTCCCGTCCCGGCCGTTGCGTTGATCAAAGGGTCTGCACGTAGTTCAGCGGAACGAACTCGTATCCGGAACCATCGCGCCGGACATGGCCGGCATTGGGCAGGCCCCAATGGTAGCCGAACGCCAAGGCCCGGTCAGCCGCGATTCGGTCCAGCAACCTTCGGCGGGTCGCCCGGGCCATGTCGGCATCCATGTCGAACACCGCCGACCAGTCGGGGTTCCGGACGAACAGGAACGGCACGTTGGTCGTATCGGCCAGCGCCATGACCGTGTCGTTGCCGGACGAGATCTGAAGGACCGTATGCCCCGGCGTGTGGCCGTAGGCTTCCACGGCGGTGAAGCCCGGAATGATCTCCTCGTCGGCCTTGTAGCGCCGGACCCGGTCGCCGAGATCGCCGAAGGTGGAGCGGACCAGTTCGAATGCCGGCTTCCGCCCCGCCGGCGCCCGGCTCATCTCGCCCTCGTCCATCCAGTACGCCCATTCCGCTTCGGGAACGAGGATCTCCGCATTGGGAAAGGCCAGGCCGTTGTCGGTGCCCTTGATCCCCGAGATGTGGTCGCCGTGGAAATGCGAGATCACCAAGGTGGTGATCGAGGCCGGGTCGATCCCGGCCGCCGCCATGTTCCGGCTCATCATGCCGGTGGTCGGCCCCAGCTTGCCGCCGGAACCGGCGTCCAGCAGGACGACCTGGCTGCCGGTATGGACGACCGCCGGCGTGTAGGTGATGCGCAGGCTGTCCGTCGGGCGGAAGGCATCCTTCAGAGCCGCCTGGACCTGGTCGAGCGGAGCATTGACGACGAACTGGTCGTTCATGGGCCGGGTGCCGTACCCGTCGAACAGGGACGTCACCTCGAACGAACCGACCTTGTAGCGGAAAGCTCCCGGAAGCTGGGCGTTGGCCTGCGGCGGCACGCCCTGGGCGCTGGCCTTGCCGGAGGCGAGCGGCCCTGCCGCGGCCACCGCGGTGACGGCCGCGGCGGTGCCGAGTAGAGCCCGACGGTTCATTCCTGCTTCTGTCATGGCTTCGTTCCTCTTGCTGTTTGCTGGCTGCCGTTTGCCTGCCGGTACCGTCATTTAGGTCGACGCGCGCGAAAGTCTCCGCCGCCCGTTCAAGCAGGACAACCCTGTGAAATGCATCAGGTGCTGCCCTGTTCCTGCAGCTCCCGTCGAAAGTCGGGCATGCCTGCCATGAGGCTTTTCCCGGACCGGAACCCTGTCCGGATGTCGGAAGTGCCGAATAGACTGGGCTCAACCGCAAGTTCAGCAGCCACATGGAAAAAGGGGGAGGAACGATGGAGAGGTTCACGAAACGGGCACTGGCAGCCTGTTCGCTCCTGGCGCTGATGGGGACCGCCGCCGCGGCGCAGACCGGAGGCACGGCATCGGTGGCGGAAAAGACCTACAGGGTCGCGGGCCTGACCTCTCCGGCCGAGATCATCGTCGACCGGTGGGGCGTTCCGCATCTTTACGCGGACAACACTTACGACGTATTCTTCGTGCAGGGCTTCAACGCGGCGCGCGATCGGCTCTGGCAGATCGACCTGTGGCGGAAGCGCGGCATGGGCGAGCTCGCCCGCGACTTCGGCCCGGCCTATGTCGAGCAGGACCGGATTGCCCGGCAATTCCTGTACCGCGGCGACATGTATCGGGAATGGCTGGCGTACGGGTCCGACGCGAAACGGATCGCCCAGCGGTACACCGACGGCGTGAACGCTTTCGTCACCCTCGCCCGGCAGAACGCCGACCTGCTGCCCCTGGAGTTCAAGCTCCTGGGCTACCAGCCGTCCTACTGGTTGCCGGAAGACATCGTGCGCATCCGGAGCCACGGCCTGACCCGCAACCTCGACAGCGAGATCGAGCGCGCGGCCGTGGCCTGCGCCGCCGACCTCGAGACCGACCTGATGCGCCGCACCCTCGAAGTCGATTCCGAAACGGCGGAGTGGCAGACGAAGGTCCCGGAGGGGCTCGATCCCTGCGCGATTCCGCCCCAGGTCGCGCAGGCCTACAAGCTCGGCACCGGCGGCGTCACCTTCACCAAGGAGAAGCTGGCGGGCGCCCAGCGGGCGGAGCTGGAGCCCGGACGGGTGCCGGAGATCGAGCCGACGGCGCTCGGCAGCAACAACTGGGCGATCGCCCCGGCGAAGACCACCACCGGCAGGGCGATCCTGGCCAACGACCCCCACCGGGCCCACGGGGCGCCGTCGCTGCGCTACATCACTCACCTGAACGCGCCGGGCTTCAGCGTGATCGGAGCCGGCGAGCCGTCGCTTCCCGGCATCTCGATCGGCCACAACGGCAGGATCGCGTTCGGCCTGACTATCTTCTCGATCGACCAGGAAGACCTCTACGTCTATGACCTGAACCCGGCCGACCGCTCCCAGTACAGCTATCAGGGACGGTGGGAGCCGATGACGACGGCGTCCGACGAGATTCCGGTCAAGGGGCAGCCCGATCGCAAGGTGGACCTTCGCTACACCCGGCACGGACCGGTGCTTCACGTCGACGAGGCGACCAACAAGGCCTACGCCGTGCGCGCCGCCTGGCTGGAACCGGGGATGGCGCCCTATTTCGGCAGCATCGACTATATGCGCGCCGAGAACTGGGACGAGTTCCTGGCCGCCATGAACCGCTGGGGCTCCCCATCGGAGAACCAGGTCTATGCCGACACCGACGGCAACATCGGCTGGAAGCCGGGCGGGCTGACTCCCGTGCGGCCCAACTGGGACGGGCTGCTGCCCGTGCCGGGCGACGGCCGCTACGAATGGGCGGGCTACCGCGACATGGACGAGTTGCCGGTCGAGTACAATCCGCAACGGAACTGGGTCGGCAGCGCCAACCAGAACAACCTGCCGGCGGGCTATCCCAACGCCGAGAAGAAGATCGGCTTCGAATGGACGGACCCGTCCCGCTTCGACCGCATCAGCGAGGTCCTGGACGCCGACCGAAAGTTCGGGCTGGAGGACTCCATGGCGCTGCAGGCCGACAACACCTCCATCCAGGGCCGGCGCGTCACCGCGCTGCTCAAGGGGCTCCAGAGCTCGGACGGGGACGTGGAGGAAGCGCTCCGGATGCTGACCTCCTGGAACGGCGTGCTGACCGCCGACACCGCCGCCGGTGCGCTCTACGAGGTCTGGTTCATGAAGCACCTGCGGCCCGCGGTGGTCCGCGCGACGGTGCCGAAGGACGCCGTGGAACTGGTCGACAAGGGCGGCGTCCGGAGCGGCGAGCCGGCGGCGATCATCGCGGTGCTGGAACAGCCGGACCAGCGGCTCGGCGACACTCCGGCAGAGGCGCGCGACGCGCTGCTGCTGGAAACCCTGAAGCCGGCGGTATCGGAGCTGAAGGCCAAGCTGGGACCGAACATGCAGGCGTGGCGCTGGGCAAGCCTGCACCACGGCTACTTCGAGCATCCCCTGGCCGCGGTTGTCGGGGCGGAGGAGAAAGGCCGGCTGGATGTCGGTCCGTTCCCCAAGGGGGGCAGCGGCTTCACGCCGAACGCGACGACCTATCGGACCAGCGACTTCCGCATCACCGCCGGCGGTTCTTTCAAGATGGTGCTGGACGTCGGCAATTGGGACGCGTCGCGCGCGGTGAACACGCCGGGTCAGTCCGGCGATCCGAACAGCCCCCATTACCGCGACCTCGCACCGCTCTGGCAGCAGGAGCAGTATTTCCCGCTGCTCTACAGCCGCAAGGAGATCGAAGGAGCCGCCGCCGAGCGGATCCGGCTGATGCCGTCCAACTGACGGCACGATACGGCCCGCCGCCCATTGACAGGACGGCGGGCAAAGTCTTGGAGAAGAGAGATGAAGATCGACGATCGCATCAAGGAGATGCACGGCGAATTGACGGAATGGCGGCGTGACCTTCACGCCCACCCGGAACTGGGGTTCGAGGAGCACCGGACGAGCGACTTCGTCGCGGCCAAGCTGGAGGCGTTCGGCCTGGAGGTCCACCGGGGCATCGCGAAGACCGGAGTGGTCGGCGTGCTGCGGGCGGGGCACGGGGGAAACCAGGCGATCGGGCTTCGGGCCGACATGGACGCCCTGCCGATCACCGAAGCCAACGACCTGCCGTACAAGTCCGTGACGCCGGGCAAGATGCATGCCTGCGGCCATGACGGCCACACCACCATGCTGCTGGGCGCCGCCCGCTATCTGGCGGAGACGAAACGGTTCGACGGCACCGCCTACTTCATCTTCCAGCCCGCGGAGGAGACCGCCGGCGGCGGCCGGGTGATGGTCGAGGAAGGGCTGATGGACCGGTTCCCGATGGCCGCGGTCTATGGCATGCACAATTGGCCGGGCCTGCCGGTCGGAACCATCGGCGCCATGATCGGGCCGGTCATGGCCTCCATGGACACCTTCGAGATCACGGTGAACGGCCTGGGCACCCACGCCGCGATGCCGCACCTGGGCAGGGATCCGATCGTGGCGGGCGCCAACCTGGTCTCGACCCTCCAGACGATCGCCAGCAGGGCGATCGCGCCGACCGACGCGGTGGTGGTCAGCGTGACCCAGTTCCATGCCGGGGACGCCTTCAACGTGATCCCAGAGACGGTGGTGATCCGCGGCACGGTCCGGACGCTCGACCGCGACGTCCAGGCGGGGATGGAGCCGGCGCTGCGCCGCATCTGCGAGGGGCTGGCCCATGCACACGGCATCACCATGGACCTGCAGTACACCTATGGGTATCCGGTGACGGTCAATACCGCGGCCGAGACCGAGTTCGCCCGGATCGTCGCTGCGCAGGTCGTCGGATCCGACCAAGTGCGGGCGGACCTGGCGCCCAGCATGGGTGCCGAGGATTTCGCCTTCATGCTGGAGCATCGGCCCGGCTGCTATGTCTGGGTGGGCAACGGGCCGACCGACGGCAACCGGCTGCTTCACAATCCCCGGTACGACTTCAACGACGACATACTGCCGATCGGCGTCGCCTATTGGGGCGAACTGGTCGAGCGCGCGCTCCCGGCGCGCGGCTGAGGGAGGTGATCCGTGGCGAGACTGCCGAATGAAAGCCGCCGGGACGCGAGCAAGCCTTTCGCGATCTTCACCCTGATCATGCTGCTGGTCATGATCTTTCCAGTCTACGGCTTCGCCAACAGCGTCGAGCCCATGATCCTGGGCCTGCCGTTCTCCCTGTTCTGGATCATCGCCTGGATCTGCGTCGAGTTCGTCGGGCTGGTCTGCTTCATCGCCTATGAATTCACGGGAGGCGACCGCTGATGGAACGGTGGATGATCGCGTTGCTGGCCATGGGCGTGTACCTGGTCTTCGCCTTCCTGGTCGGTCTGCTGGCCGGCCGCGGCCGGTCCTTCTGGTCTGTATCCGAATACACCGTCGCCGACCGCGGCCTGGGTCTCGTGCTGATGTGGTTCCTGATGGGCGGGACCGTGTTCAGCGCCTTCGCCTTCCTGGGAGGGCCGGGCTGGGCCTACTCCAAGGGGGCGGCATCCTTCTACATCCTGGCCTATACCTGCCTCGGCCTGCTGCCCTGGTACCTGATCGGTCCCAAGGTGGCCCGCATCGGGGAACGGAAGAACTTCTATACCATGGGCGACTTCCTGGGCGACCGGTACCGGTCGCGGGCCATCCAGGTGCTCGTGGGGATCATCTCCGTACTGGCCTTCATCCAATATCTTACCTTGCAGATCAAGGGGATGGCGTATGTCTTCAATGTGCTGACCGAAGATGCGATCCCGATCTGGCTGGGCGCCCTGATCTCCTACGGGATCGTCATCGTCTATGTCGCGACCAGCGGCGTGCGGGGAGCCGCCTGGAGCGACGTGCTGCAGGGCATCCTGATGCTGGTGGTCGCCTGGGTGGTCGGGTTCGCCCTGGTCTACCAGTTCCACGACGGCATCGGCGCGATGTTCCGGGGGATCGCGGAGACCCGGCCCGGCTTCCTGACGATCGGCGGCGAAGGGTCGGCGATGTCGCCCATGGCCTACACCACCATCCTGCTCGTGTCGGTGGTGGGATTCATCATGTGGCCGCACCTTTTCACCAAGTCCTTCACGACGACCGAGAAGAAAATCAAGCAGACCGTGCTGGTCTATCCGCTGTTCGCGATCTTCCTGGTGCCGATCCTGTTCATCGGCTTCTCCGCAGTGGGCATCGTCGATCCGTCCGAGCTGTCCGGCCCGGACACGATCCTGCCGCACCTGGTGACCAACGAACTGGGGACGAGCGGGCTGGTGTACGGCCTGATCGGGGCCGGCGCCCTGGCGGCGGCCATGTCCTCGGCGGACGCGATTACCCATGGCGGATCAGTATCTTTCGGCCGGGACATCATCCAGCCTCTCAAGCCCGATCTGTCCGAGCGGGCGCAGATCTGGATCATGCGCCTGTCGGTCGTCGCGATCGGCACGGTGGCGTACTACCTGTCGATCTTCGGGGCCGCGGGGCTGGTGCAGCTCCTGGTCGGCGCGTACGGGTCGATCGTCCAGTTCGCGCCGGCCGTCTACGGCGCCCTCTGGTGGCGGCGCGGAACCGCTCCGGGCGTGATCGCCGGCCTGGTCGGCGGCATCGTGGTCAACTACTACTTCCAGCTCGTCCAGACCGCGACGCCGCTGGACATCAATGCCGGCATCCTGGGCCTGATGGTCAACATCGTGCTGTTCGTCGGGGTCAGCATGGCGACGCAGCCGGACGAGGCCGCGGCCGACGATTACGTCGAGGCCTGATCATGGGCGGGCCGGGCGCCAGGGCGCCCGGCCCGCGCGTTCCCCATCCTCAATGCGCGCGTTGGCGGGACCGCCGGGCCAGTATGTTCAGGCCTTCGATCAGGGCGGAGAAGGCCATCGCCGCATAGATGTAGCCCTTGGGCACGTGGGCGCCGAAACCTTCGGCGATCAGGGTCATGCCGATCATCAGCAGGAAACCCAGGGCCAGCATCACCACCGTCGGGTTCCTGGCGATGAAGTTCGCCAGCGGATCGGCGGCCACCAGCATGACCGTGACGGCGACCACGACGGCGATCACCATGATCGGGATATGCTCGGTCATGCCGACGGCGGTGATGATGCTGTCGACGGAGAAGACCAGGTCCAGCAGCAGGATCTGCCCGATCGCCGCGCCGAAGCCGATGCTGCCTCCCTTGTCGTCGAACATGTCGGGACCGGGATCGGGATCCACGTTGTGATGGATCTCCTTGGTCGCCTTCCAGACCAGGAACAGGCCGCCGGCGATCAGGATCAGGTCGCGCCAGGAGAAGCCGTGGCCGAAGGCGGCGAAGATCGGCTCCGTCAGCTGGACGATGAAGGCGACGGTGCCGAGCAGGCCCAGGCGGAGGATCAGGGCCAGGCTGATGCCGATGCGGCGTCCGCGCGAGCGCTGATCCTCGGGCAGGCGATTCGTCAGGATCGAGATGAAGATCAGGTTGTCGATGCCCAGGACCACTTCCATCGCGATCAGCGTCGCGAGGGCTATCCAGGCTGCCGGATCAGCGGCAAGCGCGAGCAGGTATTCCATCGTCGGCAAGCGTCCCCTGTTGGGTTTCCGTCATGGGCAGTGGCCGCTGATAACGGACACGCCGCCCCTTCGGGTCATGCCTACCGCAAATTTGCACGGGACGGGTCAGGATGCCCGCGCCACCTCCGGTCTCGGTTCGGGTTCCGGCCAGTAGCGGACGCCCAGCCGGACAAGCGTGGCGGCATGGCTGATGGCGCAGGCGGTGCCGTCCAGCAGCGGGACTTGAACCTGGTCGCGGATGCGGTGGGCCAGGCCCGCAAGGGGACCTCCGCCGAGGATGATCGACCGGACGCCTTCCGTCGCGGCGGCCCTGCGGCACAGCCCGGCCAGGGTCGCGCCATGATCATGCTGCACGGTGGCGGCCCTCCGGGCACCGTCCGCCGCGCCGGCGGGCAGGTCGAGCGCATGGATCGCGGACAGGCGGTCGGCGCAGCCGAGCCGGCGGGCCGCCTGTTCCAGGACCGGCTTCAGGGCGGACCCCAGGGTGACGATCGCGAACCGGCCGCCGCACAGCAGGGCGGTCAGCATGGCGCTTTCCGCGATGCCGACCACCGGCACCGGGGAGACGGCGCGCGCCGCATCCAGCCCCGGGTCGGAGAACGCCGCGATCACGACGGCATCGAATCCCGGGGCCAGCCGGGCGACCAGTTCCAGGACCGCTTCGGCAGCCGTCGCCGACTCTTCCGGCGTCTGGATGAACGGAGAACCGAAACGGGCGGACACGCCGGTGATCTCGATGTCCTGGCTCGCGACCCGCCGCGCCTCCGCCACGATGCTTTCGGTGACGGCGACGGTCGTGTTCGGATTGATGACAAGGACTCTCATGATCTCTCGCGGTCGATTCTCAGGCATCGGGCGGTGTGGTCGGGTGCCGGGCGGAACAGCGGGACGTCGGTCTCGCGGCACCGGGCCTCGACATAGCGGCAACGCGGCGCGAAGCTGCAGCCGGCAGGCAGGCGGGCGAGGTTGGGCGGGGCGCCGGGAATCGTTTGCAGGCGTTCGCCGCGGGACGCGCCGTGGACGGTCGAGGCGAGCAGCCCCTCGGTGTAGGGGTGCAGGCGCCGGCCGATGACGTCCCCGACCGGGCCGGCCTCGATGAAGCGGCCGGCATACATGACCGCGACATGGTCCGCGATCTCGGCCGCGACGCCCATGTCATGGGTCACGAAGATCACAGCCATGCCCATCTCCCGCTGGAGCTGTCGCAGCAGGACCAGGACCTGCATCTGGACGGTGGCATCCAGCGCGGTCGTCGGTTCGTCGGCCAGCAGCAGGTCGGGCCGGCAGGAAAGCGCCAGCGCGATCATCGCCCGCTGGCGCATGCCGCCGGACATCTCGTGCGGGTAGGCCTTCAGACGGCGGGCGGCCGAGGGGATCTGGACCAGTTCCAGCAGTTCCAGGGCGCGCTTCTCCGCGTCGCGGTACGAGACGCCTTCGTGGCGGACGACCGTTTCGGCGATCTGGCGGCCGATCGTGTAGACCGGGTCGAAGGCCAGCATCGGCTCCTGGAAGATCATGCTGACCACCGAGCCGCGCACCTGTCCCAACTCGCGCTCGGAAAGCGACAGGATATCGCGCCCCCCGATCCGGATCCCGCCGCCGTACCGCGTCCGCCGGGGCGGATGGAGGCGCATCATCGCCTTGAGCGTGACGCTCTTGCCGGAACCGGATTCTCCCAGGATCGTCAGCACCTTGCCGCGCTCCAGGGTGAAGTCCACGCCGTTGACGGCGGCGATCTCGCCGTCGCCGGTCTTGAAACGGACGGTCAGGCCTTCCACCGACACGAGGGGCGCTTCGGCGGGAGCCGCCGCGGGGGCGGCGTCCTGGCGGAGGGCTGCGGTCATGCTACGGCTCCGATCGGCTGGGGGGCGGCCCTGGTATGGCCGGAACCCGCGATTTCCATGTGGCAGGCGGCGGCGTGGCGTTCGGCGGGACGGATGGTTTCCAGGCGGGGCTCCGTCCGGGCGCAGACATCCTCCGCGAAGGCGCAGCGGGTGCGGAATCGGCAGCCGGACGGCGGGTTGATCGGATTGGGCGGGTCGCCGGTCAGGGCCGGCGCGGTCGTGCGGCGGGCCGGGTCCATGCTGGGCATGGAGGAGAGCAGGGCGCGGGTATAGGGGTGGCGCGGATCGCCGTAGATGGACTCGACGGTGCCGGTCTCGACCACCTTGCCCAGGTACATGACCAGCACGCGGTCGCTGATATACTGGACCACGTTGAGGTCGTGGGAGATGAAGATGTAGGTCAGGTTCATCTCGCGCTTCAGGTCGTTCAGCAGGTTCAGGACCTGCGCCTCGACCGACTTGTCCAGGGCGGAAACTGCCTCGTCGAAGATGACGAGGCGGGGTTCCAGCGCCAGGGCGCGGGCGATGTTGACGCGCTGGCGCTGGCCGCCCGACAGTTCGTGCGGATAGCGCCGGACGAACAGGTTGGGATCCAGCCCGACCTTGTCGAGCAGGGCGCGGGCGCGCTCCCGCGCCGCCTTGGCGGACAGGCCGTGGACCTTGGGGCCGAAGGCGATCGACTCCTCGATGGTCAGGCGCGGGTTCAGGCTGGCGTAGCTGTCCTGGAAGACCATCTGCATGTTCCGCCGCATGTCCCGGACGGAGATGCCGTGCTGCTCGCCCACGCCCTCGCCGTCGAAGATGACGTCGCCGGAATCCGGCTCGATCAGGCGCATCAGCAGGCGGGCCGTGGTGGACTTGCCGCATCCGCTCTCGCCCACGACGCCCAGGGTTTCCCCCCGGGCGACCTCGAACGAGACCTCGTCCACCGCCTGCACGGTGGCGACCTTGCGGTTGAGCACGCCGCCCAGGATCGGGAAATACTTTTTCAGGTCCTTGACCAGGAGGAGCGGCTGGGCGCTGCCGGGGGCGGAGATCGCCGCGGTCATGATTTCACGTCCATGGCGGCGCGCAGGCCGTCGCTCATCAGGTTGAAGCAGATCGAGGTGATGAAGATCATCACGCCGGGCAGGGCGCAGACCCAGGGGTTGACGTAGATCGACTGGCGCAGCGTGTTCAGCATCAGGCCCCACTCGGGTTCGGGCGGCCGGACGCCCAGCCCCAGGAAGCTGAGGCCGGAGGCCAGGATGATCGACACGCTGATCAGGCCGGTGGCGAAGACGAAGACGGGCCCCAGCACGTTGCCCAGCACATGGACGCGGATGATGGTGAAGCTGCCGGCGCCGCTGGCGCGCGCGGCCTCCACGAAGTCCAGGTTGCGGACGCTGGTGGTCACGCTCTCGGCGACGCGGGTGATCGGCGGGATGAAGACGATGGTCAGGGACACGATGCTGTTGACCAGACCGGCGCCCAGCGCCCCGGAGATCGCGATGGCGAGCAGGACGGAGGGGAAGGCGTAGAACACGTCCACCGTCCGCATGATCACCATGTTGACCTTGCCGCCGACGAAACCGGCGACGATGCCCAGCAGGCTGCCGATCACCAGGGCGTTGATCACGGGGGTGATCCCCATCAGGAGCGACAGCCGCCCGCCATGGATCAGCCGGCTCAGCATGTCGCGGCCCAGTTCGTCCGTGCCGAGCGGGAAGCCCGGCGTCCCGATATCCTTCAAGCGGCGGATCACGCTGGTCTTGTAGGGATCGGCCGGCGCGATCCAGGGCGCGAAGACGGCGGACAGGATGATGGCGGCCAGGACGACGAGGCAGAGGATCGTCGTCCAGTCGCCGCTCAGCCGGCGGAAGACGGTGCTCCAGTAGCCGCGCGACGTGACCGGCACGTCGGGGACCAGTCCCGGCAGGGTGGTTTCGGCCATGGGTCAGGCCCTCTTGATGCGGGGGTCGACCGCCGTCTGGATCAGGTCCACGACGACGTTGAGGAAGACGAAGAAGAGCGCCAGCACCAGGATGGTGCCCTGGAGCATCGGGATGTCGCGGCGGAAGATCGCGGTGTTCAGCAGGAAGCCGGTGCCGGGCCAGGAGAACACCGTCTCGATCAGGATCGACCCGCCGAGCAGGTACCCGAGTTGCAGGCCCATGACGGCGAGGACGGTGGGAGCGACGTTGCGGACGACATGGCCCAGGACATGGCGTTCGGACAGGCCCTTCGCGCGGAGAGCCTGGACGAACTCCTGGTTCAGGACTTCCGCGACCGCGGAGCGGGTGGTCCGCATCACGATGCCGATCGGGATCACCGCCAGGGTGATCGCGGGCAGGATCAGGTGCCGCATATGGTCCCAGTCCCAGGCCCAGTCGGTCGAGCCGCCTGGACCCATGCCGACCGCCGGCAGGGCGTTCAGCTGGACCGAGAAGATGATCACCAGCACCATGCCGAGCCAGTAGTGGGGCACGCTGATGCCGGCCACGGCGATGGCGGTCGCGGCCTTGTCCATCGCCCGTCCCTGGTTGTAGCCGGCGACGAAGCCCAGCACGGCGCCCAGGGTGAAACCGACGAGTGCCGCGCAGAGCGAGAGCAGGATCGTGTTGCCGACGGCGGACATGACCTCCGCCGCGACCGGCTGGCCGGAGGCGACGGAGTTGCCCAGGTCTCCGGTGACGGCGCGGCCGAGCCACAGCGCGAACTGGACCGGCAGCGGCTTGTCGTAGCCATAGTCGGCGCGCAGCCGTTCGACCACTTCCGGCGGGGCGTCGGCGGGGGCAATGGCGCTGATCGGGTCGCCGGGAGCGAGATGGACCAGCAGGAAGATCATCAGCGACACGCCGAGCGCGATCGGCACGGAATAGAGCAGCCGTCGTATCAGGTAGGAGATCATGGCGCGGCCTTCCTGAGTCGGGGCGGCAGGGCGCCGCCCCGGCCCGTCACTCGACGGTGATGGAGGAGAAGTTCTGGTACCAGTTCTGCGCCTGGACGAAGCCCTTCACCTTGGGCGACATGGCGCGCGGCGCGACGTCGTGGGTGACGTAGAGGAACAGGGCGTCGTCGACGAACTTCTCGTGGACCTGTTGCAGCGCCCTGGCCTGTTCGGCCGGGTCGAAGGCGGTCTTGGCCTTCAGGAACAGGGCGTCCATCTCCGGATCGTTGTACCAGCCCCAGTTGGTCCCGTTCGGCGCGGTCAGCCGGCTGTCCAGGTGCCGGATGAAGCCGGTGAACGGGTCCTGGATGAAGTAGCTGAAATTGATGGAGTGGGCGCCCTTGACCTGGTCGGACTTGGCGCCGGCGCGCCACAGGTTCACCATGGTGTTCCACTCCACCACCTCGAACTCGACATTGATGCCGACTTCGCCCAGCGTCTGCTGGATGTATTCGTTCATGGGGAGCGGCTGCATCTGGCCCGACCCGCTGGCCGAGATCAGCGCCTTGACGGTGACCGGCTTGTCCGGCCCGTAGCCGGCTTCGGCCAGCAGCTCCTTGGCCTTTTCCGGATCGTAGGTGATGTCGAACTCGGGCTTGCCGAACCACTGGCTGCCGGGCAGCACGTGGCCCTTGGCCGGAACCATCATGCCGCCCAGCAATTCGCCGAGTCCCTCGCGGTCCACCGCCAGGTTGGCGGCCTTGCGGATGCGGATGTCGTTCCAGGGCGAGCCTTCGACCCGGCTCAGGTGCCAGGTCCAGTTATGCGGATAGCCGTTGGAGGTGATCTGGAACCCGGCCGACTTCAGGCTGGGGATCGCGTCGGGGGCGGGGGCCTCGATCCAGTCCACCTGGCCGGAGCGGAGCGCCGAGGTGCGGGTCGCGGCCTCGGGGATCGGGACCAGGATCAACTTGTCCAGCTTGGGAACGCGGGTCTTGTCCCAGTAGTCCTTGAACGGCAGCATCTCGGCGCGCTCGCGCGGCGTCCAGGAGACGAGCTGCCAGGGGCCGGTGCCGGACGGCTTCTCGCCGAACTTGACCCAGTCCTTGCCGACCGCTTCCCAGTGGGTCGGGCTGGAGATCAGGATCCAGGCGAGCTGGTAGGGCAGGAAGGCATCCGGCTCCTTGGTGGTGATCTCGAGGATGTGGTCGTCGACCGCCCGGTACGAGGCGACCGCCGGGATCCGGCTGCGGCCCTGGGCGGCCTGCTTGGGATCGTACTGCGGCGACTTGTCGTCGAGCAGCTTGTCCAGGTTCCAGACCACGGCCTGCGCCGTGAAGTCGGAGCCGTCGTGGAACTTGACGCCCTCGCGCAGCTTGAAGGTCCATCTGGTCTTGTCGCTGGCGTCCACCGCCCATTCGGTCGCGAGGCCGGGGACCAGCTCGGACGGCTTGTCGGCCGAGGTCAGGTCCCAGTTCACCAGCGCGTCATAGACGGTGTAGCCCATGAACCGCTGCCCCTCGCCGCCCTGGTCGGTCTGGCCGGTCGTCAGCGGGATGTCCGCCAGCGTCATTCCGATCCGCAGGGTTCCCTGGGCATTGGCGTATCCCGGCGCCATCAGCGCCGTCGCGACCGCCGCCGCGGCCATCAGTCTCTTCATCGTGCTCATGCGCAAAAGTGCCTCCGCCCTGCTTCAGGTCCGATTTGTCGCAGGGCTTGTTCAAGATCGGTGCCAGGGAGGCGGCGCGCGGCGATTGGTCCGACTGACTGTTCGCAACGCTGCGTTTCATGCTTAAAAATACGGCAGTATGCCGGTAATGCTCAAATCACCGGCAGCACATTCCGCTGGCCGATGTTATCCAGGGAAGACTTGTCGAAGACTCCAAAGGAACGAGCACCGATGCCGATCGAGATACCGAGCCGTGACGACCATTCCGACCTGAGGGACGCCGTGCGAGCCCTGTGCGCCGACTTCGATGGCGCCTACTGGCGCCGCGTGGACGAGGAGCGGGGCTATCCGGAGGAGTTCGTCACCGCCCTGACCCGGGCCGGCTGGCTGGCGGCGCTGATCCCCGAGGAGTACGGCGGTTCGGGCCTCGGGTTGACGGAAGCGTCCATCGTCATGGAGGAGATCAACCGGTCCGGCGGCAATTCCGGCGCCTGCCACGGGCAGATGTACAACATGTCCACGCTGCTGCGGGCCGGCAGCGAGGAACAGAGGCGCAAATACCTGCCGGGCATCGCCTCGGGGGAGCTTCGCCTGCAATCCATGGCCGTCACGGAGCCGACGACGGGATCGGACACGACGAAGCTCAAGACGACGGCGGTCCGAAAGGGCGACCGCTACGTCGTCAACGGGCAGAAGGTTTGGACGTCGAGGCTCCAGCATTCGGACCTGATGATCCTGCTGGCCCGGACGACGCCGCTGGACCAGGTGGCGAAGAAGTCGGAAGGGCTGTCGGTCTTCATCGTTGACCTGGAATCGGCTGTCGGCAACGGAATGACCGTGCATCCCATCCGCAACATGGTGAACCACGAGACCAACTCGGTCTTCTTCGACGACCTGGAAGTTCCGGTCGAGAACCGCATCGGCGAGGAGGGCCGGGGCTTCCGTTACATCCTGGAGGGCTTGAACGCCGAGCGCGCGCTGATCGCGGCGGAGTGCATCGGCGACGGCCGCTGGTTCGTCGAGAAGGCCTCCGCCTATGCGGGAGAGCGGGTGGTGTTCGACCAGCCGATCGGGCGGAACCAGGGCATCCAGTTCCCGATCGCCCGCGCCCACGTGGACGTGGAGGCGGCCAGCCTGATGCGCTTCACGGCCTGCCGCCTGCACGACGCCGGCCAGCCCTGCGGCGCGGAGGCGAACATGGCCAAGCTGCTGGCGGCCGACGCCTCCTGGGCGGCGGCCAACGCCTGCCTCCAGACCTTCGGCGGGTTCGGCTTCGCGGCGGAATACGACGTGGAGCGCAAGTTCCGCGAGACGCGCCTGTACCAGGTGGCGCCGATCTCGACCAACCTGATCCTGGCCTATGTCGGCGAGCACGTGCTGGGCATGCCGCGGTCCTATTGAACGGAATGCAGGCGCGGCACGGCTGGCCGGGACCCGGGCGCGCAGCCTGTCCTTCAGGCCCGCGCCCGGACAGCTTCGCTTCAGACGATGTCGAGTACGGCCTTGCCCACCCCGGGAAACTCGGCGGTCAGGCGGCAGGGTGCCTTCACGAAAATGGTCCCGCAGGTCGAGCCGGAGGTCACCCGGTCTCCGGCCTTGATGCCGCCCTGGCCGCGGGAACCGACATTGGCGAGCCACAGCAGCATGCGCCGGGGATCTCCCGCCGAGTTGCCGCCGATCGTCTCGAACTCCCGCCGGTCGTCGACCCACAGCGTGACCGGTTCGTTGACCGGCTCGATGCCGCGCCAGTCGGTCTTGCCGGTGCCGACGACGAGGACGCCGTGACTGGTCTGGTCCGCGATCTGGCTGAACTGGTCCACCGACTTCCACACCTTGTAGCGCGTGTCGGCGATCTCGATCGCCGCATGGACCGAGCCGACGGCCGCCAGCACTTCCTCGAGATCGTAGGGCCTGTCCCGGAGGGGCAGGGGAGAGGCGAAGCGGTAGACCAGCTCGGCCTCGGCGCCGATCACGTTGAAGCTCGTGGCCGGGAGCCGGGCCGGGCTCTCATGGATGGTGTCGGACGCGAGGGCTCCGCGGATCGGCTCGGCGGTGGGGGATGGAGCCCCGACCTTCCAACCGGCCGCCCCGCCCTTGCGGCGGACCAGCAGATCCTGGATCGCATAGGCCTCATCAAGGGAGCCGGGCCGGGCCGATTCCGGAAGTTCCGTCAGCCACGCGCCGGTGCGCCGGGCGTCGAGCAGCAGGTCGGCGGCTGCGGACAGGTCTGTTTCGGTCACGCTTGTCAGTCCTTCGGTTTTTCAGGCTTCGAACACGGTCGCGGGCATCGCCGCCCGCGGGATGATGGCGCCGCGGTGCTGGACGACCACGCCGGCCAGCCTGTGGCCGGCCCGCGCCGCCGCCTCCGGATCGGCGCCCTTCAGCCGGGCCGCCAGGTAGGCGGCGGCGAAGCTGTCGCCGGCCGCGGTGGTGTCCAGGACGTTCTCCACCGGCGCCGCATCGACCACGGTGTCGGTGCCGTCCTTCATCACCCGGCAGGAGGGGTGGGCCAGCTTGAGGGCCAGTTCCGCAGGCCGGCCGCCCTGCATCAGGGTCTCCTCGCCGCGGCCGCCGTACAGCAGGTCGAGATCCTCGGTGGACGCCAGCACGATGTCCGAACGGTCCAGGGTCTGGCGATAGGCCCGGCGCGCCACCTCGGGCTCGGGCCAGCCGCGCGGCCGGAAATTGGTGTCGAAGGCCAGCTGGGCGCCGCCGGCGCGGGCACGGTCGATCGCCTCGAACAGGCGCTGGCGACCAACCTCGCCATAGAGCGACAGGGTAATGCCGGAGAGGTAGAGAAGCCCATAGTCGCGAGCCAGCGCCTCGACCAGATCCGGGGTGCCCGGCTGGTCGAACAGGTCGCGCGCCGCCGCACGGTCGCGCCAGTACTGGAAGCGGCGCTCGCCCTTCGGGTCGGTCTGGATGACGTAGAGCCCCGGGAGACGGCCTGCCATGCGGACCACGCGGCCGGTTCCGATCCCTTCCCCGGTCCAGGCCGTGACCATCTCCTCGCTCCACCCGTCATCGCCCAGCGCGGTGACGTAATCGACCTCGACGCCGAGACGGGCCATGTAGAGGGCGGTGTTAAGGGTGTCGCCACCGAAGCTGCGCGACAGGGTTCCGTCGGCACGCTCCGACAACTCGATCATGCACTCGCCGATGCAGGCGACCCGAACCATGCTTTTCTCCGTCCATGCCAGTGGCGCCCGCACCCGGGGCCTTGCCCAGCAATACCCGCCCGGACGGTGTTTGGTAAAGAAAGCTTCAGAATTTCCGGGGAGATCAGGGACGCGAAAAGCGGAGCAGGCCGTCCCTGTCCGTCCGCCGGATCAGCCGCCCCCGGGCGGCGAGATGGTTGAGATGTGCCAGCGCCTCGCCGACGGCGAACACCAGCTGGTGCGGATCGAGCGGGCGGTTGAACATCACGCGGGTCACCTGGGCGACGGTGCTCGGCTCCGCGCAGGCATTCACCACCTCCTCCAGCCGCTCGCGATGATGGGCGGCCAGGGCGTCCAGCCGCGCGTGCAGGCCGGTGAAGGGCGTATCGTGGGACGGCAGGACCAGGAGGTCGTCCGGCAGGCTTCGCAGCCGGTCCAGGGTACGCAGGAAGTCGTCCAGCGGATCGGCGTCCGGCTCGGATGCCCAGACGCTGATGTTGGGACTGATCCGTGGCAACACCTGGTCGCCCGCGATGAAGATGCCGCGGTCGGGGCAGTGCAGGCAGACATGTTCCGGCGTATGGCCGCCGCCCGTGATCACATGCCAGTCGGTCCCGCCGATCGGCAGGCGGTCGCCCGCTTTCAGGCGGCGCAGCCGGGCGGGCAGGGGCGTGACGCCCTTCGCATAGGAATTGCCGCGCTCCGCCATGACGGCGAGAGCCGCTTCGTCCAGTCCTGCGCGGCGGTAGAAGGCAAGGCTGGTGCGGACCATGGCTTCAGGGCTTTCCAGGCTGAGCATCCGGCCGAACAGCCACTCCGTCAGGCTGGCGCAAAACTCGGCCTGCCATCGGTCGACCAGCCATCCCGCCAGGCCGACATGGTCCGGATGGAAGTGGGTCGCGACGATGCGGACCACCGGCTTTCCAGCGAGCGACTCCCTGAAGATCCGCTCCCAGCAGTCCTTGGTTCGATTGCTGCCGATGCCGGTGTCGACGATCGTCCAGCCGTCCTCGGCTTCCAGAAGCCAGATGTTGATATGGTTGAGCGCGAACGGAAGGGGCATCCGAACCCAAAGGATGCCGGGAGCCACCCGTCGCACGGTCCCTGGTTCGGGAAAGCCGTCCATGGCCTCGATCGGGACGCTTCGGGCTTCTTGCATCTGCGTGGGCTCGGTTCGTTGAAGTCGGGCGTCCGGCCGGCATCACCCATCCGGTTATACAGGGCCGCCGGTCGGACGCGTCAAGGATTATGCAGGAAGGGCGGACTTTCAGGTCATCCAACGATTGCCGCCGCCCCGGTGGAAACTGTCACACTCCGCCGCCAGACTGGGCGCACGGATACCCCCGGTCGAGACATGTCAGGAACGGTCATGCGGGAAAGCTATATCATAGAGTTGGAGGACGATGCGGTCGGCGTCGTCGTGCCTTTTGGCAGCCGCGTCACCTTCCATGCGTCGGATGCCCGAATGGCCGAACTGGAAGGCCGCGTCTTCGAGGATGCCGGCGAGGCCGTCAGGGCAGCCCGGTCGCAGCTGCGCAAGGCGGCGTGAGGAAACGGGATCACGGCATTGGCCGATACCCCGAGGGGCGTCGGCTCCCGGGCGAAGGTCCGAGGGGTGCGGGTCAGGCGAAGCGGCGCATCCTTTCGAGCTGGCTGACCGCTTCGGTGGGGGTCTGGCCGCCCGCGACGACCGCGAAGAAGCTCGGAAGGTGGCGATCGACAAGGGCGATATGACGCTCCACCAGCAGACGGAGGCTGCTGGGAACGGCATCGGCCGGGATGCGATGCAGGCCCCGGCAATGGACACGCCCGGAAGCGTCCGGCCCCTCGAAGCGCCCGTCGTCGGCCAGAGCGTTCAGGCACGCGACCAATTCCCCGACCGCGGCGCGCTGGCGCCGGCTGACGGTCAGGGGCAGCGTGGAAACGATGTCCAGGACATCGTCCGCCCGTTCCGGGCATGGCTCGTCGACAGTCATGACGACCGCCCAGTTACCGTTGCGGCCCATGGCGTGGAAACGCAGCGCCTGCGGGTCCTCACCCCGGCGCGGAGACCCCGCGTGGCGCTTTCCCAAATCCTTGCGCAGATGTTCGAGAACCCGTTGCATGCCGGCGTACCCCCCTTCCCTGGAGCAGCGTTCGAAGCGTTCCGCCTTGTGAAGACGGAACGTTCCGTGAGCCTTATACCCGGATGGTGCCCCCAATGGGTTCGCAGTTGCAACACAGTCGAAGGTGAGGACTGCTTAAGGATATGTGAATTCGAGATCCCTGGCCGACCTGCCTAGGCGGAAAGTCGGGGTGAGATGCCGTGCTGGATCGCCCAGACGGCTGCCTGGGTGCGGTTTTGAGCACGAATCTTTCGCATCACGTTCTTGAAATGCATCTTCACCGTCGACTCGGTGATATTCAAGTTGCGCGCGATGGCCTTGTTCGACTGGCCGCCCAGCAGGCAGCGAAGGATCTCGATCTCCCTTTTCGAGAGTTCATTGCCGAGCGAGGGCATTGCGGCCGAAGGGGGCAGGGCGACTTCTTCCAGCGCATTGCTGATCAACAGATCGGCGATGCTGCGCGGGAAGACGGCCTCCCCCAGCATGACGAGATGCAGGGACCGCTGGAGGGCTTCGCAGGACATCGTCTTGTTCAGGCAACCGTCGGCACCGCTCTGCAGCGCACCGCTCAGGATCTGGGAAGTCAGTTCCGACGCGAGGACGACGATGCGGGCTTGGGCGGCGGTCGCGCGCAGCAGCTTGAGCTGGCCCAGTTCCTCGGCGTTGCCGCTCTGCAGGTTGAGCAGGATCAGGTCCGGCCGCCGTCCCTGGCGAACGGCGTTGTTGGCATCGGCGAGCGTCGAGAATTCCGCGGAAATGCGGAATGCGGTCGTTTCCAGCAGAGCTGCCAACGCGGCGCAAAAAAGACGGTCGCTGTCGACAAGCATGACTTCGCAGTTGGTCGTCATCGGGCTCTCCGATCTGGCGGCTCAGTCCGCATAGTTTGGAGTTAGATCAGGTTCTTCGGCTTGTTTTCGTCAAAAGGAGTAGTTGAGATCATCGTTAACAAAAACCTACATGAATCATGTAGTGCAGTGCTATAGGATACTTACAAGTCCAAAGACGCAATCCTAATCCGGTGATCGTAAGGGGCAACTAAAAAGAGACGTTTGGTCGAGCCGGATCAGGGTTCGTGAATCCTTGCGAGGGGGAGTATCCATGGACGCCAGCCAGACGGTTGCACTGCAGCAACCCACAGTCCGACCTGAAAAGGTTTCTTTCCGAACCAATTTGTCCAACTGCAGACGTGATCTGGCGCAATGACCGGCGATAGATTGAAAGTGCTGATCGTTGACGATCACGCCCTCGTTCTGCATGGCTTCGCCCTTTCGGTCCTCGAGTTGTTCCCCGAAGCGGAGGTCTTCGAAGCGAACTCCCTGGACGCGGCCCTGTCGATCGTGCGACGTACCGAGGATCTGTCGCTGGTCCTCTTCGACCTTCACCTGGACAGCGATGACGGCCTGTCGAACGTGCGCCGCATGATCGAGGCGCTTGACGACGTACCGCTGATCGTGATCTCGGCCTCCGACGAAAGCGCCGACGTGATCGACAGCGTACGCGCCGGAGCCAAGGGCTACCTCCTCAAATCGGGATCTTCGGCCCTGCTCGAACACGCGATCCTGCTGGTCCTGTCCGGGGAAACCTATGTTCCGATGCCGCGCACGGTGCTGGTCAGCGCGGCCACCGCCGAGCCGGACCGTCCGACCAACCACATGCTGGACCGGCTGACCGATCGGCAGAGGGACGTCTTCCAGCTCCTGCTGGCCGGCCACTCCAACAAGGAGATCGCACGGTCGCTGGGCGTTCTGGAAGGAACGGTGAAGGTTCATGTCCGCGCCATCATGCAGAAGCTCGGGGTGAAGAACCGGACGCAGGTCGCCGTGGCGGCGGCGCGTGCCGGCTGTTTCCCGGAGGAGGTCTGAACGGCGCTCCGGGGCCGGCGCGAGGGCCGGCCCCGGGGTGGCGTCATTTCTCCAGCACGTAGGTACCGGGAGCGTCGCACAGGGCCGGGTGGTTGGCGTTGCCGACCGGCGGGGGGGTTACCTTGTTGCCGGAATGGGCGACCAGCCAGCGGTTCCAGTCGGTCCACCAGCTGCCGTCGTTCCGCTCGGCGGCCTCCAGCCACTTCTCCGGGCTTTCCGCCGGCTTCTCCCCTTCAAGCACCGAATAGCTGCCCTTCTTGCCGGCCGGATGGTTGATGATGCCGGCGATATGGCCGCTGGTCGCCATGACGAAACGCACCTTGCCCCCGGTCAGCTGGGTGATCCGCCAGGCCGAGTTCCAGGGCACGATGTGGTCCTTCTCCGCTCCGACCGCATAGATGTCCAGCTTGATCCGGCCCAGGTCGATCGGCACGCCGCCCAGTTCGATCTTGCCCGGCTTGATCAGGTTGTTCTCGACATAGGTGTTGCGCAGGTACCAGCTGTGGGCGGCGCGCGCCATGCGGGTTCCGTCGCTGTTCCAGTAGAGCAGGTCGAACGCCGGCGGCTTGCCGCCGAGCAGGTAGTTGTTGACGACGTTGCTCCAGATCAGGTCGTTCGAGCGGAGCAGGTTGAACATGTTCGCCATCTCGCGGCTGTCGAGATAGCCCCGCTCCATCATCTGCTGCTCGATGAAGTCGATCTGCGGCTCGTCCATGAAGAAGGCCGTGTCGCCGACCCGGCTGAAATCCTGCATCGACACCATGAAGGTCCCGGTTCCGAACCGCTTGTCGCCCTTCTCGGCCAGATAGGACAGCGTCATCGCCAGCAGGGTGCCGCCGATGCAGTAGCCCACCGGATTGACGGTCTTGCTCCCGGTGATATCCCGGACCACGTCGGCCGCGGCGAGCGGGCCCAGGTTCATGTAGTCCTCGAAGGTGATGTCCTCCATCGAGGCATCCGGGTTCTTCCAGCTGACCATGAACACCGTGAAGCCCTGGTCGACCAGGTACTTCACCATGCTGTTCTTGGGCTGCATGTCGAGGATGTAGAACTTGTTGATCCATGGCGGCATGAACAGGATGGGGACTTCCTGGACCTGCTCCGTGGTCGGGCTGTACTGGATCAGCTCGATCAGCCGGTTCCGGTAGACGACCTTGCCCTTGGTGACCGCAAGGTTGCGACCTGGCTCGAAGGCGGTGGCGTCGACCATGCTGAGCCGGCCCTCGCGCAGGTCATGGAGCAGGTTGCGGGCGCCGTCCGCAAGGCTGGCGCCGCCCGTCTCCATCGCGCGGCGCAGCGCCACCGGGTTCGACAGCAGCAGCAGGCTGGGGCTCATCGCGTCGACGAACTGGCGCAGGTGGAACGTGATGCGCTCGCGCTCCTGCGGATCCATGTCGTTGTCCTCCAGACCCTGGCGCAGCAGGAAGTCGGAGGCGAGCAGGTACATCTCCTTCAGGGTCCGGTAGACCGGGTTCGAATGCCATTCGGGCGCGTCGAACCGCTTGTCCCCGCCGGCCGGCGCGCCCGACGCGACGCCCCACCAGCGCGCGCCGGCCGCGTTCCAGGCCTCGACCGCCGAAGTCCAGATCTGCATGTTCAGCTCGGCCGACCGCGTCAGGGTCTTGGCCGGGTCGCGGAGCGACCGGAGCCAGACGATGCGGAGGGCGCGGACGGCCTCGGCCCAGTCCACCGGGATCACCTCCCGGAGCGGGTTGGCGTTCCACACCTTGTCGATCGAGGCCAGCATCGGGTCCGATGCGACGAACCGCTGGAACTGCTCCACCCCGCTGGCCAGCAGCGTCCCGGACAGCGCGTCGGCGTTCATCGCCCACCAGGGCTGGGCGCCGTCGCCCCCGGCCGCCGGGGCACCCATCATGTTCCCCATGCCGCCGACATTCTGGGACATCCACGACATCCAGAGCCCGAGGGCCGCCTCCGGCGTCGGAATGCCCATGCCGGCCGGCTGTCCGGCATCGTCCTGCCGGCCCGAGCCCTGGGGCGCCTGACCTCGGGAGGTTTGTTCGGGGGCCGGGCGGCCCGGGCTCTCCGAAGCTTCGACGGCCCGCTTCGCAGCCGGCGGCCGTTTGCGCCTGGTTTCATCGCTCTTCATGGTCGCCATGCTGGTTCCCCCCTAGTTCTGACGCCGGACGAGCCGGCTTTGGCAGGTTATGGTCT
The DNA here is from genome assembly GCF_016653635.2 of Skermanella sp. TT6. NCBI lineage: Bacteria > Pseudomonadati > Pseudomonadota > Alphaproteobacteria > Rhodospirillales > Azospirillaceae > Skermanella > Skermanella cutis. Next base: position 2,572,591 of record NZ_CP067420.1, read on the forward strand.
GTTGATCCGGGACCTAGCGGTCCGCCGCCGTGGAGCGGCTGCGGTCGGCCTGCTCTCGCGACGGAGCTTTGCCCGGTATGGGCTTCTGCGGGAGGACGCCCGGGGTCGTCTCGATGGAGGGCGTCTCGGGTGTGTCGGTGTCGTTCGCGAAGGTAGGTTCATCCTTGCCGCTGCGGGAACCACTCATCTGCTTCTCCCTGGATCCTGAAGCCGGGCGGGTGCGGCGCCTGGCGTTGCCAGAGTCAACACGGGACGAGCGCGTTCCTCCCTGAAAAGATTTACCATAAAGCCTTCTTTGGCGGCAGAGGCAGTCATGGGGTGCGTCATTCCGACCGACGCTCAGGCCGACCGGCCGGGCTCCTCCGAACGGACGATCTCCCGCATCCAGCGCGTGATCCCGGGCCAGAGGTGTTCGTGCGCCGCCCGGCCGATCAGGGGGCCGACATGCTGGAGCGCCACGCCGACGTCGCCCGCATAGTCGAGCACCAGCTTCCGGTCCGCGGGCGAGGCGTCGATCACCGGAAGCATGGAGCCGGGCGGAATGATCTCGCTGCCCTTGCCGATGACGGCGAGCAGCGGCGCCGCCAGTCCCGACGGCAGCGCCGGCCGGCCGCCGATCGCCAGCTGGCCGCGGGAGAACTGGTTGTCCCGATAGAGCCGTTCGATCAGATCCTCGAAGAACCGCCCGGCGATGGGGAACTCGTCCAGCGTCCACCGTTCCACCGCCAGATGGGTCTTCAGGGCCCTGGGATCGGCGAGGCTCGCGATCATGTCCACCCGGCGCTGCCAGTTGAACTCACGCGGGGATGCCCGCACCGAGACGAGATTGAGGAAGCTTCCCGGGATGTTGCCGAAGGCCTCGCGCAGCGTCGCGGCCGGCGGCGCCTCGGCGACCATCCTCGCCAGCGCACCCCCGTCCTCCCCGAAATGGAGCGGCGCTTCCACGACGATCAGGCCGCGCACGCGGTCGGCATGCATGCTGGCGAACAGGGTCGCCAAGGTGCCGCCCAGCGAATGCCCCGCCAGGAACACCCGCGCGCTCCCGGAGTCCCTGGCGACGGCGGAAACGCACTTCCCGATCAGGCGGTCGGCATAGTCGGCCAGACCGAAGTCGCGCTCGGCCTCGCCGGGCTCCGTCCATTCCGTCATGTAGACCCGGAAGCCTTCGGCCGACAACCGCCGGACGACGCTGACATGGGGCAGCAGGTCCCAGATGTAGCCGCGCTTGATCGGCGCGGGAACGATCAGGACGGCCGGACCGGAGCCGGGGAGCGGTTCGTACCGCCGCAGGCGGACCCCGGGCTGCTCCATCACGATCCCGTACGCGCTTTCCTGCGGCCCGAGGCCCATGCCGTCCATGGCCAGGCCGCGCCAGCGGCGGACGGCATCGAAGTGATGGAGCGCATCGGCCCAGAAGGTCGCGCCGCCGGGGGATGTCCGCCGCCTGTCCTCGGTCATCTAGATCAGCTTTCCTTTTTCGAGCGGCTTCCGGCCGTCACCTTGGGAGAGCCTTGTAACACAGGCCGGGCTCGTCCGGACAAGCAGACATCGCGGCTTCTTCGACGAAGCGTCGCGCCTGCGCATCCGACTTCTCCTGTCCCTGGTTCCGTCCGCACGGGATCCTGGCCAGTATAGGGCAGATCACTCTCCTGAGATTTCTTAGTATTGATAGGAACATTCTTCCGTTACGGACAGGAACGACCGTTCTATCTTTTCACTCAGGTAGTAACCATAAGCAATCCATGATATCGGTCGAAGCGCGGCCGGAACATGAAGTCCCTGTCCTGGATAACATAACCAGTTATGGAATGCATGAAAAGGATCAGGCTCCTCTGGACTCTTGAGTGCAGTCTGGCGATTTCCCTGGTTGCCAACGCGGTCCAGGCGGGCGTGCTACTCGACCTGCCGGCAGCGCTGACCGCGTTCTTCGCGGCGATGCCCGCCATCCTGTTCGCCGTCATGCGTCGCCGGATGGGCCGCATGCTCATCGACGAGCAGGTGCTTGGGCAGACGTCCGAAATACTGGAAAGCGTCGGCGACGCCTTCTATGCGGTGGATCGCCAATTCAGGTTCACCTATCTGAACCGCAAGGCGCTGGAACAGATCGGCAGCCCTCGGGGCCAGCTGATCGGTCGGCCGTTCCTCGATGTGTTTCCCCAGGCCGAGGGGTCGGGGCTCCACGACAGCTGCATCCAGGTCATGCGCGACGGCAAGGCGCGGGAGTTCGTCGGAGTCTCCCCGATCCTCAAGCGCTGGAAATCCTACCTCGTGCTGCCCCGGCCGGACGGCGGCCTGCTGGTGCATTCCCGCGATATATCCGCCCAGAAGGCGGCGGAAGCCGCCATGCACGAAAGCGAGAAGCGCCTCCGGCTGGCGGCACATGCGGCGCGGTTCGGCACATACGACTGGGATGTCGCGAACGGCCTGCTGTTCTGGTCCCCGGAGAGCCACGCGATCCACGGCTTCGATCGTTCCGGACCGATCGCCTGCGAACATGCCTTCCGCCTGATCCACCCGGAGGACAGGAGCCGCGTCGCGGAGGCGGTCGAACGCGGGCTGGACCCTGGCGGGATGGGCTTCTGGGCGATCGACTACCGCATCGTGCGCCCGGACGGGCAGACCCGCTGGATCAATGCCCAATCGCATGTGGTCTTCGAGGGGGAGCGCGGTGACCGCAAGGCTATCAGGGTGATCGGCACGTTGCAGGACGTCACGGACCGCAACGCGACCCAGCAGGCGCTCCTGAGCGAGCGCATGCGGTTCAAGACCGTGGTCGAGCATGTACCGGTCGGGCTCCTGCTGGTGGAGGTCCCGTCCGGCCGGACCCTGGTCGGGAATCGCCAGGCGGAGCGGATCACCGGATGCAGGATCCCGGAGAACCCCGCCGCCTGGCTGCTGGAGCGCTGGAAGGGCCATGACGAGAACGGCCGGGAAATCGCCGCCGCCGACCAGCCGCTCGCCATCACCATGGCGACCGGCGAGCCGGCGGAGCTGACCGCCCTGAGCCCTCGGGACGACGGTTCGATGGCCTGGTTGCGGATCACCAGCGCACCGACCCGCGATCCCGACGGAACCGTCACCGGGATCGTGGTCACCATAGTGGACATCGATGCCGAGCGGCGCGGCGCGGATACCCTGCGGGACAGCGAGGCCAGGCTCCGGCGCGCGGTGGAGAACGCTCCCTTCCCGGTCATGGTCCATGCGGAGGATGGAACAGTCGTACATCTCAGCCGGGCCTGGCTGTCGATCACCGGCTATGCCGCCGAGGATATCCGGACCGTCGCCGGCTGGGCCCGCCTCGCCTACGGCGACGACGCCGATACGATAATGGCCCGGGTGCGGTCCCTGTTCCAGCAGGACTGCCCGATCGACGAGAGGGAGAACGTGGTGCGGACGGCCGACGGATCGCGCCGGACCTGGAGTTTCCGCTCGGCCCCGATCGGCCGGGACATCGACGGGCGCCGGCTGGTCGTCACCATGGCGGTGGACCTGACCGAGAGGAAGGAAAACGAAGCGCGCCTCCATCTGCTGATGCGCGAGGTCGACCATCGCGCCAAGAACGCCCTGGCCGTCGTCCAGTCGATCCTGCATCTCACGCGTGCCGAGAACCCTGCGGATTTCACGGCTGCCATCGAGGGCCGCCTTGCGGCCATGGCCCGTGCCCACACCCTGTTGGCCGCCAGCCGCTGGTCCGGTGCCGATCTGGCCGCCCTGATCGTCGATGAACTTGCCCCGTTCGCCAGCGCCGGCCGGATCGCCGTCCAGGGACCCGCCGTGTCGATCGCCGCGGAAGCCGCCCAGGCCGTTGCCATGTGCCTGCACGAATTATCCACCAACGCCGCCAAATACGGTGCCCTGTCGGCTCCCGCCGGCCGACTGGAACTGTCGTGGCGGATGGAGGGGCAGGAGGGGGGCGGAAGCCTTGTCCTGGACTGGAGGGAGACCGGCGGCCCTCCCGTGACGCCGCCCGACCGCACGGGTTTCGGCTCGATGGTCCTTCGGCAGACGGTGGAGAGCCAGCTCGGCGGCGACCTGGTCCTCGACTGGAACCCGGCGGGACTGTGCTGCCGGATCGCGCTGCCCACGGACTGCTTCTCGGCCGCGCCAGCCGCCGAGCCGTTGAGCGAAGCCGTCGAGCAGGGGGGATCGGCGAAGCTGGCCGGCCCGGGCGCGCGCGTCCTCGTCGTGGAGGACGAGGCGCTGACGGCGCTTGCCATGGAACAGGTCCTGCTCGATGCCGGCCTGGCCGTGCTCGGACCGGTAGGGCGGGTCGAAGACGCCCTGGACCTCCTGCGCGAGACCGTTCCCGACGTCGCCGTGCTGGACGTCAATCTTTTCGGCCGCACGGTTTTCCCGGTGGCCGAGCGGCTTCAGGCGCTCGGCGTCCCGTTCCTGTTCTGCTCCGGCTATTCGAGGCTGGACGACCTCAGCGAAAACCTGAGGCGGGCACCGCTGCTGGCGAAGCCGGTGCTCGCCGATCATCTGATCGCGACCTTGTCCGGCCTGATCGCGAAATGCGACGCCGGCGTCACCTGACGCGGGCCGGATGTCGGCGGGCGCCTCCCGTGGGGGAGACGGGACACGCAAGAAAAAAGCCGCCCGGGGAATGCCCGAGCGGCTCGAGTTTTACAGGGAGGAAACGCTGCCCAAAGGACATCGTGAGAGGCACTGTAAGACCATAATGGTTAACAAGCTGTGAGCGACCTCACAGGTCCTGAGAAAAATCGGGTCGGGCGGCGAATTGCATTTGGACCAATTTGTCGCACCCTTCCTCAGGCGCATTTCCCCGCCAGTAAACGCGCATTTCGTGCATTCGCGAGGATGGTGCCGCGCCTTCAGAACTCTTCAAGTCGCTTCGGGCTGCTTTTCAGCAGGGTTTCCAGCATTCCGACGATCTCCTCGATCTCGATGCGGGTCGCTTCGAGCGCGTCGGCGGTCTTGTCGTCGATCCCGGCTTCGAAAATCATGTTGTCGAAATAGCCGTTCACCGCCGCGAAGGCCGTCATCTCGTCGGAAAGGATGTCCCAGGCTCCCAGGGAGTGGGTCAGGGTCAAAGGCGGGTTGGAAAAGAAGACGTGGCTGATATGGGTGAACGCGGACAGGGCCTTCAGCTTCGCCCTGATGACCCATTGCTTGAAACCGGTCGGCAGGCTCTTCTCGACCCGCGGGAACCTGTCCTCGACCGTGAAGATCAGGCTCTGGATTCCAAGATAGTTTTCCCGGACCTTCTTGTAATGCAGGAACGTCTTGATGGCGCCGCCATTGGATTGGCGCTGAAGATCGGTGATATCGGCGGCCAGGGTGCGCGCCATCCCGATGACGATCTGGACGTCCTTCGGATTGGCTGATATCGACATGTCCGTCACGTTGGGTCCGCTGCCTCCAGGGGTGAGCCCGAGCCTACCACACCGGTGGAGGATCCGGAACAGGCCGGAATACCACCAAGGCGCCGATCCCTTCGTTCGGATGCTCCGGCCGCCGCCGTGATGATCGATCGTCGGGCGCTCCCGCGCAATTAAGACAAAAGGCGGGATTTTCCCGCCGATGTCCGGCTTCAGACCGTACCGGCCAATCTTGCCGTTGGCACGCTGTTCGGCGTCGCTTAAGCTGCATCCGGAAGTACTTCAGCACGGGAAGGGCGCGCCATGACGGAGCGGGAGGAGACCGTCCTGATCGACGGCAGGACCAAGGGAATCCCGCCGGGTCAGGAGCCGTTCGCGCTTGCCGGGATAGGCCGCAAGGGCTGGAACGTGCTGCGGGAGGACATGGTCCTGCCTCTTGCCGTGCTCAAGTCGGCCGCTTTGGACCATAACGGCCGGTGGATGCGCAGCTTCCTCGACCTGACCGGGACCGCGCTGGCCCCTCACGGCAAGACGACGATGAGCCCCGACCTGTTCGCCCGGCAGTTCGCCGACGGCGCCTGGGGGCTGACCCTGGCGACGGTGCAGCAGGTCCGGGTCGCCCGTGCCGCCGGGATCGGCCGCATCGTCCTCGCCAACCAGCTGGTCGGCCGCCAGGCGATCGGCTACGTCGCCGCCGAGCTGGCGGCGGACGACGGGTTCGACTTCTACTGCCTGGTCGATTCGATCGACGGCGTGGAACAGCTCGCCGCCGGGCTCCGGGCGAGCGCGCCCGGGCGGCCGCTCCAGGTCATGGTCGAGGTCGGCGCCGCCGGAGGCCGCACCGGCTGCCGCAGCGACGAGGCCGCACTGGACGTCGCGCGCGCCGTGAGGCGGGCGGAACCGCTTCTGGTCCTGCGCGGGGTGGAAGGCTACGAGGGCATGGTGCGCGGCGACGGCGACCGGGACGGGGCGATCCGGTCCTATCTCGACCGCATCGCCGCCGTCGCGGCCGGCTGCGAGGCCGAAGGCCTGTTCGGGCCCGGACCGGTGATCCTGAGCGCCGGCGGCTCGGCCTTCTACGACATGGTGGCGGAGCGCCTCGGCGCGGCGGAACTGGGGCGGGAAACCATGGTCCTGCTGCGGTCCGGCTGCTACCTGACCCATGACAGCAGTTCCTACGCGGCGCTGTTCGAGCAGGTCCGGCAGCGCATGCCCGAGGTGGACGACCTCGGACCCGGGCCCGCCGCGGCGCTGGAGGTCTGGGCATACGTGCAAAGTCGGCCGCAGCCCGACAAGGCGATCCTGACGGTCGGAAAGCGCGACATTTCCCACGATGCCGGAATGCCGGTCCCCGTCCTGTGGTTCCGGCCGGGACTGCACGACGCTCCTGCGGCTATGCCGCGCGGCGCCGTGGTGACGGAACTGAACGACCAGCACGCGCACCTGTCGATATCGCCGGAATCGGGCCTGCGGGTCGGCGACATGGTGGCCCTGGGCGTCTCGCATCCCTGCACCACGTTCGACAAGTGGCGGGTGCTGTACGTCGTGGATGACCGGTACGACATCGTCTCCGCCGTCACGACCTGGTTCTGACCCGGCCGAAGGGACAAATCCAACGTTTCTCCATTGCCAAGCGGCGGCAGCTGGCCCTATGCTCCATTGCTTTGCGAATAGCTCTCATTCGCGGATATAGGGAAGGCATCGGAACGATGGCTGGTTCGAAGGTCAAGATCTGGGTCGGGCTGGGGACATATGTGCTGGCCAGCAGCGTCGGCGCCACCGCCTGGGCGGAAGTTCCCAAGGCCGATCACCACGGCAAGCACGGCGTGCAGGTTGCCCAGGCGACCCACGGCCATGGCGGCGAAGGGGGCGAAGGGGGTGAGGGCGGCGAAGGCGGCGAGGCCGGTTCCGACGCGCTGGCCGGACTGGACGCGGACCAGGCCTATCTTGCGAATATCGCCATGATCCGGGGTCACCTGAACGTCGGTAACGAACTCTATGCCAAGGGCCGCCCCGACGACGCCCTGCCGCACTTCCTGCACCCGGTCGAGGAGCTTTACGGCGAACTCGAAACGGTGATCAAGGAGAAGAGCGTCTCGCCGTTCAAGGCCGATCTCGAGAAGCTGTCCGGCATGGTCAAGCGGAAGGCGCCCGTTTCCGAGGTCCAGTCCCAGACCGAGGTCGTCCTGACCCGGCTGACCGACGCGACCGCCGCCGTTCCGGCCACCAAGCAGACCGACCCGGCCTTCGCCCTGCCGATCGTGATCGGCGTGCTTCGCACCGCGGCGGACGAGTACGAGGCGGCCTTCGAGGGAGAGTCGATCGCCAACCCGGTGGAATACCAGGATTCGCTGGGCTTCGCCCGCGTTGCCAACGCCTCGGTCGAGTTGCTGACCCCCTCCTTGACCGCCAAGGACGCCGATGCCGCGAACACGCTGCGGCAGGAGATGAACACCCTTCTCCAGGCGTGGCCGTCGGTCATGCCGGAGCGCAAGGCGGCCATGAGCGCCGCGGAAGTCTCCGGCCTCGTGTCCCGCATCGAGTTCGCGTCGGCCCGGCTGCGCTGAGCGACCGGCATCGGGCGGTGGAGAAACCTTCATGATACTTTGCATCGCACAGGTCCTGCCGCCCGACCTGCTGGAGGACGTCGTCCGCCGCCTGGAGGACGCGCGCTTCGTCGACGGCGCGCGGACCGCCGGCTGGCACGCCAGGCTGGTCAAGGCGAACGAGCAGCTGTCGCCGGCCGACGCGGCCCACGCCGACCTGATCCGCCGCATCAACGCGGCGATCGAGGGGCATCAGCTGTTCCAGATCGCGGCGCGGCCCAAGGCGGTGCGGCCGGTCATGATCAGCCGCTACACCGCCGGCATGGAGTACGGGACCCATGTGGACGACGCCATGATGGGCGGCATCCGCACCGACGTCTCCTTCACTCTGTTCCTCGGCGATCCCGCGTCCTACGACGGCGGGGAACTGGTGATGGAGGGAACCGGCGGCGAACAGGCCTACAAGCTCGACGCCGGCTCCATGATCCTCTACCCGTCCGGCGCGCTGCACCGCGTCGAGCCGGTCACCCGAGGCGCCCGCCTGGCCGCGGTCGGCTGGGCGCAGAGCCTCGTGCGCGATCCCGGAAAGCGGGAGATCCTGTTCGACCTGGACACCGCGCGACGCGCGATCTTCCGGCAGCAGGGCAAGACGGCGGAGTTCGACCTGATCTCCAAGAGCACCGCCAACCTGATGCGCCTCTGGGCGGAGTCCTGACCGCGCTCACCGGTCCAGGTGGCCGTAAGCCGGCTCGGTCGCGATCCGGGAGTCCTCGACCGCGGTACCGACGGTGAAGTGGTAGAGGCTCTGCCACGCCATCGCCTGGCCGTTGATGCCCAGGGTTTCATGCACCGCGTCGTCGAAATAGCAGCCGATCCCGGTGCCCGACACACCCGCGGCTGTCGCTTCCAGATACAGCACCTGGCCGATCAATCCGGCCTCCCAGAAAAGGCGCCGGTAGGCCCAGGGGCCTTCCTCGTCCAGCGTGCGCCCGAACTCCGCGACCATGCCGAGGCTGAACGCTCCCTTGCCGGCGATGGCCTGAAGGCAGCTGAGCTGCGATGCGCGCTTTTCCAGGTCGCCGCGTGCAAGCAGGAAAAGCGGCAGGTCGCTCCGCTCCCCCGCCGGCTGCCAGAGGAAGGAGGAGTCGCAGGCGGCCTTCAGATCGGAGAACGAACCCGGGTCCCGGATCAGGGCGTACAGCCCACGCTCCATCCCCTCGACCCGATGGACGAACAGGAAGAGCGCGATCCGCGCCGGCCAGGGGAAGCCGGTCCAGGGGACGTGCCGGGCATCGGGCAATGTCGCCGCGAGCATGCCGTCCAAGGCCTCCCGCGGAAGGCACTTCGAAGCATCCATGCGCATGACGCTGCGCCGGCGTCGGATCACGGCGCCGGCGGCCTCCTCCGACACCGAAGCCGGCGGTCCCGGGTGCGGCCGTGGATCCCGTGCATCGCCCGCCGGCTTGGCCGTGAAACGCAGGGCCAGATCCACCGCCGGCCAGGGATCGTGGTCATCGCTCAGGCGGTTGGCCTGCCCGTACCAGGTCCCGCCGGGATGCTGCGGAAGGATCGCGGCGCAGGGGCCGGGATGGACCAGGGCCAGCAGGTCGGGGTGCTCGCGTTCGAACCGATGTCCGGCGTCCTCGCGGTGCAGCCCGAGCCACTCCGCGACCTCGGCGTCGCCCGGCCGGGCCAGGACGGTCAGCCGCCAGCCGAGGCAGGCGGCGGCGTAGGCCAGCGATCCGATGGCGTGGCCGACATCATGCTGGCAGTACCTGAAGGCCCTCTCGCCATACTTCCATGCCTCCCGCCAGGCGATCGAGGAAAGCCCGACCATGAAGCCGCCGGGCGGCAGTTCGGGTACGGTCCCCAAGACGCAGCGCTCTTCCAGCGCGTGGGCCGCGACCGCGTAGTGGTACAGCGCCGGCGCCTCGCCGATGCCGGGAAGGGACGGCAGGACGACGTATCCTTCGGTCGGATGCAGGTTGCCGCTGGACGGGTTGTTGCGCACGGCCCACCGGGCACCGTCGACCGCCTTCCAGGCGCTCAATCCCAGCGCCAGTTCCAGGAACAGTCCCAGCGAACAGGCGTCCAGGCGGTGCGGCGGAATGTCCTCCCACCGGCCGAACGGCGGCGTCGGCCGGTCCGATTCGAGAGGCAGGTCGACCATGCGCGCGCCGTGGAAGCGGCGGAAGGGGTCGGGTTGCGACTCCCAATCCAGGAAGGCCGGGCCGAGCGCATAGCGGTGCGGCGCATGCTTGGTGCGCCGGTGATATCCCCTGATGTCGCGCGGCAGGCTGTCGTCGGGCGCGTCCATGGCGGATTCCTCGTCCGGGGTGAGCCGGGGCCGTCCCGGAATGCGGGACGGCCCCGGTCCGCCGGATCAGACCGCGTCGGCCAGGGTCGACCGGGCGAGCTGCAGGGCTTCGCCGATCGCCTCGACCTGCTCGCGGGTCAGGTTCACCAGCCGCTCGGTGACAGGCTGCGGCGGGTCCTGGGTCAGCGCCAGGTTCTCGAAGGCCGCGAGGATCTTCAGGGCTTCGGACTGGAGCAGTTCCAGGTGCTCGATTCGCTCAAGGGGGGTCCTGTTCATCATGCCGCTCCGTCATGCTGGGGTCTGGGTCGTGGAGAGATGACGTGATGCCGTCCGCCCCGTACTTTAGTCATATTACGTCGGCTTCGCGCCACGCTTTTCGACAGCTCTCCTTGCAAATGCCGTCCCGCGCCGGGAGAGTGCCCGAAAGCGCGGCGGACGCCGGGCGGGAGACGCAGAGGAGGAACCGGATGTACCGTCACCTGAGCACCCAGGACGAGATCGACCGGGAGTACAATCCCCGACTCATCGCCTCGGATGTCGACCGGGTGGTGGCGGGCTGGGTGGAGCGGAGCGCCGCGACCCGCGACGCCTGTCCGAACCGGCTGCGCCGCTCGTTCGGGCCGACGCTGGCGGAATGTCTCCATGTCTTCCCCGCCGGAGGGCCCGGTGCGCCGATCCATGTCTTCGTCCATGGCGGCTACTGGCGGGCGTTCGGAGCCGACGACTTCAGTTTCATCGCCGACTCCGGGCTGCGGCAGGGGGTTGCGACCGTGGTGGTCAATTACGACCTGTGCCCGCGAGTCCGGATCCCGGAGATCACCCGGCAGGTCCGAGGCGCGCTGGCCTGGGTCTGGCACAATGCGGCCGAGTTCGGCGGCGACCGCGGCAACATCGTGGTGTCGGGCCATTCGGCCGGCGGTCATCTGGTGGGGCGCCTGCTGGCGACCAACTGGGTGCGCGACTACGGATTGCCGGCCGACCTGATCAAGGGAGCGCTGCCGATCAGCGGGCTATTCGACCTTGAGCCGCTGCGCTGGTCGTGGCTCCAGCCGACCATCCAGCTGACAGGGGACGATATCCTGGCCGAAAGCCCCATCCGCCGGCTTCCGCCGGTTCCGATCCCCGTCGTCGCCGCGGTCGGCGGGGCGGAGAGCGCCGAGTTCCGCCGCCAGTCGCGCGCCTATGCCGACGCGCTTCGGGCCGAGGAGTCGCCCGCCGACGTCCTGGAGGTGGCGGGGCGCGACCACTTCACCATCCTCGACGACCTGGCCGACGCCGACGGGCCGCTGTGGCGGGAGGTGGAGCGCATGCTGAAACGAACCTCTTGAAGATTCAGCAGGATACCGGCAAAAAACGCCGCTAAACTGCGGCAACGAAGAAGACCGGACAGGGAGTCCCTCGTAGATGAATTCCGTATCCCGCGGCGTCGCCGCCATCCTGGCGGCAGGCTTCGCCTGTTTCGCTTCCCCCCTTTCCGCCCAGACCGGCGACGTGAAGGTCGGGATGATCACCACCCTGTCGGGTCCCGGCAGCGGGCTCGGCATCGACGTGCGCGACGGCTTCGCGCTGGCCCTGAAGGACCTGGGCGGCACGCTCGGCGGCCTGAAGGCCACGGTGATCGAGGGCGACGACCAGCAGAAGCCCGACATCGCCAAGCAGATCGCCGACCGCATGGTGGAGCGGGACGACGTGGACGTGGTGACCGGCATCATCTGGTCCAACCTGGCCCTGGCCCTGATGCCCAGCCTGGAACGGGCGGAGGTCTTCTTCCTGAGCCCGAACGCCGGTCCGTCGCAGCTGGCCGGCAAGCAGTGCAACCCGTTCTTCTTCGGCGTCGCCTACCAGAACGACGGCCAGCACGAGGCGATGGGCCAGCACATGCAGTCCCAGGGCATCAAGCGGGCCTACCTGATGGCGCCGAACTACCCGGCGGGCAAGGATGCGCTGACCGGGGTCAAGCGCTTCTTCAAGGGCGAGGTGGTCGGCGAGGTCTACACCGCGGTCGGCCAGCTCGACTACGCGGCGGAGCTGGCGCAGCTCCGCGCGGCGGCGCCGGACGGCGTCTATATCTTCTATCCCGGCGGCATGGGCATCAATTTCGTCAAGCAGTTCGAGCAGGCCGGCCTGAAGGGGAAGATCCCGCTGTTCGGGCCCGGCTTCAGCTTCAGCGAGGATTCCCTGCCGGCGATCGGCGACGCGGCGCTCGGCGTCATGAACACCGCGCAGTGGAGCGGCGACATCGACAACCCGCAGAACCGGAAGTTCGTCCAGGGCTTCGAGGCGGCCTACAACCGGCTGCCGTCGGTCTACGCGGCGCAGGCCTACGACACGGCCCTGCTGCTGGACAGCGCGGTCCGCAAGGTGGGCGGCAACCTGGCGGACAAGGACGCCCTGAGGGCGGCGCTGAAGGCGGCCGACTTCCAGTCGATCCGGGGGGACTTCAAGTTCAACGCAAACCATTTCCCGATCCAGGACTATTACCTGCGGGAGGTGGTCAAGGACGACGAGGGCCGGCTGACCAACTTGATCCGCGGCACCGTGTTCGAGGACCACGCCGATCCCTACGCGGCCGAGTGCAGGATGTGAACACGCTTCTGCTGGTGGAGCAGGGGCTGAACGGGCTTCAACTGGGCGTGATGCTGTTCCTGATGGCGGCCGGGCTGACTCTGGTCTTCGGCATCATGGACATGATCAACCTGGCGCATGGCTCGTTCTACATGGTCGGCGCCTACCTGACGGCGACCTTCGCGCCGCTGCTCGACAGCTTCGTCCTGGGCCTGCTGCTCGCGCTGCCGCTGGCGGCGCTGGTCGGCATGGCGGTGGAAATGGTGGCGTTGCGGACCCTGTACCGCCGGGAGCACCTTGACCAGGTGCTCGCCACCTTCGGCCTGATCCTGTTCTTCAACGAGCTGGTCCGGATCGTCTGGGGTCCGCAGCCGATCTTTCTGAGCCCGCCGGCGTGGCTGGCCGGCACGGTCGAGATCATTCCCGGCGTGCCCTATCCGGCGTTCCGGCTGGCGATCATCGGCGTCGGGCTGGCGGTCGCCGGCTTCCTCTACCTGCTGATCACCCGGACCCGGACCGGCATGCTGATCCGGGCCGGCGCCTCCAACCGGGAGATGCTGGGGGCGCTGGGCGTCGACGTGAAGCGGCTCTACACCCTGGTGTTCGGCCTGGGTGCCGCGCTGGCCGCCTTGGCGGGCGCCATGGCGGGGCCGATCCTGGCGGTCCAGGTCGGCATGGGCGAGAGCGTGCTGATCCTGACCTTCGTGGTGATCGTGATCGGCGGGCTGGGATCGGTGCGGGGTGCCTTGGTCGGAGCCCTGCTGGTCGGCATGGTGGACACGATGGCGCGGGCGCTGCTGCCGACGCTCCTCCGCGCCGTGATGCCGCCGTCCCAGGCGGACGGCGTGGGCGCGTCGCTGGCCTCGATGACCATCTATATCCTGATGGCCGCCGTGCTGGCCTGGAAGCCCAGGGGGCTGTTTCCGGCCCATGCCTGACTTCCGTCACCGCGAAACCTGGGCGGTCCTGATCGGCCTCGCCTTCCTGCTGGCATTGCCGCCGCTGGCTGACGCCATGGGCAAGGGATTCTACATCACCCTGTTCACCCGAATCCTGATCTTCGGGCTGGCCGCCGTCAGCCTGGACCTGATCCTCGGCTATGGCGGCATGGTCAGCTTCGGCCACGCGGCCTTCGTCGGG